>JBILDU010000133.1:0-6588 GCA_044352465.1 Bdellovibrionota bacterium
GGCGCCCGATGTGAGTGCGATGGTAGCGCGTTATCGAAGTGGGGTGGGCGAGCTTGGGGGGGCGCACGGCTGGGCCACCCTTGCCGAAGAGTTGGGTTGGTTTGTCGGGCTGAGTGGGGTTGTGGGGGGCTTGACGGTTCTTGTCTCAATCCTTTTTCAGACAAAGGTGCTTTTAAAGCCGGAGCGATTGGCGCTGTCGTTGGAGCGCCTCAACCCCTTTGCAAAGATGTCGGTGCGTGCCCCGTTCCGGCGTCTTTGGCAGGGCGTTTTTGGATTGGGGGGTGGTATCTTCGTGGCGGCGGTGCTCGTGGCGACTCTTTTTCGAGATATGGCGGGGCTCCTCAATCATGAGATAGACTACCTAGGAGCCTATGCTCGGCCAGCTCTTGAACGTGTCCTCGGTGCGGTAGCTCTGTGTGCTGGGAGCGCCGGAGTTGTGGTGTGGTGGAGCGGGTGGTTCGTGTTTCGGTTCCGGCAGCGGATGACCCGAGCTGAGGTCTTGGCGGATCGGTCGGAACGGTGACCGGTCGGTGGGGATGAAAGGACTGGGTGCCCCCCGAGCGTGAGGAAATGACGACAAAAGAACTATTCCCCAAAAGAAGATATCGATGAAAAGGTCGCTCTACTCACCCCCCGAATCGTTTTCGATCGCGCCTTTGCTCGCGCTCCTCCCGGTGCGGGGAAAGATCGGTAAACTCGAATCTTTAACCTCCTCTCTTTTTGCTCGATTTGAAAAAGTCGCGGCGCTGCGAGCCGACCTCGGTGCTGAAGTGGACCGCGAGACGGTCAAACGGTTGACGGCAGAGGAGGCGATGCTCAAGCAGGTTCTCGATTGGCTCGCCGTGACTCCGGAGGAGCGTTAGTATGGATCTGCCGCAACGCCGAAGCCCCTCCGAGGTTTTGAAGCGGGGCTATTCCGATGAAGAGCTCGGACATCTCTACGAATTGGGGCGATTTTTTCTTGAAAACGGCGATCTTCGCCGCGCCGAGGTTGTGCTTGCCGGTGTTACCGAGGTGGCCCCGGAGTTCGCGCCGGCGTGGCTGGGGATGGCGTATCTGCACATTCAGAACAAAAATATGGATGCGGCGATCTTTGCTTCGCGCCAGGCGTTACGGAGTGAACCCGGTTTTGTCGAAGCGATCTTGTATCTGGCCACGTGTCTTCTGACGACCGGAGACCTGAACTCGGCGGGCACCTATCTTGGTGAGGTGGGTGAGCTCATCGAAGGGGGAGTTGTGGAAGATGCAAACGTCATCCGCTTTTATCGAGCGCAGCTCGCCCGTTTTCAGAGTCGGTGAGCCTCCCCGCGGCCACTCGCGCTGAACAGCGCTTGAGTCTCTGAGGTGAAATTACCAGCTAAATTACGAGCGCTTCTTGGTTTCATCTTCATCGACGAGACCGGCGTCGACAGCCATGCGGACGGCGTTTTTCACCACGCTCTGTTGGGCGGGCGACATGCCTCCCTCACCGAACAGTTTGTCCGCCTCTTCGTTGATCATCTGAAAAAGCTGCTCTCGTTCCGCGAGCGTCATCGTGCGGGTCGAACGCCGCTTGTTCACGGCGCCGATGCCACCGACGCCGCCTATCCCGGAGGTCGCCTTGACCCCGCTGACACCGCCGACAACATCGGTGCCTTCGACCGCAGTCGTCTCGGTAGCGCTGTGAATACCACCGATTTTTTTATCGCCGATCTTTTTTGTCATGCGTTTTCCCGTGAGGAGATAAAACGTTCAAACGGTGCTGCGGGGCATTCCCGTTTGAGCTTGAGAGCGATACCTTTAAGGCCGGGGCGTAGTTTCGGAGGAGCACCCGACTTCCCTTTACTCATGCACTTCTGCAGATATCCGAGTAGCACCTTGTGCTCGCGGATTATATTAAGCTCATCGGTCTCCCATTCAGCCGCGACCGACCGCATCGAGAGCCCCTCCCAATAGATCTTATACAACACGACCTGGTGCACCAGATCGAGGTTGGCGATGAACATCACCGTGCGTTTGATATCAACGAGCTCGTCGGGTTGGTCGGACATCGTCCCTTGTTTGGCCGCGACGATACTCGCCCCAACGAGCAGTTGGCGAATTGAGCCCCGTATGTCGTCTCCGCCGCCGCCGTCGTCCCCACCACTCGGGAGCTCCCCGTCGCGCAGCTCGGGGAATATTTGGAGCAATTCTGCGGAAACCTCGCGGGCACGCTGTTGCTCGCGACTCTCGGTGCTGCTACCCAGCTTCCAACCCCTTGATCTTCTTGCAGCTTCCGTTGAGGCCTCGTGGATCCGCTTACGGGCGTAGCCTTTAAAAGGCACCCCGCGATCGGGTTGAAAGCGGCGCGCACAGAATATCAGCGCCTCGAGCGCCGCTCCGTCTAACCCATCGAGCTTCCAGTCCATATTCCATGCCCGCGCGACCGAGCGGGCGATGCTCTCCGCCCATCCACAGTGCTCCACCACGAGAGCGTCCGCCTCAGCGCGACTGAGTATCCCGGCTTGAGAATTCATTTTCTCTATCTTCCCGCTCACTTAGGCGTTTCCCCGTTCTACGGCTCGTCAGGCGAGGGGGCGCGTTACACCCCCTCCGACATCTGTTATCGGCAAATTTCTTTTTCACCTAAAAAAACTGAAGCGGGGCCCCCCTATCCCCGGAAGAGGGGGTGTAACGACGCCGTTCTCGGGAAGGTTTTCCCGGAGCCGGGTGTCGAACGGGGATAGCAGTAGGGAATATATGGCACGCACAAACCTGAAGTTGAAAAGCGTCGTAGAAAAGCAAACCTTCGCCAAGGTTGAGCGTAAGGCAAAGGAGCCCCGTAAGGTCATCAACTTGTTTGAGGGGCATCGCGCTCGCCGCTCACCCGGCCTCACTGAGGAGGCCCGCACCGAACTCGTTCTTACCTATCGTATCAAAGCTCGCAAGCTTGCTCGCAGCATCTTGCGTAAGTGGCACGCCCGGCTCGACCTGCAGGAGGTCGACAGCATCGTCGACCTCTCATTGTGCGAGGCGGTGCGTCGGTACAACCCCACCAAGGGCGCAAGTTTCATGACCTTTTTATTCTATCATATGCGGGGAAATCTGATCCGCGCAGTGACCACGGCGGCAACCGCCAACACCTTACCGTCCGCGGAGGGGCAGGGTCGTCAAGCTGAGTCGACCGCCACAAGCAACGCGGTGATCGCCCGAGGTATCAATGCCATGGAGGTCGCCGAGGCGTTATCCAGCCAGGAATTCGTTTCTCCGGATGAGTCGCTCTTAAAAAAGCAGGTCGCTCATCTGAGCGAAGTAGCGTGTTCGCAGCTCGATCCCCTTGAGCGAGAGGTGATTACCCGGATCTTCATCAATGAGGAGCAGTTGATGGATATCGCTCACAGCCTGGGCTACAGCCGGTGCCACATCTCGCGGGTAAAGAAGAAGGCTCTCGAGACCTTGTACAGTCACCTTGCCCCCACGCTTGGGATGGAAGGTCAGAAGCCCGACTTCGCTGATGAGGATGCGGGTCGTGAGCGTCGTAAGATTCACCGTCGCCGTCCCCGGGCGAAGCAGGTGGTTCGTCACCTTCTCGCCATCAACGGTGGTGAGCGGATAGCCGTGTAAGGACGGGAGGTCGATAATCTCCATATCCGGTCGAGGACAGGCTCCCTCCGGCGTTTTGCGGGCCAATTTGGTGCTCCAGAGGCCGGTTGGCGGCCACTACGAGGGCTAATCCTAAACGGCTGCTCGGGTGAACCAAATCTCTAACGAAGGCACCAGTCGGGGCTCAGAGCCACCTTTTCGGTGAACATCTATTCAGCCGACGTGCTTTCTCCCTTTTCGAACCTCGACTTTCCGAGTATAGCTCACTAAGACCTTGAGCGATCGTTCGATATAGTCGGCGGTTGCATGTGTGAGATGGTAAGTCGGGCATGAGCATTTTCGAAGTCGCAGCGTTTCTCTTCGCCGGAATAATGGTTCTTTCGATGATCTTCGGCGGTTGGTCGTAAGCCTCTCTGGCGCCGCCTTGGCCGATAAGAACTGAGGCTGCGGAGGGGGCGGGACATCTTTTTCTGATTAACCAGATCCCGATTTCATGAGAGCTGCGTCCCCTTATCTGACCCCAAAATCTTTAGCGCTCGCCGCAGCCGTAATCCTTGTGGTGCTCCTCGGGCCGTTTCTTAATCTCAGTTCTGTCGGCGGTTCCTCTGAGGCGCGCGAGATCCATGTGGCTGCGTTGGTGAAAGAGACCGGGGAGTGGGTTTTACCGCTTCGAAACGGGGTCGTGCCCTCGAAGCCGATCCTATTCCATTGGGTGACAGCCCTTTTGGGCGAGCTCCGCGGGGGCGTCACCCCAGCGGTTGCGCGGACCAGTTCGCTCCTCTTTGGCGCGGCGACCGTGGCGCTCACCGTTTTCCTCGGCGCTCTTCTCGGGGGGCTCCGTTCCCCTGCGCTGGGGGTCTGGGTCGGGGGGATGAGCGGATTCATCCTCGCCTCGACTTACGGATTCATCCAACTCGCCCTCGATGCGCGGGTTGATATGACGTATACGTTCTTCGTCGTCGTGGCGGTGAGTGCGGTTATCCGTCCGTTTCTTCGGCCTGACGGTGCGAGCCGTCTCCTCCCGGTGAGAGGGGGGGATTGGTGCCTATTTTATACCGCGTGTGGATTTGCAGTCCTTGCGAAGGGGCCGATCGGCCTTGTCCTGCCGGGACTCGTTGGGTTTGCATGCGTAGCGTACCTCATCGGTTTACGCCATGCCTTAAGGGCGTTCGTGCAGCCGCGCTGGGGCTGGCTTCTCTTTCTTGGGCTCGCGCTCCCCTGGTATATCGCTGCCGCCGGCCGGGGGGCGGATGCTTTTATCGAACGACACCTGTTCTTTGAGAATCTGCAGCGGTTTACCGGGGCAGAGCACATGAACAACGAGCCCCCATGGTTCTATTTCGGGTCGATATTACGAGGGGCCCTGCCGTGGTCGATCCTCGCCGTGGCTTTCGTCGTTACGGGTTGGCCTCGAATCGCGCGTCTGCCCTACGGACACCTTGGCGGATTGCAGGTTCGGCTTAGATGGGTTGGGGCGTTGTGGTTTGTGACCGGTTTCGCGTTCCTCTCTCTCGCTGCCGGGAAGCGTCATTCGTATCTCCTGCCGCTTTATCCTGGAATGGCTATCTTCGTGGGATATCACCTCACCGAGTGGTTTCAAGAGCTGAGCGACCGCGCTCAGGGGCGATGGCGCGAGGCTCTGCGTCGCGTCTCCAGTGTGCTGGCGCTGGTCGTTGTGGTGATTGGGGTGAGCGTTTCGATTTTTATGGCGCTCGACCTTTCGTTGTATCCGCTCCTCGTTATCGTTCAGCGGTGGGCGGTAGAGCATCGAAGCGGATTGGTGCTCGCCGCCGTCATGGCGTTCGCGCTTCAGTACGGGGCACTCTTCTCCCAACAGGATGCCCCCGCGCGCCGCGTCGTTCCCGCAGCACTCACGGTCGTCTGGTTGCTTGGATTTGCTACGACTATCGGTTACGGCGTCAAAAGCGAGTTTAAGGGATTCGATCGGATGGCCACCGTCGTTCGAGGGCTGGTGCCCGCGGATACACCGCTTGTGCTTTTGAAAACGAGATACAACGAGTATTTCGACCCGTTTCTCTATTATCTGGGACGGTCGGTCGAGATCGTTTCACCACAGCCGTCAGAGGTCAACTGCCCCGGTGAAGCGGTCTACATCGCCCGACGCGATTGGTTCGATGGAGAGATGGGCGAAGCGGCGAGTCGGGTTGAGGAGGTCACCACTGTGTATCAGCGCTACGACGAGTTTACCGGTCGAACCGACCGGGGAATCACCCTCTTTAAGTGCCGTACGGGGATGTGACGCGCTTACTCAGGCTTCGAGGTTCGATCCGCGCCACGGATCCACCGGATAACCTGATGGACGATGTTGAGGCACAAGGTCACGAAAAGCGCCGCCACCGTCGCGTCTACCGCAAGTTTCGTTTGGTCGAAGCCGACCGACATTCCGATCCCCGCGGTGGCCCACATGAGCGCTGCAGTCGTAAGCCCGGAGACCCCTTTGGGCGAGCGGAAGATCGCCCCCGCACCGATGAAGCCGATGCCGGCGACCACTTGGGCGGCGATCCGACTGGGGTCCCCCGACGGGATATCGGCGACGCTCAGACGCGAGAGCATCGCGAAGATACAACTGCCCATGCTGATGAGGGCAAAGGTTCGCAGGCTCGGATCTTTGCCCGCGATCTCCCGCTCCAGCCCGATGATCGCCCCGAGCATCGCCGCAGTGTAGATGTGGTAGTCGAAGAAAAATGCGAATATTGTCCCAGAGTCCATAACCGTGTGGCTAAAACTAAACGAGCCGAGAGAGGGTCTCTCAGCGCTTAGACGATGGGCGGAGTATACTCCCTTCCTCCACCGGCGCCCAGGGGGGTCAGCAAGGTCCGGCGTTTCGAATCCCCCTTGGTGTTCGCCCCCGAAGTCTGGAATGATTGAGGCGGTGAGGGACCCGAACGGGGGAGGTAGACGATCGATGCTTCAGGCCATTGCACTTCTCATAGTCGCGGTTATCGTTTTCGGTGCGGTTGTCACCCCGCCCGTCTACAGCCTCTTGCTGATGTGGAATCCAGAGCT
>JBILDU010000134.1:0-6531 GCA_044352465.1 Bdellovibrionota bacterium
GACGATTTCACTAAACCTAAGACTTTAATCGAAGGCATCAACCCAATTCGTGCTCGGGGAGCGGCAGGAGGCTCTGGCTCTACCGGTGGGGTTGGGGCGCACGAGGACGAAGAGGACGAATGCGGTCGGATTGCTCGAGGGCAAAGAGGAGATCGATGGTATCGCCGGTGCTGGTCGTGCCACCCCGGCGACTTGGGAGTGGTGTCGGTGGTGCTACGATCAGAACGCTGTCGCTGGCTGTTCGAATGACGCCACGTATGAAGACATCGTAGGCAAGGTTGCGCCGAGCGGTTGCGAGCTCCATCCCATCGATTATCTGCCAGTACGCAACCAGGGCTTCCGGCTCCGGAGGGAGGGTAATTGGGACTAGATCGGCATAGCTTGCAATAAGACCGTGCGGTAACGCAGCTTTCACTGAGCCTGCTACTCGCGACATAATCAAAGACCGGCGTAGCGCATCGAAGTCAGGGCCGGTAAGGGGGGTGGATGAGTCGATGCAGGTCACATCGGCGAACATGCCGCGCACCCGGACGATCGGAATGGCGAGGGTCTCTTGGAGTACCTCGGCGCTTCGAGCTATCCATGCCCCGTGCTCGCGGCCGACTGGCTGGATATTTCCAGTTACCTCGGCTAGGGGAAGTGCTTGCTCGATTCGCTCGATCGTTGCCTGTGACAGTTTGAGAGTGTTCGCCCCTCTGCGGACATCTGCGTGGATACGCCTCAGAAGGCCGTACGCCTCGGCTGTGTTGAGAGATACAAGGTCGATGAGCCGCCCCTCTCGAATCGCGCGGAGCGCAGAGGGCTCAAGCTCAGGGGATTTCGGTTGGCTATAAACGAGGGCGAGGGGGGCGCCTCCGCGTCGCAGCGCTTCGAGCCCATCAACGAGATGCTCAAGCTCCGTGGGCGTCTCGAGGAGGTGGAGCCCCCCAAAAAGGACGACGTCATGCTTTGCGCCCAGGGAGGTGAGAAATTCGGCGGAGAGGTTCCCGAATCCCGGCACCGGTTTGGTTCCCGAGATGATCACCTCAAGCCGCAGCCCTTGTTCGCACTGGTAGTCTTTCTCGTGGACACGGACGGTTTTCCAATCGGCCGGAAATACTCGCTCTGAAGGCGCGGCACTCAGACAGAAGTGATCCACAGTTCCCGCATCACCGCGGGCATCGGTGACCGCTTGGAGGACACCGCTACCTGTCACGACGCTAAGGGTAGACGGAAGTAGGTCAACCACATTTGGGGGGAATGCACCGAGGGCGAGCATCGTGGCCTTATGACCGAGCGCCTCAGCACCGAGGCTACAGACCGCAGGCATCCCACCGAGACGTGGATTGGTGTCATAGCCACCGGCTCCGAGTGCTGTACGGATCTCCTCCCGAATCTCGGGAGCTACCCGTAGGCGAACCTTATCGGACTTCGCCAGAATGCCCCAGCGTATGATTGTGGCAACGAGTTCGGTTAAGTCGCGGGGTGGTTCCCAGCCGATCTGATCCGGTGACCCGCTCGGTCCTCTTTCAATCAGGGCGCGGATCCGTTCCCCCCTATCGTTCGACCCGACATAGCTAATCAGTCGAGCCAGAGCCTCGCCTTGAATCGAGTGATCAATGTATGCAGCTGAAGGAGCGACCAAGATACTCCGCGGCGCGATCTGTCGAGCGAAATATCGCTCAAAGAAATCTACCTGCGCGCTTTTCATTAGATCTTCGAATTGCTCGACAAGCTCTCGTGAGACCCGCGGTTCACTGGCCGCGGCGTGGGCATACACCGCCTTGCGCAATCCGTCCGGAGTGGTGCCAAAACGGCGACACATCTCGTGAAGCATGTGGGTCGCTGTATCGTCTGTATCTGGATGATGAAGGTGTTCGAGGCCGGAGGCTGAGGATCGTTCCCCAGAAGGATGCAGTGAGTCTCTCATTAATTACTAGTTTAGCACGGATATCGGTCGGAGCTACCTTTGAAGCGATCGGAAAAAATTTATTCCGCGCGAGAAAAGATGGGGTGTTTTTTGCGAATCGGTGTTCGATAACTTGCTTAAGCCCTCAATCTGCATAGTTATTCCCGCAATCCTGCCATGAGGGTATCGAACCCCGTTCGAAGGTCGTCTTCACGGATGTAGAGGGTTAGCTCAGTCGTTGTTGAGGCGATCTCAATGATGTTGATGCCCTGGAGAGTTATCTGTTGCAGTATCGTGTGGAGAAGCCCGGGCACGTCGAGGTACTTAGGATGGAAGCGTACACACAACGCGGCGACATCGTTCCGGCTAAATGTCGGCCGGTTAACCAAAAGTGGTTGAACTGCTCCCCGAAATGAACGGGGAAAGATGAAAGTAATTTCGTTGGTACCCTCCGTCATCGTACAGAACGCCTCCGCCTTTCTTAATCTGGAATAGATTCGCTCCGCGGCGCGGTGATTCTCCGGTGTTCGGGCGAATGTCATCACGGTAAGCCCAGAGAGGACCGAGATGCTCTGAACAACAAACTTGCGAGGAAGTTTCTTGGCTCGGGAGACCCGTCGGCGATTAAGGCGTGATAACGCCATAACGAGCGAGTTCTGTTGGACCGTCTTTTTCGTTCGGGCTTCAACCATCGGCCGGATAAACTCAGCCAAGCGCGTGAGGTTGAAAAGCTGATTATGGAATCCGAATTGAAACTCGCTGGAGCTATCGATGATGTTTTGAAGAGCGCTTGAGATTCGAAGCACGTATACCTCCGCACACAATAAAGTCACAAACATGACAAAAAATGTCATATTTCGTGTAATCTGCATAGTTTCTTGGTCCGCCCGCTATCACCCGGTAGAAACTTCGCGTAACTCATTTGGTGGAGAGAGAAGGTGGCAAGCAGTATCGGCGTGGCGGAGGGAGGGGCGCGGCGGGCACCGTTCGCGATTCCGGCGGAAGAGGGGACTGCTCGCGCTGGCGCCGCACCCTTGACAGGGGGCGATCGAAGTGAACTTCAGATTGTGCGCCTTGTGCGGCACGATTTCGAACGTCCCCTCGGACTGGGGCATACCTTCGCCCAGTGTCATAGTCGAAGCGGTCCTGTCGTCACCGTGGGCAATTGGATTGTTGGCCCGGAAGAGGTCGGGCAGGGGGCGTGGTGTCACGTGCCTGACCCGAACGGGGACGCCTATCTGACCGGCCTTAACGCGGTAGCGGCCTACCCGGGAGAGCGTCCACTGGTTTTCCGTTTGATGCCGGGTTGGGCCGGACATCTTCAGGCGATCGGCTTATTGTCTCCGGAGGTAGCGATCGACGAAGTCGATCCCGTCATCCAAGAGCGTGACGTCGTGCACCGGGGAAAGCCCGTTCGGCGGCTGGCGGGCTACCCATATACCGACCCACTTGCTTGCGCCGTACGGTCGGGACTTACCTTTTCCGATCGACCGAATGTGGCGACAATATTTCCGACCCCCCTGGTTCGGGAGCAAGTTCGAGCTCTCGGGGGAGAGCTCCTTCAGATCTCAAATGCCGCGGTAACCAACGATAAAGCCGCTTTTCGTGAGGCCGCCGAGCGGTATGGGTTCCCCGTCTTTCCCGGGGCTGTTATTCGTTCGCCCCACGAACTTTCGGCGCAGATTGCATGGCTCAATCGAGCCTTCGAGCGAGCGGGAGGAGAACGCACCGTACGTTATGCCGCGCGCTTAAAAGACCCCCGTGGTTCGGGCGGCGACGGAGTTCAAGCAATCGCGGGACCAGTCACTACCGCGGGGCTCGAACACGCCCTCGCCCTCATTCGAGAGGATATCCGCAGTGCTTATGAGCTCAACGACTACGGCGGCGGAGCCGGATGGCGGGCGTGGTATGGTGCAGAGGATGAGCCGTTCCCTCATCCACTCATCCTTGAGCAAGACGCGCAAACCCTCGGCGAGGTGGTATTTAACGGAAGCTTTCTGGTCCGTCTCGAGGACGATGGTGCCTACTCGGTACCCCAAATCTTTGGGCAGCGGACCGATCAAAACGGGAGTTTTCGGGGGGGCTACTCGGTTGACCGACTCAGTCCGAATTGGGCGTCCCTGTGTGATCGAGAGTGCGAGGCACGGCTCTTTCAAGCGATCGACGGTGTCGCGCGCTACTGGTATAGCGAACTTGGTGTCCGTGGTATGGGTGGGGTGGATTTTATGCTCATTCGTGGGGCTGATGGCAGCATAGCCCCGTATCTCTTCGATCCAAACGTACGGCCAACAATAAATTCGATCTCAAGTATTGTAGCTGACAAGGTGTACCGGGCACACAACTTTTCCGCCTGGGCGAATACAAACGTCTGGGCAACACACAATCTGGTCTCGATCGAGGACCTCAAGGCACTCCTCGACCTGGGCCCGGGCCTCGATCTTTTTAATGGTTGCGCGCGTGGTATCGTCGTCCCGATGGCGGTACGGAGCATGTTCCGTCAAGGGGATGATGGTTCAGTGCAATGTTCGCGCCCATCGAATGGGGCTAAATTCCTCGTTGCTGCTCCAACCCATGCCGCGGTCGAGGAGATACTCGAGCTTTTACGTGCCCGTCGTGGATTAAGGTACACCGCCGATGAACAATGATATGACCGTTCACCTCGCCCTCTTACGCGAACTCGTGTCGATCGAATCGGTGTTTCCGAACGAGCGCCGGCTATCCGGATTTATGAGGGAATGGCTCACTGCCCACGGCTTCATGGTTGAGGAGGTGATGAGCGAAGGGACGCGTCCCAGTCTTGTGGCCACCTTCGGACAAGCGGAACGTTATCTCGGATTTTATGGTCATCTTGATACCGTGCCCCCTGATCCTCGGTACGAACGCGATCCCTTTACCGTTGAGGTGCGAGAGGATATCGCCTATGGCCTCGGCGTAGCCGATATGAAAGGTGGGAACAGCTCGATTTTGATGGCGGCACGGTGGGCGGCGAGTGAACGATATCCGGTGAAGATCGTCTTTGGAGTCGATGAGGAGGACTACTCCCGGGGCGCGCATGCGTTGGTGGAGTCGGGACTCCTTGGGGATATCGGGTGTTTGATCGTCGCTGAGAGTGGACAGGTCGAAGACACAAATTCGCCCTTCAGCGTTGGCTTCGGGCGTAAGGGGCGGATCGTGTGTCACGCGCGGATACATGGCAGCACCTCGCATGCGGCCGTCGCCACCCCGCAGAGTAACGCAATCCACAGCGCCGCTCGATTTGTACGGTCGCTTGAAGCGCTTCGATTTCCGGAGCATCCCCACCTCGGCTCGACCCGAGTGGTGTGTCATTCCATCCGGGCTGAGACCGATTCTTTTTCCGCTCCGGGTGAATGCTCGATGACTTTTTCTCTCCTGACGACACCCGGAGTTACTTCGGGCGACGCACTCGAGGCTCTTGGTCGAAGCGCTGCTGCGCAGGGGGTAAGTGTTACTGTCGAGCTTGCCGAACGTCCCACGCCGTTCGGTGAGGCGTATGAGACCCCCCGTGACCACCCATTTGTTCGCTATGTGGAGGCAGCGATCCTTGCTCCGTCCAGTGTGAAGCCAGCTTACTTCAGCTCGGTAGCCGATGAAAATGTTTTGGCGAACCGCTTGAGGATTCCAGTCCTGACGATCGGACCGGTCGGTGGGGGCGACCACACCAAAGACGAGTGGCTTCGAATCTCCTCTATGGTTCGAGTCACGGAGGTGTATGCGAGCCTCGTTGCTCAGTGGAACAGCCTTTACGCGACGATGGCCGCAACGACGGCTTAAAAATCACGATACCTCCTCACCGGTCGTGAGCAGATGATTTCGCGACCGCACCCGAATCGGGCGGTGTGAGCTGCCCTCGGTTCATTTTAATAGGGAGAAAATATGGCAAGTGTTAGTGGAGCTACAGCTTCCTCATCGACGAGTACGGCGACCTTAGCTGCAAGCATCTTTAGTCAAAGCGCCAAGGATAAAAAAGCACTAAAAACCCTTGGTCAGAATATGGAAAAGGCGGAAAAGGCCTTTCGCGATCTCTCACAGAATCCAAATGCGACGGCGGCGCAGCTCAAAGCCGCTTCGATGGATGTTGAGAAGGCTTCTCAGGCGTTCGAGGCATTCGTGGCGCTCAAAGCAGCCACAGGAAAGCTTTTACAGCGGATAATCGATTCGTTACGGTCGCTCGGTAATTAGCGTGTTGGGGTGGGATGTGGGTCCAACTCTCGAGGATCGCTGTGTTTGAGGCGGTTTTTGGGTGGAGTTGATAATCAATAGAGACTTTTGCTACTCTTACTCCCTCATCACGAAGGCGCGTAGCTCAGCGGCAGAGCACTTGCTTCACACGCAAGGGGTCGATGGTTCGAATCCATTCGTGCCTACCACTATTATATTCCTATTCGAACTTGGCGGATTGCATCCGCCAAGATTCGAATGACGGCCAAGGGCTCCGCCCCTGGACCCCGGGAAGTATTCCTATTCGAACTGGCAAATTGCATCGGCCAAGATTCGAATGACGGCCAAGGGCTCCGCCCCTGGACCCCGGGAAGTATTCCTATTCGAAGTGGCAAATTGCATCGGCCAAGATTCGAATGACGGCCAAGGGCTCCGCCCCTGGACCCCGGGGAGTATTCCTATTC
>JBILDU010000135.1:0-6474 GCA_044352465.1 Bdellovibrionota bacterium
GTCGCCTTTAAGGGGGTCGATTGGCGCGCCCTTATCGATCACTTGAGCGGTGTCGATTTGGGGTGGGTGACACTCGCTTTCTCCCTCACCGTGTCCTCGTATCTCCTGCGGGCACGCCGGTGGCAGCTCCTCTTTATTGAGCGGACGATCGATTACCGTAACGCCGCGAAGGTCCTCATCCTCGGGTTTTTTATGAATAACGTGCTCCCTGCGAGGACCGGAGAGCTCGTCCGAGCGCATGTGGGCTCGCGGGTCACGGGGCTGACCCGTACGCTCGTTCTCGCCTCAATCGCAAGTGAGCGACTCGCTGACGGCTTGATGATTAGCCTGCTCTTCCTTCTTTTCGCTTTTCACCTTGGCGACGAGCATGTCTCGCAGAACCTCCTGTACGTCGCCTGTTTCTTCGCCGCGGCGGTGGCGGGGGTATTCCTGGTGCTCCTGTTACGACGCCCCCTTTTCGGGCTCGCCGAGCGACTCGCTAGCCGCTTTCCTAATCGGGCGACCCGCTACGCACTCGATCGCTTCCAGATATTTATTAATGGCCTCGCTCCGCTCTGTACACCTGCCCGGGTGCCGACGATCTTTCTCTGGTCGGTGGTCGTCTGGCTTATCGAGCTCGGCGTATTCGTCGCTGTCACCCACGCTTTCGGGGCAAACCTCGGGTTAGCCGAGTGCGTTCTTTTTCTGGTGACCGTTAACTTTAGCTCGCTCATCCCCGCAGCTCCCGGGGGAATCGGGGTTATCGAGGCGATCGCCAGTGCAGTGTTAGTATCGATCGGCGTTCAAAAAGAGCTCGCGTTGACGATGGTCATCGCTCAGCACGTTATTCAGTACCTCGTGGTCGGCATCCCCGGGGCTATTATCCTTGCAACAAGCAGGGGTCGATTTGGACAGATAAAGGAACTGCGGGATGAACGAGAACTCACCGCCTCAGCCGAAGGGTGATCTCACCACGTGGCTCCGCGATCGTGCGGTCTCGGGTCACGACGAGCCCGAGATATCAGTAATTATCCCCGCCTTCAACGAGGAGCGGCGCCTGCCGCCGACCTTGATCGATATCATCGACCTCCTCGATACGCGTAGCACCCCCTACGAAGTGATCGTCGTCGATGATGGCAGCACCGACGGCACGAGTGATGTAGTCCGCAAATTCGAGCGTATCCGCCCCCACGTTCGGCTGTTGCGACTCCCCGTCAACGGTGGCAAGGGTAATGCTGTGCGAACAGGAATGCTGAACGCCCGCGGCCGCTGGCTCATTTTCACCGATGCCGACGGCGCGACTCCATTCATTGAGTTCGAGCGCCTCATGAAGGCCGTCAACGAGGGAGCTGACATCGCCATCGGCTCACGCGCACTTTACTCCCAGGAAACTACGGTGAAGACGGTCTGGTATCGCCGTATTCTGGGTCGGATCTTTAATGGAACGGTGAACCTCGTATTACTTCCGCGGATCGCCGATACCCAATGCGGCTTCAAACTGTTTACCGCGCGAACCGCCCGCGAGATCTTCGCCCGTCAAACCGCGCGTCGCTTCGGTTTCGATGTTGAGATCTTGTACATCGCCCGGAAACTTGGGTTTTCGATCGTCGAGGTCCCCATAAACTGGACGAACGTGCCGGGGTCGAAGGTGAACCTCATCGTTGATGCCGCGCAGATGTTACTCGATGTGCTCCGCTTTCGCTGGCGCCACCGCCAGCTGCAACCAGCTCCCCAACCAACAAAACCTGTGGATATCTCCTCAGGGAACGCCGCCTCTTAACGGGACATCGCCCAGATCCATCGCCGCATTGTGCTGCCCCGGGGGCAGCGCGACCGCCGGTAGGGCGCTTTTTACAATTTGTTTACAAAGATTCGACGTCTTGATGACAACTACGCCGTCTTGAAGTGTCAAAAGAGAGTGGCGCGAGGCGAGCCCAAGTATGGGCGGATCTTTCGTCGCGGTTTCCCAGGGAGGGCGTATGAGCGAGAAGAAGGTTGGCGATTCAGTTTTGATCGAGCGGTTCCGTAACGGCTCGCTGGCGGCGTTCGAAGAGATCGTTGGTCGGTATGAAAGCAAGGTTTTCAACCTCGCCATGCGCTTCACCCGGAACCAAGAGGATGCCGAGGAGGTGTTGCAAGACGTTTTCACGACTATCTACAAGAAGCTAGCGGGATTCGAGGGCAAGTCCGCGTTCTCGAGCTGGCTCTATCGAATCGTCGTCAACGCCGCGTTCATGAAGCTGCGGAAGCGCAAGCAACACACGACCGTCTCACTCGAGGATCTGGCACCAGCAGTAAAGCAGTTTTGTATCGAGCGCGAGGGCTGCATCGAGTCGCGCTCCGACACCCTCACGATCAATAAAGAGCTGCGCGATCGCGTCCAAGGAGCGATCGATCGGCTTCCCGAGGAATACCGCGCGGTCTTCGTTCTACGCGACGTCGATGGACTGACGAATCAAGAGGTAAGCGAGATCCTGCATCTCACGATCCCCGCGGTAAAGTCTCGGTTACACCGTTCCCGACTGATGCTCCGACGGAAACTCCAACGTTACTACGATGATTTCAACGGCGCAGCTCGCCCGCGCGCTGTGGAAGCGGTAGCTGTCGGAGCGTAAGAAGAGGGGTAGCGTCACGTTCGGGTGGTAGAAGGGCACGCAAGAGGTGCAGGAGATGCCAGCGATGTTCACCCCGTAAGATAAAAACAGCCCCACCTCAAAAGACAAAAAAACGGATCGCTCCAGCAACTGAAGCGATCCGCTCTACGAAAACCTGGTAAGAGCCACAAAAATCCTACTCTTTGACCGTAGCGTCTCGGACCAACCCACGCAAGGGGTTAATTTGAGCGGCGCTATTGATCCTCGAGATCGAGGATCGAGATCCGCTCATCGTAGGTCGCGGTTCGCCCGGCGTCCACCTGGCGCAACTTCTCGATCATCTCGACCATTCGCCGCGTGTCGGCTTTCACCGCTTGAAGCGCTTTCCCGTAACGCTCATCACCCGGGGGGAGAACCTCAAGGAGGCGACAGTTCAACAAGATCGCCGACAACGGTTGGCCCAACTTATGCGCCGCGGTGCCGCCGAGCTGCTGGGCCACGATCTGACGTTCTTGGGCGACTAATTTGGCCTGCATCTCCTCAAGTTCACGATTCTTCTGCCAGAGCCGGAGGTTCAATTCACGCACCCGCATAAGCGCGCGAATGCGGGCCTGAAGCTCTTTATAATGGAAAGGCTTCGTAAGATAGTCGTCCCCGCCACCATCGAGCGCCTCAACCTTCTGCTCGACGCCATCACGCGCCGTCAGAAACAATACCGGGACGTATGCGCCTTCAGGTAAGCTTTTGAGATGCCGACACACCGCGGTTCCACTCAAGTTCGGCATCGTGATATCGAGGATGGCGACATCGGGGAGCTCGGCCTCACACCGCGCCACCGCCGCAGCTCCGTCGGGGGCGGTCACGACTCGATAACCGAGCACCGTCACCGCACTTTCGAGGATCGAACGAATATCATCGTCGTCATCCGCTATTAAAACGGTACGAACAGCATCTCCCACGCATCACCCCTTAAGAACGGCACGTAATAAAGACAAGGTCGGAAAGGGCATCGACGAAATCGAAACCCTCAGGCTAAAAATCCTTACCACTATCCCAGTGTACTACCGCTTGGCTGACGGTGTCACGGGAGGATGACGCGCCACATGAGCTCGCCGAAAGCACTTCCCCGCGGGCGAACACCATACTATCATCGGGAGATTATCGGTCTCACCATGAATACTCCCCTCATCCATCCCCGCGACGCACTTTTCACGACAACCGATCCGGCTTTTCCGATTATCGCTCCGTGCGACCATTATGCGGGTTCTGAGAAGTTAATGATTAAATCGCTCGCATTACAGCGCGAACTCGGTCCGATATTCGATATCACCTTTGATTGTGAGGACGGAGCAGCTCACGGGCAGACCGCCGAGCATCGTGCGATGATCGCTCGACTCCTGACCTCGTCGGAGAACTCGTTTGATGCGGTCGGAGTGCGCATCCACGATCTGGAGCATCCAGAGTGGCGCAGCGACATCGAATATTTTCTCCACATAGCTGGCGATCGACTCGCCCATCTCACGATCCCCAAAGCGCGTGACTATTCTGAGGCGGCCAGCGCGCTCGATTTCGTCGACTCAGTCCACCGCCGTCTCGGACTCTCCCGCCAGATTCCGGTGCATCTTCTCATCGAAAGCCAAGGCGCCCTCCGTGACATTGGGAGGATCGCCGCTCTTCCGGGGCTCCGGGGACTCGACTTTGGCATCATGGATTTCGTGTCGAGCCACCGGGGCGCGATCCCCTCGGCGGCCGTGCGCTCTCCAGGCCAATTCGAACATCGGCTCGTCGCGCGCGCCAAAGCTGAGATCGTCGCAGCCGCGCTCGCCCACGGGCTCATCCCGAGTCATAACGTCTCCCTCGATCTCGTCGATGACGCCTCCGTTTCTGGGGATGCGCGCCGAGCCCGCAACGAATTCGGTTTTCTGCGGATGTGGAGCATTCACCCCCGTCAAATCCGGGCGATCCTCGCGGCGTTCGCACCCGACCTTACCGCGGCGTGTCAAGCCGGCGAGATCCTGCTGCAGGCGCAGCAAAACGGCTGGGGACCGATTCGATTTAGGGATGAGCTCTACGACCGGGCTAGCTATCGGATGTTGTGGGACACGGTTCAGCGAGCTCAGAAAACCGGGGTGGCTCTCCCAGACGAGGTGCAGCGGGCATTCTTTGGGTATCCGCCGTCCTGATCGTCTTATCGATGGTTGCCTTTCCTGGGCTTTTTGAGGATTAATGGTGACGGGAGATTTCGTATGAGTATCGATCGTCCGCTTGGCAATCATGAACGGGTAAACGTCGCTTCAGGCTCGATGTGGGAGCCGCTACGCGGCTATTCGCGCGCCGTTCGGGTGGGGCAGCAGCTCTTTGTATCGGGAACCACCGCGATCGACCGCAACGGTGATGTCGTCGGTGTGGGGGATCCCTACATCCAAACCCGCTTCGTCATCGAGCGGATTCGCCACGTCCTGACCGCAGCCGGATTCAAGCTCTCTGATGTCGTCCGGAGTCGGCTCTTCGTAACCCAGATGGGGCGATGGGATGAATACGCCAAAGCCCACCGGGAGGCATTCGAAACCATTCGACCGGCCAGCTCGATCGTACAGGTTTCAAAACTCGTCGACCCCCGACTGATGATCGAGATGGAGGTAGATGCGATCCTTGGATGCACCCTCGTTGAACAGATCGATATCGAACCGGTGAATGCCAGTCGAGGGAAATGAGTTGTAGTCCATACGGCACCCTGTGAAAACCGTTATCGTCATCCCCGCGCGCTATCAGTCCTCTCGCTTTCCGGGAAAGCCACTGGCCCTCATTCACGGTGTGTCGATGATCGAGCGGGTATATCGGCTCGCGAGCAAGGTACCCGATGCGGCGGTCTACGTCGCAACAGACGATGGACGCATTCGAGAGGCTGTGGAGCGTTTCGGAGGGCGGGCGATTATGACCGATCCGGGGTGCCGCAACGGTACTGAACGAGTTTATGCGGCGGCGCAAACCCTCACCGAGAGACCGTCGATCATCATTAACTTGCAAGGCGACTCGCCCTTAACGCCCCCGTGGATCCTTGAGGCGTTGATCGGTGAGATGCGGCGGGACTCAACTATCGGTCTCGCCACACCAGCGGTACGAGTAACGCGGGAGCAGTACGAGGCGCTGCTCAATCGACCGAAAGATGATGCGACCAGTGGTACTCTGGTTGTCTTCGACAAGAACCATCGCGCTCTCTACTTCTCCAAGGCCGTCATCCCCTACCTCCGTGAGGTCCCGGCACCGGGCGAGCCACTGCCTGTATATAAACATATTGGTATCTACGCATTCCGCTGGCACGCCCTCACCGAATATCTCCAACTCCCCCCCTCTCCGCTTGAAGCGGTTGAAAGTTTAGAGCAGCTCCGCGCTCTCGAACACGGTATCCCGATTAAAGTGGTGGAGGTTGACTATCGGGATCGCACCCCGTGGTCCGTTGACACCCCGAACGACCTACAGAGGGTCGAAGCGATCCTCCAAAGTGAGGGTGAGCTATGAGCAACGTTGACCTCTTCTTTGCCCGCCACGGTGACACCTTCGCTCCCGGACAGAAGGTAGTCTGGGCCGGCTCGAAAAACGATCTACCCCTGGCTCCGCGTGGCATCGAGCAAGCCAGAGCCTTAGGCGAGGCGCTGCGCCGATGCCGCGTAGCACCGGTCCGCGTCTTGACTGGCCCACTCGAACGTACCCGCGAGTTCGCGCGCTTAGCGCTGGCAGCGATGGACAGCGCTGTCGTACCGCGGATCGAACCACGGCTTGACGAGATCGATTACGGCCTGTGGAGCGGTCTCACGAACGGCGAGGTCATCGAGCGATTCGGCTCACGGGAGCTTGAACAATGGAACGCGATGAGCATCTGGCCACGGAATGCGGAGTGGGG
>JBILDU010000051.1:0-20990 GCA_044352465.1 Bdellovibrionota bacterium
CATCTTCAAACGGGAGCTCGATGACGCGGCGAAGAAGGGAACCCTCAAGGAGACCCGCGCCGCGCTTATCGCCGATTATAAAGCCAAGTTTGCTAACCCTTGGGAGGTTGCTGAACTGGGCTTTATCGACGGCGTTATCGAGCCGCGGATGACCCGAGGCAAGGTCGTTGAGGCGCTCGCGCTGCTGAAGAACAAGCGCCAAACCAACCCGAAGAAGAAACACGGCAACATTCCGCTGTAAGGTGAGCCATGAGCGATGAGATACCTTTTGTTCCGGCGTACGATCTCCTCGAGGCGGAGGAACGAAAGCTTCAAGACTCCGAGGTTGCAGCGATAGCTCTCGCATTGAGGCTCCTGTGCTCGAAAGAGACTGAGACTTTTCCTGAAACCAAAGGATGGAGCCGCGTGGCGCGGGTCGAAGGGATAGGACAAAGGCTGTAGCGGTCGAAAGGTGCTTTCACGGCTGTGGGAGCTCACACCCGTAGCCGCGCTGAAGTGCCACTCAACCGCTCGATTTGAACGAGAAGCGAACTGCGAAGAAAGGACGTCAGGTCTATGAATAGATATACCGTCACCGTCAATGGGCGCACCCACGACGTCGAGCTGATCGAACAACGGGGCACCTTTGTCCGCTTTGAGACCGGCGGTACCACCTATGAAGTTGAGATCGCCCCTCAATTAGTCTTCCGTGAGCAGGTCGGCTTACCGGTGGGATCAGCAGTTCCCCGCCCCGTGGCCCAGCCGAAAGCCTCGAAAGCGGCGGGTGAGGTTACCGCACCGATGCCCGGAATCATCGTCTCCATAGGAGTTACCGTTGGACAGACGGTTCAGACAGGGCAAAGCCTCCTCGTCATGGAGGCGATGAAGATGGAGAACAATATCTCCGCAGCTGGCTCAGGGACCGTGAAGGAGATTCTGGTTAAGCCGGGACAACAGGTTGAGAACGGTCAGCTCCTGATTAAACTCGGCGCAGCCTAGCGAGCACGGCCCGCATGCCGCTCACGACCTCAACGTATCGACCGCCGAGGCTGTTCTCAAATCCTCACCTTCTCACGCTCTACAGCGGCGCGTTTCGTCCCGCAGCTACTCCGTTCTATCGTCGCGAGAGACTCCCCTACGCGGGCGACGATTTCATGGACCTCGATTGGCTCGAGCAAAACTCGAAGAAACTCGTCATCATTACCCACGGGCTGACCGGCTCATCGCGCGGACGGCACGTGTCACGGCTAGCGGTCGCTCTCGCACACCGGGGGCTGAGCGTCCTCGCCTGGAATCTGCGGGGTGCTAGTGAGGAGATCAATCGTGGGCTGGGGTGGTATCATAGCGGGTCCTCCGAGCAACTCCGTGCGGTGGTGCGACATGCCCTAAGCTACCCACAATACGAATCGATGACACTGGTGGGCTTAAGCCTGGGAGGCAACATCACCTTAAAATACCTCGGTGAAGAGGGCGCCGCGGCACCCGCCAAACTCGCCGCGGCGATAACGCTCTCCGTGCCGTGCGATCTCAGAAGTTGCGCGCTTGCCCTCGCCGCTCCGCGAAATCGGATCTATATGAATCACTTCCTCAGATGCCTCGGCCGAAAGCTCCGCGAGAAGGCCCAGCTCTATCCAGAAGCTATCGATCTCCAGGGGTACGCCAAGATAAAAAACTTCCTCGAATACGATGAACGCTATACAGCTCCGCTGCATGGATTTAAAAATGCGGCTGAATATTGGCGTCTCTCCAGTTCGCGCCGATTTATCCCCGCAATCAAACTTCCGACGACTATCATCTCGGCGCGAGACGATCCCTTTCTCGCGCCGGAGTGTTTCCCGATAAAGGAGGCGCAGACAAATCGTTTTATTTCTCTCGAGATCCCCCCCCACGGAGGGCACCTCGGATTTGTGGAGTCATGGAGTACGCCGGAACTCTGGTCGGAGCAGAGAGCCGCTGCACTTATCGCCACCTCACCCGAGCCGGCCGCCGATTAGTGCCCCTCTGTACCGGGGCTACTCCGTTTGTCGCCCCACACTTGCTCTCATGTCAAAAAACTTTCCGGTCGGCTTGCTAGCGACCCCGCGGAAGCTGCCGATTCAACACCGCCGTTGCCCCCGCAGTGATTCCGTACTTCGCCGCTGTGCCGGCATGAAGCTCGATAACATATCGTCCTACCTGGTTGAGGGTGCGCGAGCTCTCGTTCATTATCGGAACATCGGCCAGCACACCTTGCACTTTCAGCGAGCTATCAAGAAAGAGCATGTCAAGCGAGGTCAGAGTGTTCTTCATCCAAAACGAAAGGAGCTGATCTTTCGGAAAAACGAACATCATTCCCCCAAGCGGTGGGATAGTATCAGGCTTTCGAAACATGAGCCCCTTCGCTCGCGCCGGCTCGTCGAGCGCGAGTTCTAACGTAAACTCAGGCGAGGTTGAACCATCCGAATTCTTAAAGGTCACCCCGACCATCGAGGCAGAGATGCGCGCACGGTCTAGCAAAACAAACCCGACCACCAAAGCAATGGTGACAAGTCCAAGGACAATGATTTCCCGCGAGAGTCGCCGCCGCCGCCGTTCGTTCGTTCCCATCCGGCCCTCTTTTAAAACTGGTTATCCCGCCTTCGTCTTCTTGACCGCTTCGGTCAGCGCTGGGACCGCTTGATAGAGGTCCGCCACTAACCCGTAATCGGCAACCTCAAATATCGGCGCCTCGCCATCTTTGTTAATCGCCACAATCGTCTTCGAATCTTTCATACCGGCAAGATGCTGAATCGCTCCCGAGATACCGACAGCCACATACAGAGAGGGAGCCACAACCTTTCCGGTCTGACCAACCTGCCAATCGTTGGGCGCGTAACCTGAGTCAACCGCCGCACGAGAAGCCCCTACCGCCGCTCCAAAAGCGTCGGCGAGTGGGAAGATATACTGCTCAAAATTCTCCTTCGATTGCAGTGCCCGACCACCGCTGACCACGATCGCGGCGTCGCCGAGTTCGGGGCGATCCCCACCGGAGATCGAATATCCCACCACTTCACCGGCTACTGCCCGATCGAACGAAAAGGTGAGCTCTCTCACCGCGCCCCCACCACCAGCCGGCTCCGCCGGCGCAAACGCCGTCGCCCGGACTGTGACAACTCTCTTCGGGGTCATCATCTCAACGTCGGCAAAAACGTTGCCGGCATACATGGGACGTCTGAGGCTCCCATCCCCATTGATCGCAGTGATATCCGATGCCTGCCCCGCATCGATCAGCGCCGCAACACGCGGCAGGAGATCCTTGCCGGTCGTTGTCGCTGTCGCTACGATCGTATCGGCTCCTGATTGTTGAAAAGCCTCGACAATCGCCCCCGCATACGGCACAGCAAGATACTTGGCGACATCAGGCGACTCGCTGAAAAACACCTCTTGAAAGCCAAAAGAGAGCGCACTCTCCGCAGCGAGCTTCGATCTCTCACCGAGGCATACACCGATAAGCGCGCCTTTAGCCCAAACCTTTTGGAGCTCACGCGCCGCAGCGATCGCAATGAGGCTCGCTTTAGGCAAGACACCATCAACCTGTTGCAGAAAAACTATCACGTTACCCATTTCCAGCCCCAAAAACTTATAAAACTTTAGCTTCGTGCTGTAGTACCCGGACAAGCTCCTCAACGCTCTCCACCTTCCGTCCCCCACTACGTTGGGCCGGAGGCGACATCTTCTTCAGACTCATCCGCGGAGCGAGATCGAGACCAAGCGATTCGATCGCGAGCTCCTCGAGCGGCTTTTTCTTCGCCTTCATGATTCCAGGAAGCGAAGCGTAGCGCGGCTCGTTGAGACGCAAGTCGCTCGAGATAACCGCTGGCACCGAAATTTTTATGGTCTCAAGGCCACCATCGACCTCTCGTGATACCGTGACTGCCCCGCCCTCCAGGACGAGTTTCGAGGCGAAACAAGCCTGCGGCAGACCAAGACGGGTCGCGAGCAGTTGGGGGGTCTGACTTGCATCCGAATCGATCGACTGCTTGCCCATGAGGATGAGACCGTAGTCGCCCCTCTTATAGACCGCGGCCAAGACCCGCGAGGCGAGGTCAGAATCGACCTCCCCAGAATACTTGACGAGAACCCCGCTGTCCGCTCCCATCGCCATGGCGTAGCGAAGCTGCGTGGCCACATCATCGGGTCCGATACCGACGACGACCACCTCGGTTGCCTTGCCAGCTTCCTTGAGACGCAACGCCTCTTCGACCGCGATCTCGTCGAATGGATTAACGATCCATTTTATCCCGTCGGTCTCTATGCCTGAGCCGTCACCTTTAACTTTTATCTTCGCCTGGTAGTCAGGCACCCGCTTTACCGGAACAAATATCTTCATGGAATTGAGATGTTACGTTAGCCTTCTTCGAGTTTAAGATGCCCGCTGGCGCGGTGCAAGTACCCGAAACTGCTTTCGATTCCCTCTAACCGACTCCGCCCCCCGTCACCCATCGATGCCGTCAGAAATATGAGGCGGAAGTCGTTATTAGCTCAGATCAGTCGGTCTAAAAAAGGACGGGCGGAACAGGCACGATTTTTTCTTCACCCGACGATGATTGGGGCTTAGAGTCCACAATTTTCTAATCAAGCTGTTGCAACAACGACAGCGCCGCACCGATGACATGAGAGGTCATTCGTTAAAAATGCCCCCTCGGCCCGTCCGGAATGGTGAGACTCGGTGTCACCTGCTCACCAGCGACTGGCCAGCGATGCCTGCGGCGAGACTATCGAGCGGCGCGGGCCGCCATGGCAGAGCACGTCGAATGGAGAGATTCAAAATAGGCGGAGGCCCACGTTTAAAATCACCTCCGGCCAAAGTCGGAGGTGGAACGAGCCTCCGGCTAGAGCACGGCATAAGAGATTACTATCTGAGAGGGACGCAGCCGATGTTTGCAAAGACACGACGGAATTCGCGGCGGGGATTTTCAACTTTAGAGTTTGCTTTCGCCATCCCGATCGTCCTCGCCGTTCTCTTGGGCCTCACGGATATCACTGCGCTCATCCAGGGGCGTACCGCTCTTCAAGAGGGGGTTCGCCAAGGGATCAGGTGCGTGGCTGCAGTCGACGGCAAATGTATCTCCACGCGGGGCGCGAGCTCTACGCCGCTCTTTCACTGGTTTCAGGTAGCGCACACCCAATCTTTTATCACTGACCGACTCGATCACCGTGGGCACGGCTACTGGTTACAGCAGCCCACCTACCGCTACGCCACAGCGCGCGTCCTCGATTCGGTGCATTATGCCGTTCCGACCACAGATTATGCGGCCACCCGCTGGGTGTATCCGGCCAGTCGAACCGTGCGCGCGACTCTTCGAGAGAGTGGGGGGGCTTTCATCACCGGCACCTCTCCGACCAATCCCTCGTTCGTATACCGGCACGCCCGTGAGGTACCGTATGCCTCGGAATTCACCCTCTCACACGAATTCAATGAGGAGCTCTCGCCTGCCCGGGCCTCCGTCTCCCTTATTGCACCGTTCGCTCTGCCGACGACGATGGCTCCGTGTTACCGCTCGAACCAGCTAGACCGGGGTCCCCTCGCAACGCACCTGCCCGGAAGCTCGCCATGCGACTCGAGCCGAATTCCAACGATCATCTTTGTGCGGGGTGCCGCTCGTGGGCACGGAGTGGGCCAACTCCGACTCTCAATCGCCGGTCGCCATCTCGATAACTCCGATTTTGGGGGACAACGTTTCTCCGTTGATAGCTCGAGTTGGCGGAGCCGAAATTTTATTCCGCGCGGTGTTACCCCCGGTTACGTGAGCAGCGCATTCGACATGGAGCCCGAGTACGCCCTCTATGCCGGAACAATCCTCCTCGAACCGGGGGAAAACGTGACGGTCACGGTATCGATCGCGCCAGGGGCGCTCAATTGGACCGACCCAGCGATGCGCTACCGGGTGACCGAGGTTCGCCTCATCCCCGCCATAACTCGCCAAATCGACACAGCTGTAGCGTGCCCACACGGCATCCCGCGAAGCGACTATCTCGCCGGAAATCTCACGTGTGCCCTTCCGTTCCCGGCCCCGGTGCTTGGTCCCACTGAGGTTAACACCGCCATCAATCTCGATAGCTCGTCCCCCCAGAGCTTGAGTGGGATCGTATCGCCCGCACACGCCACCGAGGTACTCACCGAGCGGGGTCTACGGCCCCTTGATTATACGCTCCTCCCAACGAGTAGCAGCCTGGAACAACGCACCGCGCCGTGTGGTCCAAATTACGGGGTTTCGGCACCATCGAACGGGGCGGGGTTTATCACCACAGCCGAAGCCGCACCCCTCTGCCCCGTCGTCGATCCTCAACTGGGGCGCTTTGGTATCACGCCTCATTCACTTCGCTGGAGCGAAAAAACGGTAGCACTTCCAAGCGAAGCGCGCGTAACCTGGACGAAGGAAAGTTGCAGCCATATCGAGCCTCTCCCCTCCGCTTTGCTCGCCTACGCCAAAGCGATCCGGGAGACGACCCATCGTGATTTTTTTCCGCCACCGCCCCAAACTCCACTCGATACCGACTTTGCGTGTGCGGAGTTCCCCCTCGAGCACCAGGTTTACGATGACGAGGCCCAGGGCGGTACTGTCCAACTGCCCGAGCATTCTCTCTTTTTAGGTTTCCATCCCGAACAAACCGAGGGGTGCTTACGCGAAGCGTTACACCACGAGGCGTTAACTCTGGGCGGCCTGCCCCCGCAAGCCCATTTCACGGTTGAGACCCGCCGCGTCGATACCATTTATCTTCCCTCATCTCCCACCAACTCGTGCACCGTCTTTCGACCGGGTGGCGGTGCCGCGGGAGAGCGCGTTCGGCTCACGACGACTGGTCCGCTCCCCTCCGGAGAACGCCCTCCCGAGTGTGCAACTGCTCCGTGTGTGAGCGAGCTCGCTGGATTCGCGACGCCCCCGCCTGCCGCGCCGACCGCTGACACGATCCAGGCTGCCGCTTATTGGGGTTACCAAGAGGTGCGCTCCCTCTATCCCCGTGCTCAATGGGGTTGCAGCGGCACGGAGTGCGTCACGCTCGAGATCGAAGACGGTCCGGCTGAGGTTGTGGGTCACGGGACCCTCGCCGTGCCCCTGCGCACTCTCCTCGGGGGCGCGGTAACGCTGAAATACACCGATGTCGGCATGAAAGAGGGAGGGAGTCTCAGATGAGCGCGCCCGAAGATATTCGGGCGTGATTGGATCAATCGGTCTCCAACGCTCTTAGACTGCTGCCAACGTCTCAGTCAGCGGCGGACGAAGCAGTCGCGCGCGCGCCTCTTCCGCGGCAGCGGCGAGCACAGGATGGGTCTCGGCAAGCCGCGAGATCTGGTTAAGGTGGTCCGCCGTTTGGCTCACCAACCGGGCCACGTCCCCCTCGGCGATACCGTTTAGTCGCAGGAGTCCGCCGAACGAGGGCCAGTCGGTAGCTTCCATCCACGTCAAAACCGTTAACGCGGCATCGGGAAGGACTTTAGCCTCGGTGCTACTTCCCGGACCACGATAATTATCCCGCACCCGCGAGAGGATCTTCTCAAGATGCACAAAATACTCGCGCTTCAGCGGATTTGCTTTCAATGAGAAGTAAGGTCGATGCGGGTCGCCGGCGATTGAGGCGACAAGCCCGGCGAGCTCCTCAACGGTCAGATCATTAAAAAGGCCATCGTTAATTGCTTCGGCCAGCTCCAGGACGAGGCTCGTACACAGGTTTGCCGCCCACAGCCCCTTTGGGGTGAGCGTGCCGTTCTGGACATAGCCGAGCTTCTCAAGCCCCTCGAGCGAGGTATTCAAAAGGTGCTCTTGCCGCTGCTCGAGTACGTCCGCTTCCTTGATCTTGCGACGTGCTCTTTTGATCGCTTTTTTCTTGCCTTCGCCTTGGAGAGCACCATTTGTCTCGGCTGAAAACTCCTCAGCAACGGCCTCCTCGCGAATCGCGTGGGCGGACTTCCGATCGAGATAGGCCGCGAGGCTCTTTGCTACCAGAAAACGGAGATCATCGACGGTGCGATACTTCAAGAGGTTTAACATCGTCGCCGGCGCAGCGTAGTACGCCGAACGAAGAGGCTCCGGTGGACGTTGCGAAACCTGATGAAATACCCGCGCATCGGAGAATCTACTCGGTGCGATAACGCAGATCCCCACCGCATCTTTGCCCCGACGCCCCGCACGCCCCGCCATTTGCTGAAACTCGGAGGAGGTCAACACATCGAATCCCTCGGCCCCCCGCTTACTGTGAGCCGTCACCACGACCGTACGCGCCGGGAAATCGACCCCGGCCGCAACAGTACCGGTCGCGATCATGAGACGGAGAAGTCCGCGACTCATGAGCTCCTCGAGTAGCAGACGCCAGACGAGTAGCTGCCCCGCATGATGGGCGCCCACCCCGGTCGTGATGAGTGGGGTATAATGGGGATGTGTCTCAATAATGACCGGCTCGATGCGGTATTTCTCAATGACCCGCTGTGTTTCTTGACGCAACACCGCCTGCATCTCTGGCGGAAGCACTAATCGACGGGAGCGACCCACTTTTTCGACATCAGCGTCACACTGCTTGCGCGCCGTTCGAAAAAGGATCGCAGGGAGAAGATCATCTCGACCGAGCTCAGCCAGGATATGCGTAACCGGAAATTCGCCTAACATCTATCAACGCCCCCGCCCGCGGCCTTGACCACCCCGACCACGTCCCCCAAAGCGACGCCCGCCCCCTCCTTCACGACGATCAAAACGTCCTCCCCGCAAACGCATCCCCGAATCATCGAGCCCCACTGAGCCGTAAAACTTGCGCACTTCCGAGAACACCCCACCGGCACCATCTTCAAGGGGAATAACCCCCAACTCGGGATGAAGGAAAGCGAAACGAAGCTCAACTGGTCGCTCCTTCTTGTAGACGATGCGACATTCTTTACCTCGCACGTCCTCGAGCCACCCCGCGATCTCACGGGCGTTTGATATCGACGCCGATAGCATCAGCAACGTCGTGGATGCGGGAGTCAGGATGATACTTTCCTCCCACACGGCCCCCCGCTGCGGATCGGCGATGAAGTGAACCTCATCCAGGATGACGAGCGAGAAACGCTCATAGGTCCGATACAATTCGTTACGATAGATCTCGGTCGTGGCAACGACGACATCCGCGTCACCATCGATCTTACGATCCCCGGTCAAAAGCCCCACCTTAAACTGGGGCTCGAAGCGGTTCTTGAGCTCGGTAAACTTCGTGTTGCTGAGCGCCTTGAGCGGGGTCGTGTAGATGGCCCGGAGCTTTAACTCTAACGTCGCTCGAATAGACTCCATCGCGATGTAGGTTTTGCCCGCGCCAGTCGGAGCGACCACAAGGGTATCGTGTCCATCGACCACCGAGGAGATCGCCTCCTGCTGAAACGGATCGACCACGAACGCCCCTTGGGGTGGCGTGCCGATCCCGTGAAAGAGGCGCTGCCGTGCCTCATCAAGATACCCTCGTTTGCTCATACTTTTATCACCAATCCAACCGTGCCCCGCTCCCGACGCGTTGCGGCTACCTCAGACACACGCCCCCTTGCGGCGACACTGAATACTTCGGGGGAGCTCGGAGCCACCGCGTCGCACATCAGACATCCCCGCTCCCAAACCAAAAAAACTTCAGGAAAAACCACTAACTTCCCGCACGTTCAGAGCTTCCATCGGTGACCGTCCGAGCCGTGCCCGAGGGGGTTCCCCCTTCACGGCTCATATCGTACCGACACGCCACAAAATGCCGCACATCGGCGGGACCTTTCGAAACAAGCTCAGCTACCGAGCCATGAAAGGTGATCCGTCCATCAAAGAGCGCAAAGACCTCATTCACCACGGGCAGGAGTCGGCGCAGGTCCTGACTCACCATAAGCATCGTCGGCTTGTACTGCTCGTGCAATTTGACGATGAGCTCCATGATGATCCTACTTGCAATCGGATCAAGCCCCGAGGTCGGATCATCGAGGAGAACGAGCTTCGGCCGCGCGACCAACGCCCGAGCAAGCGAGACACGCCGGCGCATACCACCACTGAGCTGACCAGGCATTTTAGTGGAAGCTTTCGACAGACCTACAGCCGCCAAAATTTCCTCGACCTTTGCATGAACTTCACGTTGTTTCCGGTGGGAGAGAATCACGGTCGGCACGAAGCCATTGACGAGGGGAAACGCCACGTTGTCGAATACGTTAATCGAATCGAAGAGCGCCCCCTCTTGAAACATTAAACTGACATCGGCGGTATCTCCGATATTGATCGTGCCCCGGTCGATCACCCCAGCGTCGAAATCCGCAACGCCACTTAAAATCTTGAGGAGAACACTCTTCCCTCCTCCGCTCGGCCCGATGAGTCCTGCAAGCGCCCCGGGAGCCAGCTGGAGCGAGACGTCCTTTAAGACGAGTTTCTCGCCGAAGGCGCGTCGTACATGTGAAGCGGTAATCATCTTTAAAATCTCTTCCGAACGGGGCGAGAGTATCACGACGCAACATTTGGATTGAGGATAGCCTCGAGAGCTTTTCCGGGCACTGAACCGGCGGCCTCGTTTTCCGATCGAACCCTTGCTAACAATTCTACCTGCTCATCGAGAGTTCGCGCTCGACAGATATCCTTGCGCCATTCTTGCCCACGACACATCTGGGACACAAGCTGCTTAATCTTGCCGATACACGCCTTCGGCGGGAATTCCTCCTGCAGTAACGCGATGTAGAGCTCGACAACATCCAGCATGAGGGCTGGATTCCCTCTGAGCCCCACCTTCTCCCCGGTATGAATCTCCCGAAAGACGAACGGATTCTCAATCGCGGCACGACCGATAAAAAGACCGGTAATACGGCCTTTCGAGCGCTCTAGCGCGCTCACGCGGTCGACGACGTCCCCACTTCCCATCACGGGGAGTTTCACCGCATCGGCTACTCCCGCGACGAATTCCCAGTCAGCCATACCACGGTAGAGCTGCGCGCGAGTTCGGCCGTGCACCGCGATCGCTTCAACCCCCTCGCCTTCGGCCATACGGGCGATTTCAACTCCATTTCGGGACTGCTCGTCCCACCCGGAACGCATCTTCATGGTGAGAGGAATCGAGACCGCTTTTCGAACCGCTTTAAAGATCTCCTTAAGGTGGTCGGGCTGGCGCATGAGCTCGCACCCGCCTCCTTTACGAACCACCTTCGGTGCTGGACAACCGCAGTTGATATCGACGAGATCAGCCCCGCAGTCTTGGACCATCTTCGCCGCGGTCGCCATCCGCTCAATATCGTAACCGAATATCTGTATCCCGAAGGGGCGTTCCTCCGGCATGAAGCGAAGCATGCCGAGCGTTCGCCTCGATTGCCGGGTCATTCCCTCTACCGAGACGAACTCACTCACTAAAAGCCCCACCGAAGGCCCGTTCAGCTTCTTGATGAGCCGTCGAAACGCACAAGTCGTCACCCCACTCATGGGAGCCAACACCAGCCCCGGGTTTATCTGAACCCGCCCTACTGAATATCCGAGCGTCATGCGAGTTGCTCCTCCTGGCGGAGACACTCCCGAACCTTGCGCGATAGCTCGTCAATGGTAAAAGGCTTCTGCAGAAAATCGCGCCCGCCGCTCTCCAAAATATGCTGCACCGACCGCTCCGACGAGTACCCACTGATGACGAGCACACCCAAATTCGGATCGATCGATTTCAACTTGAAGAAGGTCTCCTCACCTGAAAGTTCGGGCATCAGCATATCGAGGACAACCAAATCGAAGGCTCCCGGACAGGCATATTTCTCCAACGCTTCGAGACCTGAAGACGCCACCTCCACTGAGTAACCCAAGTGCTGAAGGCTGAGACTCAAAACGTTCCGCACGGGATATTCATCATCAACGATCAGAATTCGCTCGGTGCCACGTTCAAGTTCGAGGGAAGTAGGCCTCTGGCTCACCGCCTCGACACGCTCATCCTCCAGGAGAGGGAGATAGACCGCGAACGTGCTCCCCCGCCCCTCTTCCGAGTCAACGACGATAGCACCACCGAATTCCCGCACGATCGCCGCCACGGTTGAGAGCCCAAGGCCGGTGCCCCGATCTTTTTTGGTGGAAAAATAGGGCTCGAATATCCGCTCCACCACCTGGGGAGACATCCCCGAGCCGTTATCGGTGACACTCAAGACGGCGAATCGACGCGCGGCGAGCTCACAACCGTGGAATGCCCGCGCAAGCTCCCCCGGGTCAGAGCTCTCCCCGACCGCGACGAGGATCTTTCCGTCGGACACGATCGCATCACGAGCATTAATCGCTAGGTTAATGAGCACCTGCGCCATCTTGCCTTCGACACCGAGCACGGCGATCGGCTTTTCGGGGACCGCATACTCGAAATTGTATTCCGGAGATATCGCTCCTCGAAGCAAAACACACGTCTTAGCCACCAAGGTGTTCAGGTCAAGGCGAGTCGGTCGCTGACTCGTATCGAGCTTGGAGAATTTCAAAATCTGTTGGGTAATCGAGCTCGCCTTCTTGGCACCTTCCTCAATAGCTCCGAGCGATTCAACGTGTGGCCCGGTGGCAGGAAGGATCGTTTTTAAGTACGTCGTATGCCCAAGAATCCCGGTGAGCATGTTGTTAAAGTCGTGCGCGATCCCCCCCGAGAGTAAGCCGAGGGTCTCAAGACGCTGCGATTGGAAAGTTCGCGCATCGTCGTCTTTGGACGAGCTCGCTACAACCCGAACTAACAAAAGCCCGTCCCCGATATCCGCCTGTATCAACTTCACGGCGAAACGCTCGCCGCTTGGAGCGAGAAACTCTGTGGTAAGCTCAGCGAGTCGGGACTCCTTCGACGAAAAGCTCGGCCAAAAAGCGCTCCGTTCGACCGAGGCGGTCTTCTTGCCACCCACAAAAAGTCGGAGGGCCGCGTTTGCAAAAACACACCGACCGACGCTATCGATTATCGCAATCGGCTCTGGGAGGGCACTGATGACCGACTCGAGATGCTCAGAACTAACCACACCTAATCCTTACCTATCGCTCTCGCCGGGCTGCACTCAAAAGTCATTAGTTCGTGGAGACCTTCCCCCCGGCTTGAAGAGGGGCGCGGCAGCCAACCAACGTCACGGCGGTTCCCGCCATTACAGTTTCAACGAGCCCACTCGTAGAAAGAGAATTTATAAAGCTCTTCGATAGTTATATAACTTTCCAGCCTATCACTCCAGGGCTAACCAGCAACCGCCGCCGTCGAGGCTGGGCCGCCGCTCGATAGGCGAACTTCACAGTAATGCCTCGGTATCAGTAGTTTTTTTCTAGACATTCCGATCCCTCGAGCCTAGACTCGGCCTCGCTCAGTTCAGCTCGACGCGGGGAGCGGCCGGCCCCCTCCCCGCCGATCGGTGGTGCGAAAGATGGATCCATTGCCCGACGCGATGAATCTGAAAGCATGGAGTTTGGAGCGGCGATACCGTCACAAACTCCGGTTGCACAGCCGGTTTTAGCCGCGCTGAAATTAATTCCATCTGACCGCGCGTCAGCATCGCGAGAGTAGTTGTCGTGACGATACGCACGGGGGGAACGATTAAGGAGTAGATGTATGTCTGATACGTTGAAGGGCACGGTGAAGTGGTTCAATGACGCCAAAGGTTTTGGTTTCATCGAGCATACGAGTGGCAAAGATGTTTTCGTCCACTATTCGGTGATCGAAGCTGAGGGCTTCAAAACACTGAAAGACGGCGAGGAAGTCGAATATGAGATAAAAGAGGGACCGAAAGGTTTCCATGCGATGCGGGTGCAACGCGCGGGCCAACAAGCTGCGGGCAGCGTGCTCTCGACAGAGCCGATTTCGTACGAGCCAAATCCCCCCGCAGCTGCGGCAGAGGAAGATCTCGACTAAGTCGAGATGTAGCGGTTGACGGAACCGCTTTCCGGTGACGTCTGACGGACCTTCTGTTGAGGGTTTGAGATTCTCGTCTCCGTGATACAAGACGCGGCACCGGTCCTGCCCTTGAGACCTGTAGGTGTGCGTTTCCGTCGAATCAAGATAGACCCCCGCCCCAGAGCTTCATCAGCGAACTGGGCGGGGGTTTTTTGTATCTGCCCCTGGAACCGAGCGGCCACGAGGGAGAAAAAAACTTTCCGAAAATGGCTCTAGACGAGAGCCGCACCACGATTTTCAGCCAGAGCATCAGCCGGAATCACCGGCAATGCCCTTTTCATCGGCTTCCGCTCTGCTGCTTTCACCGCGAGTTGGCCACATGCGGCGCTAATGTCAGCCCCCTTCGACCACCGCACCGTGGTGTTGAGACCTTTGGCAAGGAGCGCGCGGTGCCAGGCGTGTACCCTCTCCGCTGTCGGCGCCTTGAAGCCAAGACCAGCATTCTCATTGTACGGAATAAGGTTGATCTTCGACGGGATACCCCGAAGCAACTTCGGTAGCCGCTCGAGATCGGCCGGGGTGTCGTTGACTCCCGCAAGCATCACATACTCGATCGTGATCCGGCGCCGCGGCTTTAACGGATACGCCCGCAAGGTCGCCAGCAACCGCTCGATAGGAAAGGTCCGATTGACCGGCATAATCTCATCGCGCACCTCGTCGGTGGTCGCGTTGAGTGATACCGCGAGGTTTACATCGACCCCCGAGGACCCGAATCGCTCAATAGCCGGCACGAGACCGACCGTCGAGACCGTAATCTTGCGGGTCGACAGATTCAATCCATCCGGATCGGTTAAAATTCGGAGTGCGGTCGTGACCCCTTTAAAATTGTGCAGCGGCTCCCCCATCCCCATAAAGACGATATTTTGGAACATATCGTCGAAATTCGCGGCGTCTTTGATGACCGCGCGAACCTGCCGAATGATCTCGGAGGTAGAAAGGTGTCGCCGAAAACCCATCGTACCCGTGCGACAGAACGCACACGCCATACCACAACCGATCTGCGACGACACACAAAGGGTCATCCGTTGCGGTTGCTTAATCATGACCGATTCGACGTTGTCACCCGCAGACACCTCGAGGAGATACTTCCGGGTACCATCGGCACTGATCTGGCGATCGGATATTCCAGCCTCAGGAAAGATGAAAAGCTTTTGAAGCTCCTCACGAAGCTCACGCTTGATGTTCGTCATCGCGGAGAGGTCGGTGACCCCCTGCCGATATATCCACTGGAACAGCTGTTTTGCCCGGTAAGCCGGCTCGCCGAAACGCTCATGCAGGAGCGCCGCGAGCTCATCCTGGGATAAGGCAAAAAAATCTACCTGCGGAGCAGGCGCCGCTCCGGTCGACTCGGGGAGAATCGGTAACGACGCCGTCATCGGGTGAACCGCTTAGAGATCAGGGAAGAAAAAACGAACTTCGATCGCTGCATTCTCAAGGCTATCCGAGCCGTGCACGGCATTTGCATTAATGCTGTCGGCGAAATCAGCCCGAATGGTGCCTTGATCGGCTTTCTTCGGGTCGGTTGCCCCCATGAGCTTCCGGTTGAGTGCCACCGCGCCCTCCCCCTCAAGCACCGATACAACCACGGCGCCGTTCGTCATGTACTCACAGAGCTCTCCGTAAAAGGGACGCTCCTTGTGAACCTTATAAAACTCCCCCGCCTGAGCCATGGTCAGCTTCATCATTCGACAGGCAACGATCTTCAGACCGGCATCTTCAAAGCGGGTTAAGATCTTACCGACAACGTTCTTCGCCGTTGCGTCGGGCTTGATAATAGAAAGGGTGCGCTCAATCGCCATTTGTTATCTCCGTTTAAATCACTTCCCGCACCAGCGCCTCGAAGCGCGCGGGGCCCCTATGGTACGAGCTTTTCGATATTTAGGGAATTCCCCGCGACGCCAACGAAAACTGGCAATACTTTCAGCTTATTAGACCAACCGACACTACCGCACTAAGGTTTTTATCGCCTGAACCAGTGCAGTCATCCCCGCCTCAACATTTGCATCCGCGGAGCTAATACTGACCCGAAACGCCCGGTCATCACCGAAAGCTTGGCCCGGCACGACCGCTACCCCTCCCGCATCGAGGAGCGCCCCGGCGAGAGCTCCCGAACCTCCCAGTCGCACTCCCCCCGGAGTCTCCAGGAATTTTTCACACCGCACAAAAAGATAGAATGCCCCATCCGGTTCACCCGCAAGGGTCAAGAGCGGCTCGCTCACGAGGATCTCTTGAGCGAGCTTCATGCGCCGGCGGAAACTCGCCACCATCGGAGCGATAAAATCGTGGCTCCCCTTCAGCGCGGCGAACGCGGCAGCCTGTGCAATCGTGCACACGTTCGACGTGGTCTGACTTTGATGCCGACCCATCGCATCGAGGATCTCCTTCGGGCCGGCAGCGTACCCCACCCGCCACCCGGTCATTGAGTAGGTTTTGGAGAACGCATTGACCGTCACTGTCCGATCGAGAAGCTCGGGGCACACCGCACCGAACGAATGGAATTTGAAGGTGTCGAAACACAACTTTTCATACACCTCGTCCGAGATTATCCCCACGCGCGTCGGAGCAAGCACCTCTCCCAGCGCGCTCATCTCAGCCGCGGTATAACCGATTCCGGTGGGATTACTCGGGCTGTTGAGGACAACCCAGCGGGTGCGCGGAGAAAGGTGGGCTTGCAAAAGCTCGGGGGTGATTTTGAATCGATCCGACGGGCCGGTCGGCACGATCACAGGCTTGCCGCCTGCCAGCTCCACCATAGCCGGATAGCTTACCCAATACGGTGCCGGAATTATCACCTCATCACCCGGCTCAACCGTTACTTGAAACAACGCATACAGCGCTTGTTTCCCGCCGTTGGTAACGATTACCTGCTCCGGCTTCGTGGGCAATCCGTTCTCACGGGTCAGTTTTTCCGCAAGCGCTTCGCGGAGCTCGGGGTTCCCGGAGACATTACCGTACTTCGTCTTGCCGAGACGAAGCGCCTCAACAGCTGCCGCTTTGATGTGTTCCGGAGTGTCGATATCGGGCTCCCCTGCGCTGAGATCAAAGATCGTGCGACCTTGCGCCTTCAATGCCGCCGCCTTCGCCTTAACCGCCAAGGTTTCAGAGGGCTGAAGCCGCCGAGCCCGCCCATTCGTGAGAACCATATCCCCCCCCTCTCGAAATGCTTTTTAAACCTGCCTGAAATGCTTGCAGCTATCGTGTCGGAGTCGCCGTCGAAAATTTCCCGCGCAGCGCCACCGCCACCTCTTTGGGGACGAGCGCCTCGACCGAACCACCGAGTTGAGCAACCTGCTTGACGAGACTCGAGCTGATGTATGAGTTTTTCTCTCGGGCCATCAGGAACAATGTCTCGAGATCTTCGCACAACGTCTTGTTCAAGAGCGCCATCTGGGCTTCATAGTCAAAGTCGCTGATCGCTCTGAGCCCCCGCACGACTACCCCACGTTCGAAACGCCGCGCAAAATCTACCAAAAGTCCTGAAAAACTTTGAGCCGAGACCCGCTCGCCGCAATCAGCGAACTCACTGCGGATTAACGCCAACCGTTCCTCGACCGAAAAAAGAGTATGCTTCGAAGGATTTTCCAGAACCCCGACGATGACCCGATCGAATATCTTCAAACAGCGCCGCACCACATCGGTATGACCGTTGGTCAAAGGGTCAAATGAGCCAGGATATATCGCTATCGTCACACCAATGCCCCAATAGGTAAGCAGCCGTACCGTACCACAGCCGAGAAGAAAGGTCATGTCGTTTCCGTGCAGTGGTTTCCGGGAGACGCCGAGCGCAGCGGAACCTTGTTCGAGAAGCCCAGCACGGTGTAGACTGGGGCGATGAGGTGACAGCGCACGCGCGGCGAATCGTCAGCTCCCGTTTACTCAAAATGCGTCAGGATCAGTAAACCTATGGATTTAGCGACTTTGGCCGCCAAGCAAAAAAGAGCAAAGGATTGGGCTGATTTTATCGCCGCGGGAGAGGTGCAGGATTCCGCCACAAAGCTCGCGATTGAGGAGCGCCTCGCCGCTTTTCGGGCGGCGCTCAAGCGGGTATGGGAATCTGAAACGGCATCACCGGCTGACGAAGCCACAATTGAGGATCTCGAACGGCAACTTGTGCAGCTCAACGAAGAGGCACGGGTCCGGGTCGTTGGAAAGAGACTCCCAGGCTGTGGAACTTCCACATGTGGGTGCAAGTAGCCCCCGATGGAGCCCGCGGTTTCTGACCAATCGGCGGTCCTCCAGCTCCTCTCCGTCTTCGGTGCGGGGCTCGGAACGAGCCTTACGCCGTGTGTCTATCCGCTCATCCCCATAACTCTCGCACTGTTCGGCGCAACACCTGAAGCGGGTCGTTGGCGGGCATTTAGACTCGCGGTGACCTACGTGCTGGGTATCGCAACGACCTATACGGCGCTCGGTGTATTCTCGGCGAAAACCGGTGCGGTCTTCGGGTCGTTTTTGGGTAATCCATTTGTCGTGGGGGCCCTCGCGTTCTTTCTAAGCCTCCTCGCGCTCTATTCCCTCGACCTTTTTCAGCTCCGGGGAGTGACGAAGCTTCAGGGGGTCGCAAGCTCGATCGGAGGTACGGGGTTTCGGGGAGCCTTTTTGATGGGCGCGGTCAGCGGCCTCGTAGCCGCGCCATGCGCTGGTCCGTGGCTCGTGGTGGTTCTCGGAATCGCTGCCGCTTCGCAAAGCACGACCTGGGGAGCGGTGCTTCTATTCACCTACGCCCTTGGTATGGGACTGCCGTTTATCGTGCTCGGCACCTTTCCGGCGCTCCTCCGCCGAGTCCCCCGCTCGGGAAACTGGCTTCTCGGAGCTAAGTTTTTGATGGCGAGCGCACTCCTTGGGGTGGCATTCATCCTCGTGCGGCCATTTCTCCCCGCTTTCTTAAGCGGCGAGCGTCTCCCCTTTTACCCCGTCGAGCACTTTGGGGCGTTTATCATAGGCCTGAGCGGTGCGTTCCTTGGCTGGTTTGGTTTTTGGCACAACAGAGGACTGCTCAAGTTTTCAGGTGCAGCTATCTTGGCGTGGGGGATATGCACCGCGTTCATCCCGCCGCCGACACAGACAAGCCATCAGACGGCGGGTGCGGTCCAATGGTTTAGCCGGATCGAGGACGCCCTCAGCGCTGCGAAATCCCGCCAAGTCGTTGCCGTCGTCGATTTGTACGCAGATTGGTGCAGTGCATGCAAAGAGCTCGAAAAGCTCACCTTCCCCGATCCGGCGGTGCAGCGTGCCCTCAGACAACTGGTGACTGCTCGTATCGACTTCACCGTCGACTCTCCGGCGAACGGAGCGCTCGCTGAGCAATATAAGGTCGTAGGACTCCCCTGTATCTTGTTTCTGGACTCCGAGGGGCGGGAGCTACCCGGATCTCGTATCACCGGATTTGTCAGTGCGTCGGAATTCGTAAATCATCTAAAGCGGGTGGTGCCCCAAGCTGTCGCCGATTAACTCGGAGCGGGCGGGCGAATGAGGCGAGAGAACAGCCCCACGACTCTCCAGTACTCCAATCGAAATATTTTTCACCTAAGAGCCGCTCCGTTGGTGAGAATACCAGCAGCGAGGCGGCTGGGAGAGGGAAAAAAGTCTCCCGTCAGAGCACTCAAGCCTCCAGAGAGCACCGCCCCCGGTGTCCCGAAGCCTCAGCCGCACCACATCGACTACTGCTCTTGTAAGAGCTCTTGCAAGAGCTCATCCCGAGTCTTGGTACGGGCGTCGCTTTTAATCGCCGCAGCCTCGGACCCAGTCGATTCAGCGGTCACGGTCTCGGTCGGCCGCTCGGCCACCGCAGCGGCCGCATCAACCGACGCCGGTGGGGCACCCCCTTCAGTCGCAGCTACCGCCGCCTCGATCGCCCCACCCTGGGCTGGGGCCGGCTTAGCCGGAGTCTTCGAGGCCACCTTCGCATTCGCCTTGTCGACAAACTTTTTGGGCATCGCGTCATCACGAATAAGCAGCTCTTGAGGAATCTTGACGAGATCCCCGAGCCGCAACCGCCGCGGGTTGACCTCAGGATTGTGATCGAGGAGCGCCTCCCAGTTGCCGGACTGGCCGGTATACCACCGCGCGATGATCGCGAGCGTTTCCCCCGGATACATCACGGTATGGTAGGAGTACTCGGTGAGCGGCTCCTCAAATGTTCGCCGTTTCACCGGCGCGCAAGCTGCGCCGAGAAGGAATACAAGCACGACGCAGAAGTAACTCAAGCAGCTGCGACCGCCGTGCGTCTGTTCACCTCCGGTCCGTGCCACCCCACCCTTGCTGAGAGAGACAAGAAATCGATTCAAAAAGCGGCCGCGGCCCATTTTTGAAAGGGCTTCCGCAGCTACTCGAGTTCTGGAAATTCGACGCATGATGCGCTCTCCGAAGATAGAAACGGCGTGGGGAGGTCCCGGCCACCGGCACCTCTGCAAAGAATTAACATACAGCGCACCACCCCGCGAGCCCCCCTTGTGGTTCGAATCGAAGCGCCCCGACAAACTGCCCGGAGCTCCGAGCAGCGGCCCTCCCCACTACGGTGAGGCTATAGCCGAGCCCCGACCGTCACGGGCAGCAACCCATCACTGTGGAAACGGGATACCGGAGATCCGTGCGATCGCTCCTTTGATAGCCGCCCGCACCTCCGCCGAATCCTCAATCGACAGGCGCGCCGAAAGGTAGCTCAACGCGCGACGGTCACCGAGCGCCTCAAGAGAGCGTGCGATTTGGATCCGCACAACCGGATCGTGATCATCGAGCACCAGCACAAGTCGGGGAACAACTCGCCGATCGCCGAGCTCGGCCAGCACTTTGGCAGCTTCAACCCGAACAAGGTAAGCATCGTTCCTCAGGGGCGACACCGCCGCATCGGCGAGCTGGGGGATTCGACGTTGGAGCCCGACCCTCAAGGCCTCGATAACGGTCCCCTCCGCGCTCGTTTGCCCGACGATAAGACCCAGGATCTGTTTATCGGAAAGCTCACGAATCGGCGTCCCTGGCTCAGCTTTTTCCCAAGTCAATTTCTCGACGAGGAGAGGCACGAGCGGTGCATCCCCCGGAGACTCCACGTGCACCTGTGGTGCGAGCGCCGGCGGCCGACCGGTTGTGGCAAGCCGCTCTTCGATCTCCTCCGGTGACGGACCCACCTTGTCCGCCCCCGGCGTTCGAACGAGCTC
>JBILDU010000136.1:0-6376 GCA_044352465.1 Bdellovibrionota bacterium
CGCCCGCGCTGATGAGACGACCGTAGCGACGGGCGGAAGCCCCGCGATGCTCGTTGGGGTCTACGCCAAGAGCTCCGCCCAGGCGGAGAGTTCGATGGCTGAGCTGCGTGAGTTGGCCCGTACGGCGGGGGTGCGAATCGTTGACGAGGTGATTCAACGTCGCCAACCCGATCCGAAGAGTCTCCTCGGAAAAGGGAAACTCGAGGAGGTGGTGCTCAAGTGTCTCCGGCTTGGGGCGGAGATGTTAATCTTCGACGGGGAGCTCCGACCGGGGCAGTGGCGGGCGATTACGAACCTGACTGAGTTAAAAGTCATCGACCGGAGCATGTTGATCCTCGATATCTTTGCGCAGCGCGCCAAGAGTAGTGAGGGCCGTCTCCAGGTCGAACTGGCGCAACTGAAGTACAACCTGCCCCGACTCGTGGAGAAAGACACCGGGCTCTCGCGACTCTCCGGAGGGATCGGTGGACGGGGACCCGGCGAGACGAAGCTTGAGATCGGCCGGCGGCGTATCCGCGATCGAATCACCGATTTAGAGCGGCGAATCGATCAAATCGGTTCACAACGGGAGCTTCGGCGTCGGCGACGCCAGTCGTATCAGCTTCCGTTGGTGGCTATCCTCGGGTACACGAACGTTGGTAAGTCGACCCTTTTTAATGCGCTGACGAAGAGCGACGTGATCGCCGAGAACAAACTCTTTGCAACGCTTGACCCCGCCCAGCGTCGTCTCACCTTACCTCCACCGGAGGAGGTCGGGAACTATCCGCTGCATAACATCATTGTCTCCGATACGGTCGGGTTCATTCGCGAGTTGCCCGATGAACTCAAGTTAGCTTTCCGTGCAACCCTTGAGGAGATCGGTGAGGCTAACGTTCTTCTGCATGTGCTCGACGCGGCTGACCCAGAGGTACTCGATAAGAAGAATGCGGTTGAGCGAACCCTCGAGGATATGGGTTTCCTCGAGATTCCCCAGGTAGTGGTCCTCAACAAATGCGATGCGGTGAGCGTGGAGCAGCGGGAGGCTTTAGTGCGTTCAACTGGTGGTCTCGCCGTTTCGGCGATACGGCAGGAGGGCTTTCGAGAGCTTCTGACCGCGGTTGATCGGGCGGTCTTTCCCGGCGGCTATCAACTCCTGCCGGTCGAGGAGAGTGACGCCTCAACGGGGGCCGATATGAGTGACGCTTAAACAGTGAAGCCACGCGCCGTCCGTGTTGATCTCTCTGCGTCTCAAGAAACGCGTGCAGCCGTCGGTGCCCGAATGCGCCCCCTCGCCGAGGGGCGTTGGGACAGGACCCCGAGCCTGGATTGCCCACATGCCGATGGACAATCCTGGCTAGGCACTTTGGTTGAGGAGTTCCTCAATATCGCGAACCTCCTTCGGAAAACCTAAGCTCAGTATCTCGGCCTTTCGCGCCGTTACGAGCACATCGTCTTCGATTCGCACCCCACACGCGGGAACGTTCTTTATCTTTTTCGGGAAGTAAAGGCCCGGTTCGATCGTAAAGACCATGCCGGTCTTCAGACTTGCGGCGTTATTACCCCTTAGATTTCCCACATCGTGAACGTCGAGGCCCAGACTGTGACCGATGCCGTGAGAAAAATACGGTTTGTACGCCTTTTGAGCCATGAGAGCGGAAACCTTGCCCTTCAGCACCCCGAGTTCCACAAGTCCAACGGTAATCTCATGCGCCGCGGCGTCGTAGACCTTTTGGATGAGGACGTTGTGGCGCACCGTTTTGAGGGCAGCTTTTTGCGCGGCAAGCACTATCTCGTATACCTCACGGGTCGCACCACGGAAGATTCCCCCCACCGGTACAACGCGGGTGATGTCGGCCGAGTACATCTGACGCTCCGCCCCGCAATCGATCAGGAGCAGGTCGCCATCCTTCAGCACGCGGCTCTGGTGTTCGTAGTGCAGAGTTGCCGCCGAGGGGCCGGTTGCAGCGATAGTATTGAAACCGGGGACGGCACCGTGAAGCCGAAACCAATAGTCGATCGTTGCAGCGATCGTTGATTCAGCTTGGCCGGCAAGAACGAAAGGCATCGTCTCAACGAGGGCGCGATTTGTTACCGCGGCGGCGCCCCGAATCAGCTCCACTTCGCCCGGCTCTTTATACAGCCGTAGCGCTTCGAGGATTGAATCGGTGTGCGAGAAGCGGACGGGGAGGGCACCCCGAAGGTGCGAACCTGTCTCGATGATGCGCCGGGCGATAGCCCAGCCACTCGAACCGGGGGTGTTTTGATAGGCGAGCTCCTCGATGCCCCGGAGCTCCTGGGTTACGACCCGCGACGGATCCGCTGAACGAATTAGGTCGGCCCCCAGGCGGGTGGCGAGCCGCTCGGCGCTTTCGAGCGGCGCTCCTTCCCACACGATTTTCACCCGGTCGATTTTTGGGGCGATGACGAGGGGGCGTTTTCTCCCCGCAACGAGCAGAAGGAGGGTGTCACGGGCCTCGGACCCGGTGAGGTAGTAGAAATCGCTGTTTTGCCGAAACGGATAATGGGTATCCCGGGAGCGTATGACCGGAGTCGCGCTGGAGAGGAGCAGGGCGGTGCGATGGGGCCGACCTTTAAGAGCGGTGACGACCCGGCGAATACGGTTTGAGAAAGCATCTGCCATAACCTTTACATCCTTATCGAGTTGTCAAACGGTGACGCGGGTAGCACCCGACTTGAATTCGCTTCACGCGGGTATACAATAGAGGCGCAATTACTACCTTATCAAACCCGAGCCAAGGCCACATGGATAAAGATGAAATAGTATTTACCCATCCTTTGGAGGTGGTCGCGGAGGACCTCGAACCCCTTTACCATCACGTCAACCACGCGCGGGCGCTCCGGTTTATGGAGCTCGCTCGGCTCGCCTACCTCGAAGGGGTTGGAGTGCCGAACGAGAGCTTGATTGCGCAAAATCTATTCATCGTCATTGCCGAGATCTCGGTTGCATACAAACGGGAGATCTTTGCTGGACCGATCGTGGTTACCTGCGAATCTCCCCACATCGATGGAAAGTCGATCATGTTGCACCAGCGCATAATCAACGCGCGGGGGAAGGTGTGCGTTGAGGCAAGCTACGACATGCGAATCCTATCGGGAGACTCAAAGCGCTCAGTATATCCGCCCGCTGACTTCGCGGCGCGGTTTTTGGACGGTGGTGTGCAGCGCTGGAATAAGTGTTTGGATTGACAGGCAGTTTTTCTTCTCGGCAGCAGGGGGGTGATTTGACACCGACTTCGATTATCTATAAGCTGCCGACCTCTTAGGCTTTTTTGTTGTAGAGTTACCATGAAAGAAGGCATCCACCCCGAGTATCATCCCACGACCGTTCACTGCGCCGGATGCGGCAGCTCCTTCACCACCGGTGCAACCGTTCCGGAGATTCGGGTGAACGTTTGCTCGGTGTGTCACCCGTTCTACACCGGAAAGCAGAAGTTCGTAGACGCCGAGGGCCGAGTCGATAGATTTAAGCGTAAATACGCTAAGGCTTCGGGCACTCCGGCGAAAGCTGAGCAAACCGCTTAAGCGTCGGGACCTCCCGGCGGTTAATGGGGGCACGACGACGTCCTACTGTTGCGGCGGTCAGTGTCCTCTACAAACAGCCGTGTCCTTTACAAACAGCCGTGACATCTCAAAACAGAATAGGCTCCCCACGGTAGAGAGTCATGAAGCGGTCTGATGAAGGCGCTGTGATGGTATCGCTTGTGGATGGTACGCATAAAATCGCTTCACTCCGCGTGGAGCGCTCTTTAGCGATGGCACTTCGCTGTCTCGTTGTCGCGCTCGTCATCGGTTTCGTACTCGGGTGTGCCCGGCGTAAGGAAACCGGTCTCTATCCTGGCGACCTCGCCCCTGATTTTTCCCTACCAACCGTGGCCGGCTCGGGGAGCGAGTCGTTGCGCCTCTCCGATTTGAAAGGCCGGGTCGTTCTGGTCAATTTTTGGGCCTCGTGGTGCAGTCCGTGTATCTCTGAACTCCCCGCGATGGAGCGTTTGTATGCACGGTTAAAAGATCGTGGCTTCGTCATCCTGGGTGTTGGTGTCGACGATCAGCCGGAGAGCTTGGCTGAGTTTCAACGCAAGTATGCATTGACCTTTCCCCTCGTTGTAGACTCCGCGGGGGAGGTCAAGACCCGCTATAAACTGAACGGTGTTCCGGAGAGTTTCGTTGTTGATCGAGAGGGTAAGTTGGTCCTGCTGCCAGACCCCGCGGACGGGATCCCGGCCGTGCGTATTATCGGGCCCCGCGAGTGGGATTCCCCCGATGCAATCGCCCGGATCGAGGCCCTCTTAAAGTAATGAAGCCCTCGCGGGCACCGCTTTGCTGATCCGCCCAAATCCTATCCTGGGGCTTTTCCCCCGAACTCGGGAAGCGGCATGCGCGAGAACCGGCCACCGAGCGTTCGACGTACCCGCTTCTCGTGAGTCTCTTTTGACGGTGGAAGGGCGTCAATGCAATGACAAGCCGCTGAATCTGATTCCGTTCAAGCCATGCTGATAGCTCGTTTCTTCTTTCGAGGAGCTGTCTTTTAGGGCACCATGGAGTGGGTTTGCCGAGGTGTTGTTCGGACGGTGAGCGGTATCTGAAACTTTTCTCTGCTATGCGCGATCACGGAGTGTTTTTCCTTTTGAGTCTCGGTAGCTGGGTCGCTCTGGCTCTTGGGGGAGCGTTGGCTCTTTCTGGTTGTACGATAAAGAAAAAAGCCGAACCTGATCCGATGTTTCAGGCGGCGGCGGGGCAGAAGCTTTCGCCGGAGCAGAGCGAGGAGGTGCTGGGCCAACTCGGGTCAAATTGGCTGTACGGTCAGGGGGTCGGAGAGACCGCGATGAATGTTGGGGGGGTGATTCTTTTTCCACCCTACGCGATTTATCTGATCGGCAATGCGGCGCTCTCCTTGAGCGGGTACGAACCACTCAGCGTTGCGAGTGCCTTGCCCGAGGAGGAGGGGGAGAGTTACCGCGAGGCATACGAGTCGCTCGCCGCTGGTCCGGGTCGTTTCGCCGCGGCGGTCGCAGGGCGCGAGTATCGCACCAAGGACGTGATTAAAGATGACTATCGCCGAATTCTCGGGGCGAATGGACAACCCTCTGCGCACGGTGCTGGGGTAGGAGAGGGGGAGGCTGCACAGTAAATATGGCAACGATAGGACTAGCGATACGGGGAGGGCTCGATCGCGCGAAGGCTTTGGGGCAAGAGCTTCTCGCCTGGGCTCAACCGCGGGGGCATCGAGTTGTCTGTGAGGTTGAGACGGCGAAGCTCCTCGGTTGCAACGACGGTGTCGGTGCCGCTGAGTTGGCGCATCAGGCCGATCCGATCGTCATTCTCGGCGGGGATGGGACTTTGATTGGGGTGGGGCGGTACGTCGAGAAAAGTTCGCCCACCTTGGTCGGCGTCAATTTCGGTAATCTCGGGTTTCTTACCGAAATCGCGCCGGAGGAGCTCTTTACGACCATTGAGGCGGTTCTCGCCGGTTCGGCAGCTATCGGTACCCGCAGCATGTTGCGCGCCGAGGTGTGGCGTAACGAGACGTTGCTCTTCTCCTCTCAGGCGGTGAACGACGCAGTCGTACAGAAGGGTGCGCGGGCGCGGCTCCTCGATCTCGACATCGCCGTCAACGGTGAGGAGATTATGCGTCTACGGTGCGATGGTCTTATCGCCGCAACCCCGACCGGCTCGACGGCCTATTCCCTCGCCGCGGGAGGATCGATCGTCCACCCGTCGCTCGCCGTGATGCTCGTGACACCGATCTGCGCACATTCTCTTACAAGTCGACCTTTGATCCTCCCCCTGGATGCGGCGTTTAGCGTCAGTATCCCGCAGTATGAGGGACGGGTCTTTTTGATGATCGATGGTCAGGACAACGTGGAGCTACGCTCCGGGGATGTTGTACGCATCACCAAAGCGAAGAACACGGTGAAGTTCGTTAAGTCGCCACGGAAGAGCTACTTCGATATCTTGCGCACGAAACTTAATTGGGGAATCCGTAACCGACCGGAGTAGGTGATGCTCGTAGAACTCTCGATATCTAATTTTGCTGTCGTTGAGCGTGGTTCGATCTCATTCGGCGAAGGACTAAACGTTTTGACCGGTGAGACCGGCGCAGGGAAGTCCGTCGTTCTCCATGCGCTGGAATTCATCCTTGGGCGGCGCGCGGCGACCCATGCGATTCGCACCGGGGCTGATTCCTTGGAGGTGAGCGCGCTCTTCGATCTTTCGCAGGTACCGGGGGATGTCGTGGCGGCGCTGCCCGATATCGCCAAAGGGAATTTCCCGGCGGATACCGAGCTACTTCTCTCACGCACGTTGACGGCCGCGGGGAAAAATAAGGTACACATCAATGGCCGGCTCGGAACGGTGGGGCTCTTAGAGGAGATCGCGG
>JBILDU010000052.1:0-20652 GCA_044352465.1 Bdellovibrionota bacterium
GGAGCCATTGACTATGGACTATCGTCCGAAGAGGGACACTCGAAGGCTCTTTGTGCATGCGGAGGATAAGGCGCTACGCATTCAAATGATAAAGCGTTATCAGGATTTTTGCGACAGGTGTCGTGAGTGCTACGAGCGGTGGAAGCTTGGGGACTTTGCCGTCGTGTGGCCCCCCGGGGCTTTCCGACCCCCACAGCCTAGTAACGCAAACTGGTATGGGCCGTAGCTCTTAGTCTGGAAGATGGGTCCCAATGGCACGTGGAGTTGATATCTCGGTGCCGAATCAGCTTTGACCGAATTTATTGTCGAGTCCTCGGCTAAGCTGATTCGAGAGTAGATCGTTCGGTAATCTCCTCATTTCTAGCATCCCATCCAGTGAACCTTTTCACCTGCCGAATGATTTGCGAGCGTGATACGAGCTCGGCCAGGACGGTCGGACAGATACCGCTCCGAAGCGTGGCTATCTGGCTTCGGCGTGAGCTCACTCGAACGCTCAGTCGAATACTCGACTCGACAGAGCTCGTCGAAGTCCGCCGAACGGAGCGGAGCCCGCAGGTATACCCGAAATAGAGGAGTGGCCTGGTACGCTGGAACCCATATGCGAAAAACCGATTGAAAGGGGGACTAGCAACGGCTGATCCAGCGGCTACTCCGGACGAATAAGCGCCAGGGGAGATCGGTACCCTTTGAGATTCCAATGCGCGATGAGCATCCGATTTCTTTATCTGGGTGTGTAAGGTCTGGTGAAAGATAGATGCGTGGGGATGTGGTGAGATTTTCACCTGAATGCGCGATGGTGATGCCGAGGGCCTCGCAAAGGCGGGCAGGTCCGCTTGTGAGCATTTTGGGATCTTTATTATTTCGGCGTCGGGCCATCGTCTTTAATCCCTCAAGCGGCTCGATCGCACGAATGAGAACCGCGGCACCGATTCCCGTCTTTTCAGTTACCACATTGACGCAATGATGAAGGCCGTAGATTCGGTAGACGTAACAGAGGCCCCCGCGCTCAAACATCCAGTGATTACGCTCAGTTTTACCGTTGAATGAATGTGCCGCTGGATCTGACGGACCATGGTAGGCTTCCACCTCCACAATCCGACCTGATGTCATAGAGCCACGCACTACGGTAGTCAGACGAGCTCCAAGAAGAGCACGGGCAGCCTGGAGTGTTGGTTGAAGGAAGAAAGACTGAGAGAACCTCTTCATCTACTAAGGCCTACCGATAGGTGCAAAGAGTAAGGCAAAGAGCTCATAATGCCTCTGCTCTGGAGAGGGAGAGCGCCCGGCCGTCCTCAGTGGGAGCATGATTGTTTTTCGAAGCACCGAAATAATAGCTTGAGATAAGCAGACGGTAAACTTGGGACGGACGAGAGAGACGACCAGAGCGACTACAGCCTAGGCTAAGATCGGAGAAGGGCTCGGGTGAGGGGCGGTTTGTGGTTGGCTTTAGCGAGCACGGCGGTCCCGGCCCCTGGTGCTATCGAAAGCCGAGTAGGTTGTGCAGACCGTCCGGCATAATCGGCTGAGCGGATTCGGCGGTTCACTGCCAAAAGGTTCTCGTGGGCGACGCTGAGGCTCTCGAAGACATCCCTGGAACTCGTGCTGGTTGGTGGATGGCCGTGACCCTTGGTGAGGCATTACCCACCGCCACTCACGAAACAGGGCGACCGATTTTCTGGATGGCTTTATAAAGTGGGGCAAAAAAACTAAAGGAAATGAGGAGAGTATGCCGGGCGGGAGCACAGTTGACTGATGTGGGGAGTCCCAGTAGAGGGGCTGGGACGTACCAGGCAATGGGCGCACAGTTGACTGATGTGGGGAGTCCCAGTAGAGGGGCTGGGACGTACCAGGCAATGGGCTAACCTGCCGAAATTATGAGAGCTACTGATTGGGGGCTGAGGGGAGGTGGAAATCCGGGATAGTCGGCTCGAGACCATTGAGAGCTGAAAGCAAGGCAGGGGGGCCTCGGTACTGACAGCTTAGCCGCCTTGGTTTCACGGAGCTCGGGTCCGAGTATCATCAAGCAGCCTCTTCAGATCTCCGCGCATTATGCCGACCTCTCAGAGTGCGGAAATTGGAGTCCCTCATGCCCCTAAAAAAATATCAGGTTGCGGTGCTCGATCCCAATAATGAGCGGCGCAATCGACTCAAGGTGGCCCTTGGCGCGGTCGGAGACTACGGTGACCTCTCGCAGTATAACTCGAAAGATAACCTAATCGCGGCGCTTCCCACATTCGAAACGCTCGACATTACTTTCGTTTCGTTTGATTACTCAATCGGTGACTTCAAAGAGCTGGTGCGGGTAAACCGCGAGAGCGGGGGAGATTCCGACACCTGCTTCGTCCTGATGTTGCAGCAATCTCAGAAATCGAAAGAAGTGGTGGCAGCTTTTAGCGCTGCGGGCGCTGATGGATTCCTCCTTGAGCCGTTCTCAGTCGATGAGGCGCGGGAGATCTCGTCGGTCGCGGCAGGGCTTCGGCGGGAGCGGCGACTCCTCCGCGAAATTGCCTCATATAAATCAGTGGCTCGAAAGCTTGTCGAGCAGGTCGACACTCTTGCTACCCTCAAGCAGCTTAAAGCCCCGCTTGGAGTGGCGTTACGTTCACTCCGTGAGACTTGTCGGATGTTCGACGCGCTTGACGGGGAGTCTCTTGAGCGGGCGCAGCGAATTATATTTGAAGCATTCGAAAATACCCAACCACCACCCGATGTCGTGAAAGAGATCGGGTATGCAGGTCCCAGTAAATTCGTGCGCAAACGACTGGCTGAGCGTCTCCTCGCACAAGCGAGTAGTGCCCCCATCGGCGGTGGGGAGAGTTAGCCGAATCAAAAGTAAATCGTCGCGCACTTGTTCGACACTCCGCGTATTTAGACCGACTTAGAGCGGGTGTTGTCTCGCGCTTTGTCCCGTCTTCGCCCTGATTCCGCCTCTTGAAGAAACCCCCGTCGGAGAAAGCTCCTCCCCTTAATTCATCCCATTCGAGCACTTCGTATCGCGTAGTCGCGATATCCTCATAACCCTCAAACTCCACCCTTGGCCCCTCTTTAACTAAGAGATAGTATCCGGCCTATATGGATAGAGCTATGACTGCCGAAAAAACACGCAATGAGGTTTCGTCTCAGACACTAGTTCGCGACCTCGCGATGCTCGACGACGATGCCGCAGCTGCTCGACTTCAATCTCTGCCGCCGGATCTCATCGCTCAGGTGCTACGGGGATTAAGTCCGGTCAAGGTTTCGAGTGTCCTCTCGAGTTGCTCCGAATCGATTCGTGCTCAACTTATCGCGGGTGTTGCCCCCCACGTGCTTTCGCAGTGGGAAACGAATCGCTCATTCCCAGAGGGTTCCGTCGGTCGTTTGATGGATCCTCCGGTCGCGGTGATGAGTGAAACCCTGACCGTCGGAGAGGTGAAGGCTCAGCTACAACGGATCGTTCGGGCGGAGTTTGTCACCTATGGCTATCTCGTTGACGGCGCTGAGCGTCTCAGCGGAGTTTTGGTGATGCGCGATCTTCTTTTTGCCGACGATTCGGTGCCGGCGGCTGAGATTATGGTGCGCGCCCCGTTCCGCCTGAGGGCCGAAACTCCCCTTATGGAGGCGATGAGAGAGGTGCTCGTTCACCACTTTCCGGTCTATCCGGTGTGCGATTCGGAGGATCGAATCGTGGGGCTGGTGAGGGGATATCGACTCTTCGAGAGCCAAGCGTTTGAGATTATCGCCCAAGCGGGACGGATGGTCGGTGTTGAGAATGAAGAGCAGATATCAACACCGGTGGTACGGAGCTTTCGGTTCCGGCATCCGTGGCTTCAGCTCAATCTTCTCACCGCGTTTGTCGCCGGTGCCGTGGTAAGTCTTTTTCAGGACACCATCGATCAGATCGTTGTGCTCGCCGCCTTTCTTCCGGTTTTGGCTGGCCAGTCGGGTAATACAGGGTGCCAGGCGCTTGCCGTCACTTTGAGAGCGATGACTCTCGGGGGGCTTAACAGCGGGTCGGCAGGGCGAGCGGTGCGTAAGGAGGCCCTCCTGGGTCTTATGAACGGACTTTTCGTCGGCATCTCTGCGGGCGTTGGTATGTACGTTCTGGCCCACAGTCAGGGGAATCCGGCAGCTTGGACGCTAGCCTTGATCGTGGTTGCCGCGATGACGGCCTCTTGTGCGGTGAGTGGTATTTCTGGAGCGCTCGTACCGTTGGCGCTCAAAAAGCTTGGGGCCGACCCCGCAACTGCCTCGAGTATCTTTTTAACAACGGCGACGGATGTCGCCAGTATGGGGCTTCTCCTCGGACTGGCGACCTGGCTGCTTTTGTAAATCTTCCGGCCGTTTACTCTCGTTCCCGTCGCTTAAATGGATTTTTTGGCCTTGAATAATTACGATTCGTCATTGTAGCTTTGAAGGCGCGCATTCCTCGTCTCGCTTGAGTTTCGTCCAGACGAAGCGGTGGTAGTCACCCAAAATGTCCATTTTTCATAAATCATGGCTCGGATGGGCCCGCCGGTTTCAGCGGCCGGTCCGGTGGTTTGCTCTCATTTCTGCCGTTGTCACGGTGCTCGTCTATCTCGAATTGCTCAACCGCGCGCGACTCAGCCATGCTCTCGTCGGAGTCGGGCTCGTCGCACTCTCGTTGATTTTTTCGGGGCGTTCGACGACTTTTGTTTTTGCCGCGGTGGCGAGCCTCGTCTCTCTCTTCGAGGTCGTGCGGTCGCGCCCCGATGGTGGCCTAGACCCACAGATGTCGGATTCGGTTCTCGGCCTGGCGCTTGTCTGGGTGGCGGCGGCGCTTGTCCTACAGCGTAAGAAAAATGACTCCGAGCGTGAAGCTTTCGACCAAGCGGCGCGGGCGCGGCAGTCCGCAGTCGTGGCGTTGGCCACCGATCCCGCGGTAACGGCTGGCGACATCACGAGCGCGGCTCAGCGAGCAACTGAAATCCTAGCGCAAAACCTCGGCGTCGCTCGAGCGAGTATTTGGTTTCGAAGCGAGGATCGCTCTGCGCTCTCGTGTATCGATCTGTTTGAGGCCCCGCTACAGAAACATGCTGCGGGGATGGTTCTCTCCTCGAGTGATTATCCTCGTTATTTCGCGGCGCTCGAATCGGGACGAGCTATCGACGCCCACGATGCACGGACCGATCCTCGAACGAGCGAGTATACCCCGGGATACCTCGTCCCCCTTGGGATCACCTCGATGCTTGATGCAGGTATCCGGGTAGCGGGTAAAAACTTCGGAGTCGTCTGTTGTGAGCACGTTGGCGTGGCGCGTGAGTGGCGCGCGGGCGAGCTGGCGTTCGCCGGTGAAGTCGCTGATCAGATCGCCCAGAGCGTGGTCAACGCAGAGAGCCGCCGGGCACACGAGGCGGTGCAGGCAAGCGAGCGGAAGTATCGCAACCTCGTTGAAACCTCGAATGACCTCATATGGGCGGTCGATCGGGTCGGCCGCTTGACCTTCGTCAACCGTGGACCCGCGGAGATGATGTTCGGATACTCCCCCGAGGAGATGACCGGTCGCGCCCTCGCGGATTTTCAGGCCAAGGATCCAGCGGTGGAGGCGCGCGGAATCTTAGAATCAGTGATGCGGGGAGAGAGCCTCTTCTTTTATGAGACGGTTTTTTTGCGAAAAAACGGACAGCCGATCGCTCTGTCCTTCAATGCCCTCCCGTTAAAGGACGAGCAGGGTGAGGTCATCGGTGCGACAGGGACAGCGGCCGACATTTCGGGAAGACTGGAGGCGGAGACTCGACGTGGCGCGCTCGAGGAACAGCTCCGCAAAGCTCGACACCTCGAGTCGCTGGGTCGGTTGGCGGGAGGTATCGCACACGACTTCAATAATATCCTGAGCGCTATCATGATGAACGCCGAGCTGTTGCGGTCTGCGTCCCGCGAAGGGGCAGGATCGGCTGAGGCGATCGTCAGTGCGGCGCAGCGGGGTAAAGAACTCATCGCGCAGATTCTGACCTATTCGCGGCAGGTGAAACCAGCGAAGGTGCGGACGGATCTCGGTCGACTCGCTCGGGAGATCGAGCAGTTACTCGGGGTCACGGTGCCCCCCAACATCAGGCTCTCGGTGAACGTTTCAGGTCATGCCGACGTTCTCGCTGATAGTAGCCAGATGAGCCAGGTTTTGATGAATCTCTGTTCAAACGCCATTTACGCGATGCGTCGTACCGGTGGTGAGCTCCGCCTCGAAGTCGCAACCATCCCGAGGGATTTCGTCGGTGCAGATAGGATTGCGAAGCTGCCAGCGAGCGCCAACGAGGTGGTGATGGTGCGGGTAAGCGATACGGGCAACGGTATTCCGCTGCCGTTGCAAGAGAAGATCTTTGAGCCGTTTTTCTCGACCAAGCCGGTGGGCGAGGGCACCGGGCTCGGTCTGTCCGTGGTTTTGGGAATCATCGAGTCTCACGGTGGCCAGATCCATCTCGATTCGACCGAGGGGGTCGGTACTGTTTTTGAGGTCTATCTTCCGCGCGCCTCGGAGCAGTCGACCGCTCCCGACGGCGTGGTTCCAGCGCCACCGGTCGCTCAGCTCCGCGGGGGGAGCGAACACATCATCTTGGTCGATGACGAGTCGATGGTCTTGGAGGTCAGTGCGGTGGCTCTGCGGCAGTTCGGTTATCGAGTGAGCGCCTATACCGGGGCTCAGGAGGTTCTTGAGATGATTGAGAAGGGGACATTCTCGGGGGATATCATCGTAACGGACCTGACGATGCCGCAGGTGACCGGCCTTGATCTGGCCCGAAAGGTAGCTGGCGCTTTCCCGGCAGTGCCGGTCGTCCTCTGTTCGGGGTATGATCTATGTGCGCAAGATAAAGACCAAGAAGCCGATGTGGTGAGCGCACGACTCGCGAAGCCCTATTCAATAGACGAGCTTCTCGGCGTGGTGCGCCAAGTTCTTGATGCGCGCTCACCGCAGCTGGTGGGGAATGAGTAGTCGTTTGCATCGGCTCTTTTTCGTCGCCTCGTATCGCAGTAATAGAGAGTGATGGGGGCCGGACAGCGGGGGGAGGCTGTTTTGTGGTTGATACTGAGATTGCGGTCATTATTCCGGCCCGTAACGAGGCTCCGCGCTTACCGCGCTGTGTAGCGGCGTTACGCCATTCCGCTCAAGCTGCGGGGATAGAACTTCATATTATCGTGGTTGAGAATCGCTCGTCTGACCAGACCGTGCAGGTGGCGCGGGATCTGGGCTGTCAGGTGGTGCAGAGCGAAGCGAAGAATCTTGCCGCGATTCGGAATGTCGGTGTCCGCGCCAGCACCCACGATCTCATCGTGACCGTGGACGCCGACAGTCTCGTCTCGCAGCGGTTTTTTGAGCGGGTGCTGAACGTGTGTCGCGATCGACAGGTAGTCGGCGGTGGTGTGCTCATCTTCCCCGAGCGTTGGTCGCTCGGGATCGTCGCTACCGGCATGTTTTTAGGGGTGCTGGCGATCTTCTATCGCATCAGTGGGGGCGCGTTCTTTTTTCGGCGTGAGGCCTTCGAGGCGATCGGGGGGTTCGATGAACACGTCGTCAGCGCGGAGGATATCGATTTTGCTCGCCGCATGCGTCGCCACGCCAAGAGGTCCGGGGGGCGATTTGTGAATCTGCTTACCGCTTGGATCGTAACTTCGTGCCGAAAATTCGACACTTTTGGGGATTGGTATTTAGTGCGCCATCCGCTTGAGGCGTGGCTTCTCCTGCGGGGGCGGGACCAGAAACTCGCCGACAAATTCTGGTACGACTACATCAATCGCTCGGAAAACTCCAAGGCCGACCGTTCTTAAGGCGCTATCCCGGCAGTCCTCAATCTCGCAGAACCTCAATCCCGGAGATAATGACAGGTATATCCGCCCGGATTCTTTACTAAGTAATCTTGATGATAACCCTCCGCCGGAAAAAACGGCCCGGCTGGTTCAAGCGTCGTGACGACGGGATTAGCCCATCTCTTCGAAGCATTAACCGCAGCGATGACTCGCGCGGCGATCGTCTTTTGTTCGGGGGAGTGAAAAAAGATCGTCGAGCGGTATTGCGAGCCGATATCGTTGCCCTGGCGATTCGCGGTCGTTGGATCGTGCATCCGAAAAAACCATCCGAGGAGATCCTCAAAAGAGAGCTGCGTTCGATTATACGTCACCTCGACAGCTTCGGCGTGCCCTGACGTCCCTGAGCTTACGACCGGGTACGTTGGACTATTGACCGTACCCCCTGTGTAACCGACCGTAGTTTCCATAACCCCAGGGATCTTCCGGATGATGTCTTCCATCCCCCAAAAACAACCCCCCGCGAGGGTAGCTTTCTCGAGTTCGCCTTGTGGGGTCATGGTGGCCTCCTTTGGTTGAGCGTTGACTCCGCTCGCCCCCATCAGAGCAAGAATGAGGAGCGCTATAATCGATTTATACGCCTCTGATAGCGTTTCTTTAGGGGACATCATGAGAGGAACTACCACCTGGATACCCTGAGCACAAGGTATCTCCAGGGACGGATATAGGGTGCTCTATCTTGGCGACGGGGGGCTCGCCGTTCCCGATTGAGTAATCCTTGATCCCCGGGTAAACTTCGGTCCGTATGAAAACTGATTCGTTTCGCTATCTCCTCGCCCTTTTCGGAATCTGCTCGCTTCTCACCTTCACCGGTTGTGGTGGTGGAGGGGAGGATGACGATAAGACTAATCTCCGGTTTGTGAATGCCGTATCAGGAGTCGATGCGGTCGATCTCGTTGTTGATTTGGAGTTATTCTTCGAGGATGTCAAGTTTCTGGAGAGCTCGGGGTATTTCAGTTTCGACACGGAGCCGCACATATTCCAGATTACCCCATCGAACTCGCTGACACCGATCGACGAAACGAAGACCTCTCTCTCTGATGACGTCGATTTTACCTACCTTGCCTTCGGATCTTCGCGTGATGCTGAGGCTCTGTTACTCAAAGATGATAACAGCTCCCCTGACGGAGATGTATTCAAGGTGCGAACAATTAACGTGGTTCCCTCGAGGCGCTCCCTTGATGTGTTTATCGTTTCGCAGCCGAGCGATGTCGACTCGGTCGCGCCGACTGAGGACGGTCTTACCTACAAAAAAGCTTCGGACTATCGGGTTGGCGGAGCGGGCACCTATGTTATCGTCGTGGTCGACGGCCGTTCCGGTGCGGTGGTGCAGACGAGTGACCCTCAGATCTTTGAGGGGGGCGCAGTCTATACTTTGATTCTCTCAGCAGACGTCGAAGATGGTGACCCATTAAAGATTACAGTGCTCCGAGACGCATAAAAGTTCGACTGCGTTCGTGGTGCAGTTTCCCTCCCCATGAGTGGATTCGACAGTGGAGATGTTCGGTATGAAGCGATTTGTTCTGGTGGTGATGTCGGTTTTCGTGGCGACAGTGAGTCGCGCTGCCTGTCCTCGGGTTGGGGGAGTGTCGGATGTCAATTGCGATGGCGTGGCCTCCGTCGTTGTCGTTGGCGATAGCTTCGTTTACGGAACCGGTGACACCCGCAACAACGGGCGGGGAGGGTACCTCGTGCGAGCTCGGAAGAAGCTTCGGGGTGTATCCCTCGAGGGGTTCGGCACCAAAGGGCTCGATACACGGCAACTTCTTAAAAGGGTCGGTGATGAGTTCTCACGCACTGAGGTGTCGCCTTTGAGAGAGGCTCTGGTTGGCTCCGATATCGTTGTTCTCGACCTAGGGCGCAACGATAGGTGGTTCTTTGGTCTCCCTGCGGAGGCTTATCGAAATCTGAAACGGATCGGCACTCTCATTAGAAGTAAGGTGAGCGCAGAAGCTGGCTCAGCCCCTGTGGTCGTCACAGCTGTACTCATGCTCCCCAATCGGGGTTCCCAGGGCCCGTGGGTCAAAGCGCTCAATAAGCTGATACTAAAGAGCGATCGACCCGAGGCTCCCGCCGACCTGAGGTTCGATCTCGTTAGTAAAAAATTGCTCTCCGGGGACCAGCTTCATCCCACCTCCATCGGTTACGATGAGTTAGCCAAGACATTTGTTCGTTACATTCAAAAGACCCTATCCGCGCGGCTGGAACGGTAATAAGCGGACCCCGCGCCCTTAACCTTTTCTGTAAATACTGTTATAATAGGGGGCATGCATGAGCCTGCCCCAAACTCTGGCCCCGCAGCGGACACCCTCAGCTCTCTTCCCGGGCCCGCGGGGCAATCTCGGCCCCTTGAAGCCCATACCCTTTCAATAACGCTGCCCACCGATGTCATCGATCGCCAGTCGTTCGGACGTTGGCTGCAAGGGACGCTGCCGAGTCTCATCGAGGAGATTACCGAGGCTTTTCACCGGGGCCTTGCAAAGGTTCCGACGCTGTCGGAGAACGAACGGGAGCGGTTGGGGTGGAACCTCCGCTTTGCGGTCCACGAGCTTTTGGTAAACGCTGTGTGTTACGGATTAGGTGGTATGACATCCGCGCAGCGGGTGCAGGCCTACGTCGATGTTCAGAGCAGCGAGTCTCTTGATCAGGCGTTGCGGGTCGTATTGACTGACACAGCGGTTCGCGCACGCGTGGCGTCGGTGGGCGCGGAGGTTTATCAGGACAAAGCGGTCCTAGCTATTCATGACGGCACTCCCTTTGCCGACTTTAAGGAGCGGTGGTCGCGCGCTCCGGAGGCGCTTCTTGAGGAGAATTTGGAGCGGCCGCACGGCCGGGGCTTTCTCCTTCTTCAGGGCTACGGGTTCACGGCCGAGCAAGCATCAAACGGTGCGGTTAGCTACTCGTTAAAATTTCCCTCCGAGCGGCAAAGTTTCTGAGCTCGTGGCAGAACGCTCCGCGTGGTCCCCAGCGGGTGAGTTTTTACGTATCCCAACATCACGTCTCGGCTGAGCCGAAGGGCAAGTCCAGGGCGTCGTAGCGCGGTATAGATGTCGTAGGGAGGATAGCCGTGGCCGTAGGGGATGTACAAACGTCTTGGAATCTTTGATGCCGTTGTGGCGGGGATAACCGACAAGCCATAGAGCTGCTCAATCTCGTGGGAGATCGCGCGCTCTTGGAGACGAAGCGTCACCGCATGAACGATGGCGCGGTCGTGTGAAGCAACGCCGATGGTGCACGGGGTGTTGCCCAAGAGATCGATGATTCGCCCGAAGCCCTCCCGGGGATCCACCTCGCCCCCGTTACGGTCGGGTAGTTGTCCTTTGACGATCCGGAGGGGGATTCGCAAATCGAGAAGCTTCGCTAGATCGGGCACACTACGTCGCCAACGACTGGGCACTGTATACCCGATATTTGAAAAACGGGCGCGGAGCTGTGCCACGATACCGATAGTGCGGTCGACCGAATCGGCAGTCATCGCATCGAGGTGAATGCGTATGTCTTTCGCCGCAGCCCGTTCGAGGAGCTCTCGTAATCGCGCGGTGTCGTAATCGATAGCGGGAAGTTTCACCGCGAGATAGCAATCGATCGACGATGTAAGGATTCCCGCAAGCGCACCCGTGTAGCTTTGGTAAACCGCATCGGCCTTGTCGGTGGGTTTATTCCACGGACAGATGATGAATCGGCTGATGTGGTCCGTGCGAGAGTGGGTGAGCCGGGCTGCATCGGCGAACGAGTCTCCGGCGATGTACCGTCGGGAGCCGTAGACCGCCAACCGATCGAGGATTCTTTGGACCGACGGTTTGAGCGCGCGCGGGATCATTGAAAGACCTTTATGAATGAGCCGGTAAAGCCGGGACTGTATTGCGGAAGCGGCGACTCAACGTGAGCCACGCATCACGGCAGAGCTCCCTGACCCCTTGAGGGGAATAGGTGTAGAGTCGTAGCGTTTGATACTCACGCTTACCCCGGCTCCATACCTGAAGCCACGGTTCCTCAAAGCCTAAGAACTCAAATACCTGCGAGCCGTTATGAAACCCAAATTTTACCGCCTCGTTCATCAGAATAACCCCGGGGGAGCATCCTCGGTACTCATTATGAAAAGCCGTCTTCAGCACCCACAATGTATCAGCGAAGTCGAGCATAATCTGCGCGGCGACAGTGACCCCGTTAAGTCGGACGAATCCGAAAACAAGCCGTGCCGGTGATTCGGTGAGAGCCTGAAAAAAACGGTGGGCTTTTGGGTCAATCTCGATAGCGGTTCCGGCATCGTATTTCCAGCTATAGCGCTCGAGTTCGATGTAACGAGAGAGAAGCGCTGGTGCGGTCTTTGAGTCGGAGGCGCTGATTTCATGCTCGATCGTACCGAGCGCTGCAGCCTTACGGTACGCCCGCCGAAGATCGCTCCGTCGGTTCGGCGGGAGAGCTGCCTCGAAGTCATCCCATGAGCCGGCGAGTGGAAGGTACGGCGATCCACCCTCGGAACGAAGTACCCGGAGCGCCGCACCACCGAGGGCGCGTCCGAGTGTGGCTGGAGCAAAGTGGGTCGTTGGAATTCGTCGCAGCTCAAGAGGCAACCCTATGCGACGAAGCGCCTTGAAGAGATCGCGCTCCGCCGCAGCGTCGTCTGCAATCACATACGCCGGCTCCGGTAGCGCATAGCTTGAGAGGAACCGGAGGTACGACGTATCGGGAGACTTCACCAATGCGCCGCCGGCTCTGAGGGCGCCGTCCCGTCCTTTGAGCGCGATAAGAAGGGGAGTATCCCCCGGGTCCAACGCGGAGAGACTGGCCCGAATCCAGGCGTGGCTGAGGGTGGGGAGGCGGTGACGTAGCGCGAGGCGGTCCCACTCGGGTTTCAAGGAATCGAATTCCTGGGGGGTCACCGTAACACCACTTTTTTTCATCGAAGATACTCCTCCTGAGTCGACGGTTCGGGCTGGTAATGTACGGTTTTTATGACCGCCTGGAATGATGGCTATCAGGCCGATTTCGATATGACGATAGCGTGGGGAGCCGCTGTCCGGGCGCTACCCGCATCGCCCATCTTAGGATTGGCCATGCGGATGAGCTCTTTTTCTCGTTCGCTATGGCAGCGGATCGAGTTGCGCTCGCCTGACCGCGAGTGCGCCGATCTGGCGACCAACTGCGAGGCCTCTTTCACCATCGAAGCGATAGTGGATCCCCCCGAGGACTCGCGAGAGAGCTGCTGCCTCAGCAAGTGTGGTAAGCTCCTCCCGGTCACGGGGGAAAAAGAACCCGAGTACCTCCGCCGCCGCGCCGGAGAATGTGGCGTGACCGGAGGTATAGGCGGGGAAGGGGGGCACCCCAACCGGGGTCGATATGGTCGGATCCACCTGTGAGGGACGAGCGAGTCCGTAATAGTACTTAGTCTCCCAACACGAAATCCCCGCATCGTAGAGCGCCACGTTTAGATAAGCGAGGACTCGGGCAGCTTCACTATCCTCAAACTCATACCGGGTGATGAGCTCGCTGGCGATGGCGTTCCAGTGTCCGGGGGGTGTCGCGGTGCCGGGACCATCAGCCCAGAAGCGGACAAGTTCGAGTTGCTCCGGCGAGCGATTTCGGCAGAGCTCCTGTACCTCCGTGAGGGCTGCGCGGAAAATAGCGCTGCCCCTCTCGGGAGGGGGAGCTGGGCGAAACTGGGCGGGGTGCTCCATGACGAGTGGCTCAAGGGTACCCCACCCGGGGAGAAGTGCCCCGTGTTCATCGGCGTACCACCCCCCGGCCAGTTTGTCGGATGAAACCACTCCCCGTGGAACCGGCCTCTCCGCGGCATATCGACTGATCTCGCGAGCACTATGGTATCCAAGGTGGGCACCTTCGCTCAGGTCGCTTGGCGCGCTCACCCCGGAGAGGATACGGGTTTTTAGATGTTCATAGAATAAGCCTTCGAGCTTTTCCGTTGCATCAGGAAAGGCCGCAGCGAGAATCATCTTGGACGCAGCTGCGATCGAACCGTGATGTGAGGGGTACGCTGATATCGCCTCCGGGGCAGAGCGGAGTGGAATCGCTGCAACGACCTGTGCCGGTGCTTCCCGGAAGAAATCCTCCTTCGCTCGAGCGGCGAGAACAAGAGCATCGTGTTGCGCGATGCTGAGAAGTGCATAGAGACGTGAAGCCTCGGGGGGATTCATCGCGTTTTGAGCCACCAGTTCCCGGGCGATTTCATTCCAGGCGACACTCGGTGCTCGATTCCACCGCGTGTCTAAAAGGGCTATTTCATCTCGGCCGGTGGTTTCAATCAGGGCGAGGATCTGCTGGTGCTCTGCGGTCGTACGAAAACTACCCGAGGCAGGCGGGGGCGAAGGAATAATACCCATCGAGGCGAGAAAGGGGCGGGGCTCAAGGGGAGACTGGGTGCGGTAACGCTGCTCTTCGACTCGTAACTCAGAAAGCATCGGGCTAAAAGCGATCTCGTGCGCGGGAGGGTCAATACCCGCGGCGGTAGACACACCGGGAATCATCGCTCGGTTAATGGTGGGGAATTTCAGGTCGGTGATGGACCCGTCGGGCTCTGCGGAAGCGGTGGCGCGCGGGGCCGTTTTTATACCTGTCATCTTAGTAAATCTGGTCCCTAAGAACTTGGGATAATCACTGTCACCGAATGTTAGTTTATAGCTAAATCGAGATCGAAATGAGAGAAATACTGGCTTTTAGAATGTGTGTTCGTTGGTGAGGCGACGTAAAGGCCCAGCTCCGCTGGGCCCGGGCGGCATACCTCGATGCCGCTTCGCTATCCCCGGGGGACTTTTTTAGCGATCCGACGGTAGGGCGCGTCGTGAGCTCATCCACCGATGGCTGTCAGCCGTTATGGCGAAGCGTTTGACGAGAGAGCGCCGAGCTTATCGGGCGATGATCGGGAGGGCCTCTTTAATCTTTTCCTCGAGGGTTTCGGCGGTGAACGGTTTCGCAAGATAAAACGAGACGCCTGATTCACGGGCGCGGAGTACGCTCTCCCTGTCGGCCTGTTTGGTGAGCAGGATAAACGGCGTCGTTTCAAGCCGAGCTTGTCCTCTCACGTAGGCAAGCAGTTCAAAGCCGGACATCTCCGGCATGTGCCAGTCGGATATAATCAGGGAATAGGTATCGAATTCGAGCTTTTGTGCCGCTTCCCGCGCATCTCGCGCTTCCGCTATATTCACGAAACCGAGAGCCACGAGTTGATTACGCACAATCTTTCGCATCGAGGCGAGGTCGTCCACCACAAGGATATGAATCGAGTCCCGTGATATCTTCGAGTCCACCGCTTTCTCTCGCCGGTCGTTTGAGAAAAGAAAAGCTCACAGCTTTGCCGTTTTCGAGAGAGCGCCCCTTCGCCAGAGTCGGTGTTATCTTCACGTCGTCCGGTTTTGAGACAGCTCCTCAAGGTTATCGACCTTAAGTTTGAGCCGCTAAAGCGGAAGTTCCGGCGGTTCCATGTTTTTCGGTCCTATTTTCGCGCGGTTGGGCAACCTTTGGGGCTCGCCGGGATTACTCGCCATTGCCGGGGTTTGGGGGGCGCGCCCCTGTGGTATACCTCCGAGCTGTGAGAGGCCGCTCGAGGGTGTTTTCGACACGAGGTGCCGGTGAAACCAATGAAGCCTTTTCAGGGGAGGTGCTAACGATGCCTGATGTTTGGACCACAAATCCGTCGAAGCTGAAGAACTATCTTGTCGAGTCGGGTTCGACGTGTGGCGTTCCCGGCCGCGTCCTCGCTGGGCGTGATCCGGAGTGGACGTGTACCTATGATTCGAAAGGGTGGCTGCGCGATATCTATATTCATCCGGTCAGCGAGTTGTATTTTTCACCTCCCATCGGAAGCCTCTTTGTCATAATCTTGGTCATAGGTATCTTTATCGGCCTACTTTGGGGGCGGCGTTTTTGGCGTCGTTCGTAGACTTTTTTGGGGGAAGCGATGATTGAGCGGCTTTTAAAAGGGGATCCTCGGGAGTGCTTTCTCGTATCGTTGCGGGTAACTTTCGGCGTGTGGCTCCTCTTCGTAGGGCTTTCAAAGTTCCTCGGTGGGGCGACCGGCTTTGTGGGGTATATCGAGGGAGAGTTTGCGGCGACGTGGCTTCCGCCGATTGTGACGACCGTGACCGCCTATCTTATCTTAGTAGCGGAACCTGTCGTGGGGGGCTGGCTTCTCCTCGGGAAAAAACAGCGGCTGGCGTGGTTGAGCGCCGCACTTCTCATGTTCCTCTTAATGTTTGGAAAGACCATTCTGCGAGACTTTGCGACGGTAGCGAATAATTGGCAGTACGTGGTTCTGTGCCTTGTCGCTGCGGCGCTGACACATTCCGATGAGTGATGGTGACGTCCTGCCCAGGGAAGTGTGCTTCGAAGAAGCTCGGTTGGGTTTTGCGGGGCACTAGTCCTTCGACCAATAAGTTTTTTCACTCCCGCGGAGTGAAAAACTAACTCAGGACTAGTGGTGAGCATAAATTCTATTACCTTGCAGGTGAAAGAATCTAATGGTCGAACCACTAGCAAACCAGGGAGGCTCTCACACCTCGCGGATTTTAAAGCCTAGCTCGCAGAGGTCAGGAACGTAATCGAGCAGAGCGTCGAAGCGCCGACCGTTCTCAAAATGATAAACGAAGCTGGTCGATTCTCCCGCCCACGTTGGCGTGATATATTTGACTCGCTGGTCCCATCCGACATCGGCTCCAAAGCGCTGACCGATGCTCTCACGAATTAAGCAATAGAGGCCTGATCCGCGCTCCAGAAACTCGTGACCTATCGGAGAGCGGAGGGCGCGGCCGACTTTGTTTAACTCGCTGGCGAATGCCAGGGGCGAAAGAAGGAGTGTGAACCGCGGAGCTGCTTCATGCTCGATGAACGCCACATCGTATCCCGCAAACCCTTCCCCGACGGGACGTAGCCGCTCACCTGCCAGAAGCAGATTCCGTCCCCGCGAATCGCGTAACTCGAGGAGGCCGCGACGTTCCACCTGGCTATCCTCTCGGGAGCAGAATCGAATCTCCGAGACGAAACGGCCGACGTAGTCGGTGGCTTGGTTACTCGGATGTCCGCGGACAGCTCCGAGGAATTCATCGAGCCGGGATATGAAGTCGCTGCGCTCTGTTGGAGTGGTTTGCTGGGGCGGTATAATCGTTACGTCACGGCGGTTTGAGACGCGCTCATGAAATGCATCCAGCGCCAGGTCTGTTTCCAAAGGGGCCCGCAGGTCGATATTGCGCCACCATTCATCGATGTTCGAGGCGCGGGCTGGATCGGGTTGCTGTGACATGGTGTTTCCTTAAGGTAGGCCCAGAAGTTTGCCGCGAATCGTCGTTCGGCACCGATCGTGGATGTACGTTGGCCGAACGACAAACTCGTGTTCGGGGGAGAATCGTATGATAAAGGAGGGGAAGTCGTCGGAGCAGAGGTGCCGAATCGCTTGTACCTCTCGCTTGGGGGGGGCAACAACCGGATACGTTGCGGCGATCCACGCCCGGAACGAGCAGTAAAGGAGCGACTGGTTTTCGATAAGCGGCACCGCCGTTTGTTGTTCACATAGCTCAATCAAGTGGCGTAGGGCCTGCGTGTACGCGGGGGGAGAGAGGAGCGCCTCCCGACGTTGTTCGATCGCGCCTGTGGGGGTGCGACGCATCGAGAGATGATTGAGCGCCGCACCGTGCGTTACCGGAAATATCCGCTCCCCCTGTGGGCCTCCCGCCACCAGCACGGCTGGGGTCCCATCTCGAAGGCGCACCTCCAAAAGGGTATGGATCGTGAGCGGTCCGTCAGCAGCGCCGGTAAATCGAAAATCGGAATAAAGCCTTCCGGTATAATCGAGGTGAGCGTTGAGCGGGCTTTTGCTCGCTTTGCCGATCCGTTCATCGCTTAAGCGACGCAGGGTCGCTGGTTCAATAAGGTGAGGGTGGCTCTCGGGGTTCGGTGCGGTGCATGCCCGATCGGTAAGCTCGCGGTGATATGCCGCTACCACCAGGTCGCGCTCTACGCGCGGAGAGAACGATAATGAGTCGAGAAGGTGCTCCGCCACAAGGGCGGGGGCGGGGCGTTCGGGGGTGTGTTCTGGGAATTGCGCCATCGGTTTACATCAAAATAGGTCCCCCAGAATAGCGCAGTTTATTGGTGTAGTCATGGGTGAGCGTGGCGTACCTTCGGGTACCCGAGTGCCCGGCGGGGAGATAAGTCGTTCATATCCCTATCCGCCCGGTAAAAGAGGCCTGTCGCACCGCGGAGCCCCGATCCACTGGAATCTCAGGATGTTGAGTAAAGCTCGGATTAAGGTGTGAAGCGCGCGTTACCGGGCAGACCTGTAGCGAGAGAGCGGGGGATTCTGCGCTCTAGGGGCCGCGCTGCTTAGTGGCGGCTTTTGAATCCTTGGCTATCCGCCAACGTTTAAACGCTCCGATCGCCACAAGTCCTGGGGCGACCACAACGCAGGCAGTGCATACGGCGCCCGAAAGCATGACTCCAGCGGCGCCGAGGGCCCCGATTCCTGCACCGAGGGCGATACACGTATTCGCCTCTCGCCTTTGCGTGTTCGATTTCGGGTCGGATGGGGTGGGCATGCGTTCTGAAATCTCCTTGTCCATAGAACCAAGGCCTGATTCTTTTATCGGTCTACGGGAACCGTGAGCGGAGGCGCGCGAGGGTCCGCCACAGGAGGGATTTTACCGAGCCGAGGGGTATGTCGAGGTCGTTGGAGATCTCCTGCATCGTTCGGCCACGGCAGTATTGCTCGAGGACGGACCGGCGCTTGGTATCGAGCGCACCCATCTTTGCCTGAGCAAACTCGAGCGCCTCGCGTTGCACCTGTTTCTCGAGCGGGGAGGGCCCCTTGTGGGGAAAGAGAGCATCGCTCAGTTCGTCCGTTAGCGGGGAATGTCGACGAGTCTCAACGACTCCTTGCGAGACCGAACTGTGACGCCGCAAGTGATCGATGACCACCCGTCGGGTTATCATACTCACGAAGGTCGTTTCCTTCGAACGAGTCGGATCGTAGCGGTCGATAGCCTTCGAGATCTTAAACCACGCTTGTTGGGAGATATCGTCAACCGTATTCGGGTCCCGAATAAACTCGCGAATGAGCCCTCTGACCACTCCGCGGTACTCTTTATACCACCGGTTAAACTCCGCTGAGTCTCGCGGGCGCGAAGGCGAAAATGTAGCGTGTTCGAGAGTCACTCCGGTCGAGTTTGATTCGACGTCCGGCGGCCCCTCATTTTTTTTAGCTAATCCAGCGGTTGACTCGTTCACGGTCGAACGCTTGGCTATCAAGCAGGTCTCCTTCGTTAACACGTCGTCCCCCTCTCCGTGAGTGCTTCGGGCGGCGTTTCTTACCCGCACGAGGATACCATGGAATACTGAGGTAGGCTAAAAAAGATCCCGTCGCCCAGTGTGAGCCTAAAATATGCTATAGCCCTCCGCGGTGAGGTTTCTTATAACGATGGATAGACTCAACAAGTCTTTGTGGAGAGAGGAGACATGATAATCGTCATCTGCCAACTTATCATCGCGCTCGGGATTTATAACGTTTGGATTTTACGCTTCAACAAGGCGACCGCTTTTCGTGGCGGCGCGGCCAAGACTATGTCCGAGGAGTTTCAAGCGTACGGCTTACCCCTCTGGTTTATGAAGGTGGTCATGGTTTTAAAACTTACCTGCGCCACCCTCGTTCTCGCCGGTATCTGGTTGCCGGGGCTTGCTCAGTTGGGAGCCATCGGGATGGTGGTTCTCATGACTGGAGCGGTCTTGATGCACGCGAAGGTCAAGGATGAGATTAAAAAGAGCTTGCCGGCCTTGGCGATGCTCCTCCTCTCAGTAATCGTCGCCATCAATGTCGGAGCCGGGGCGTAGCACCATCTTGGCTCGTCATCGGGTGAGGCGACGACTCCGCCACGAGTGAAGAAAACACTCCCTACACCCCGATGGGATGCCATGTCGTCTTGATCTCTTGTGTCTTTAAGATGGCATAGGGGCTTTGTCTCTCCGGACTACGCCAGTCGACATCTCGGTGGATAACCACGCGCTTGATATTCATTGCGGCTTTCGACTGAATCTCGGCCAGCTCCGCGGCGGAGTCCCCACAGTACACGATCGCATTGACGTCCATATGCGAGGCGAATTGCCCTAAAAGCTCGTGGCGCGCTCCGGTAAGGAGGTTCACCACTCCACCTGGGAGGTCGGATGTCCCGAGCACCTCGGTGAGTGTTACCGCCGGAAGTGGTTTGGAATACGACGCGAGTATCACGCAGGTATTTCCACCAACGATCGCAGGAGCCATCACGGAGATGAGCCCCAGGAGCGCCGAGTCCTCCGGCGCAACGATCGCGACGACACCGGTCGGCTCCGGTACCGAAAAATTAAAATGGTGCGAGCTCACCGGATTCACCGCACTAAATAGTTGGGGGTATTTGTCGGACCATCCCGCGTAGTACACGAGTCGATCGATCGCTCCATTGACCTCCTGCACCGCGGCTTTGCGTGAATCTCCGAGCGCGCACAGCTCTCCCACGAACTGATCGCGCCGCCCCTCCAGCATCTCGGCCATGCGGTAGAGGATCTGTCCGCGATTGTAGGCGGTTGCCTTCGACCACTTCTCAAATCCCTCACGGGCAGCGACCACTGCCGCCTTAAAGTCCTTACGCGAGGAGAGACAGACGTTGGCGAGAAGCTCGTCTTTTGGCGATCGGACCTCGTAGTATCGTCCCGACTCAGTGCGCGGGAACTTTCCCCCAATAAATATCTTATAGGTTTTCATGACCCCTAGTCTCTGCTCGACCGCATCGTCGAGACGGCGAAGCTTCGTCGTCCGCGTGGGCTCCTTGATCTTCTTTGCTGCACCCATAAAGCTCTAATTACCTTTACTCAATATCGACGTAT
>JBILDU010000053.1:0-20619 GCA_044352465.1 Bdellovibrionota bacterium
GAAAGCAACCGTTCATTGGGCGGAGCGATTCTTTCTTGAAGGGCCTAAAAAACGGTATCAAGACCTCTCCATGGCGGTGCGGATCTTCATCGAGTTCATCCGTGGTTTTCGCGAGCTCCATTTTGTTGGACCGTGTGTCACCGTCTTCGGCTCCGCTCGGTTCGGGGAAAACGATCCCGCGTATCAACTCGGAAGGAGGATGGGGCGCGCCATCGCTGAACTGGGCCTCACGGTTATGACGGGCGGTGGGCCCGGTATTATGGAGGCAGCGAACCGCGGGGCTAAGGATGTCGGGGGATTCTCGGTAGGATGCAATATCAAGCTTCCGGTCGAGCAGATGCCGAACCCATATCTCGATCGATGGGTGGAGTTTCGGTACTTCTTCGTACGGAAGATGATGCTGATGAAGTATTCGTACGCATTCGTAGCGCTGCCCGGGGGGTACGGCACCCTCGACGAGGTATTCGAGGCGGCAACACTTATTCAGACGGGCAAAATTAAAGACTTCCCCCTGATCCTCATGGGGCGAGAGTACTGGCTGCCGCTCATCGAATTCCTACGGACCCAACCGCTGGATCACGGAGCGATCTCAAGCGCAGATCTCGCGCGGATCGTTTTAACCGACTCGATTGAGGAAGCGATCGAGCTGATTAAGACAAGTAGTGTCAAAAAGTTTGGCCTGCGCCTCCGGCGTGAGGCTCAAGCAAGGCGGTGGCTCGGTGAGAAAGCTATCAACGGCGAATCTGAGTCAAAGCACACGGCGCCACTCCCTCCGCGAGATCCATCATAAAAGCTCGCGACGTCTCCGGATCGTAATAGATCCTCTTCCAAAGCCGAATCAATCGAGCAAATTCGATCGACTCCAGCGGGGTAGACTCGAGATCCCCCAAGCTTCTCCCGACAACGACTTGTTCGCCACAATCACGGGGCGACCAGCTCATCCCGAGACGAACTCCTGCCTTCGCGCCCTGAAAGGTGAGCTGTCCATCGGGACTCAAAGCGTACGTATCCTCTGCGGCGTTGCCTCTGATCGCATCAACGAGCGCCGCCCACTCGGTGTTAAGGACCACGGTCGAGCCAAGCAGCACCAAAATATCTTTCCCGCTCATGAACAGAAACGGAGTCCCCCCATCCCGCGCAAAGGCAACCGCACTCTTTGGACTGAGTTCGATCGTCACCGCACCTCCGACTGTGCGCTTATCCCCTCTATCATCGACAAAGGCGGTGAATCCGCGGCCTAACTCACCGGCTAAAAAGAATGAGAGGATCTCAGCGGCCGAGGCAGTGCTCGGGTCAAACGTCCTTAGGTCGAGCGTCCCTTTCTTTTCAGAGACCGCAATAAACAACCCTAGCGCAGTTCGGGCCACGATTGTGTCACCCGCACTGAAGAGATTCCCGCTCACCGCCACATCCGCCCGCACAAGCGGTACCCACACCAGCGCTGCAGCGAGAAAAAATAAATTGAAAAGCTTCCCCATAACACCTGTGGTATCGGCCGAACTCAGCGAAGTCTCAACCGGTTAGACCACTTTTACGTATCAAGTGGTTCAACGAAGCTGACGACGAAAATATCGCAGGGATTTAGAACGGGAGCGCCGACAACGCGCTATGCGATACGAGCAGATAGAGATCAACCGCCTCGGCTCACAAGGCGAGGTAAAGCGGCGAATTCGTTGCCTCGCGGGGCATATTACCGTCTTTCGAGCGAACGATCCTCAGCTTTTAAAGCTCTTCGCGAACGGCCTTATGGGTGTAACCGTTCCGGGGGAACGGTTCTCCGTTCTACTGGATAACACACCGTTCAATGCGGACATCCACCCCCGCATCGGCTACGGCGAGCGTTTTAGCCCCGACGACGTGATGACGGTAGCAGACTATCTCGTTCAAGCGGGTGTACCCACCGACGGCGTTGACTCTCTGCTGCTCTCTCACGGCCTCGGCGGACTCTCCCGTGAGGCGTGCAGAAATCTCTCGCCCGAGGAGGATCGGATGGTGCGGCTCTTAGCTATCGCCTTCTCCGATGCGGGGGTCGTGATTCTCAACGATCCGTTCGCCCTCGTCCCTGAGACGTGGCGTAACACCTTCGCCCGCGATCTTTCCAATTTCGCTTGGCAAAAGCGCGCCATCGTTGTCGTTCCAGCGCTGTCCGATCGTCCCGATGACTGGATCGAAAACGAAATCGTCTCGCGGATTCAGCTCGAAGCTCCCCGTAAGAAAACTATCGGCTTCGGGGGCGCCGGTGCGGACGATATCGAAACTCAAAAAATGATCGCGGCGTTGCGTCAAGAAGCGGCAGCGGGTGTGTCCCCACTTCCGGAGCGTCAGAGCTCCCGAATTGCGCCCGAGAAAGATCTTCTGAAGGGAGGCGGCCCCGGTGCTACGGAGCCAAACCAGCGCGCACGGTGGCTTCAATACCTGCGCATCCCCCGGATCCCTGATTTCACTGCACCGGTCGCGATATTAACTTCGACTTTTCTTATCGCGGTGACCGCCACCGTGGCTGTGCTGTTGCTGCAGCGACCACCGACTCCCGAGAGCTTTATGACGGCTGCGGTGAAGCCGCCGATCGCTGCAACACCGCTGGTGGAAACGAAGCCGCAGTTAATACTCGAGCGATATCCGGAGGAGATAAGCGCCGCAGTGACGAAAGCGTTTACCGACCCTGACGCTTTACTCGGGGGGCTCCGGTCCCCGCCTCGCGATGCTCAAACTGCCTCGGCGGCCCCACAAAACAACACGCCCCGCGCAGCATTACCCGCGAGACCGTCTCTACCAGCTCCGCGAGCCCGCATCGAAGCGGACGAGGAGGAGACCACATCGGCCGAGGACGAGGCCGAACTTGCCCGACGACGGGAGGAGATTCGTCAACGTTTCATCGAAGCGATTCAACGCCAATCATCCCAGCAAGAGTAGCTGAGCGACCCCCCCCGTCCTCGCGTCGCTCGAGCGCTGCCCAAGCGCACGTCCCGGCCGCGGGCGCTGTTAATCATTCAACAACGTCACCGTCACAAAGTATCCAGCCTCCCCAGCCACAAGGACCGAATAAGGTTTTCCGGCTTCAAAAACCCGCGCACCTGAGAATACGGTTCGATCACCACTGCGCACCGTGATAGTTTGCGGCCCCGCGGTAATCGGCTGATAGGACGAGGCGGCACCACGGGGGAGATCTACTCCGGTTTCCGCGCCGGTGATCGTCACCGCAATCGCGGAGGAACTGGCGACCCCGTTCACTACCCGGACCACCCCCTTGCCCCCCGGAATCTCCCCCGGAGTATCGAGGAGAAGCGCGCTTTGAAGGCCCGTTTCCTCCTCGCCGAAGAGTAGCAGCGAGCGACGCTCGCCCTGTGCTACCACGACATCGAATGCGCCGAGGGTTCGGGCGACTTCGAGCCTCGGCCGCACGAGAAGATTCTGTGCTCCGGTGGAGAGCCCCCCATACGCTGAACTCTCGGCGAATCGGGCTGAATCGATAACCCCCTCGCTACTCGAACTCACCACCTCAACCGGAGGAGCGTCGATAGCGGCGTGGAGTATCCGAACACCTGTTTCGGCGGCTGGCCCCCCGTCATCGCTACCGGAACCACCGCCACCTCCTCCGCCGCCGCCACACCCAGCGATAAGACCAAAAACGACTCCCATGAGGGCAACTCTTAGCGGCGCTATCATCTTTACTCCTCTCAGCGGATTTCCAATGGACCTCTCGACTATCCCTGCCCCCCCCGTTCGTTTCAAGCCCCCTTCGAGCCGGGGGAGCGCCTCCTCTCTCTGCGGTTAGATTTCCCGTGCGTTTTAAACCGCTCTGTGTGAGAGTCCCCGTCAAGGGGTGCTCGCGTCGCGGGCAGCTCCGAACCGTTTAAATGAAAGGAACATTTTATGCGTACCCTTCTTGTTGCTGCTGTTTTGTTCGCTCTTCCCGCTATGGCTGAGACCACCACCACGTCGGCTACTCACGATGCTTTGAATAAAGCTGCGGCGACCACCAACAACGCCATCGCTGAAGCGAACAAAGTAGTCGCTGATGCGAACGCTGCCCTCACCAACACCGAGAAGTCGCTCACCGCTGAGCAGAAGGCCCTCGTCGATGCGAAGACTCACGAGACGACGGCGAAGACCGCTGCGCTCGAGGCTGCCCATGAGGCGAAGACCACCCACTAATCGGTGCGTTATCCACCCCGCGGAGGTAGTTGCCGCGGGGTGGAGTTCCCGCCCACCTACCGCTCTCCACACACCTTATCGCTCCGTTCCCCCCAGCCGATCGATCGCTCCCTCGATAAAACGCTCCGCTTCACGTTGGACCGCCGTCTGCGCCGCTCGCTCAAGAAGCGCACCCACATCAGGTACCACCACCAGTTCGGTGGGTGGGCCCGAAATCCGGAGCGGCAAAACTATCGTCCCCTCACGACCGAAGAGCCCCCGAAGCTCGCTCACTCGATCGGCCAGGGCATAGGCAAACTCGCGCTCGAATCCCAACGTGGCGCCGATATCAACCGCTCCCCCGAAGGCAAATTCCCCCCGCGCACTCAGCGCGAAAAGATCGCTTTCGAGCCTAAGATCCTCCGTGCGCGCCTGCCCCTCACGCAGCGTAATCTCCCCCACGAGCGAATGAATCGCCGTATCGGGGGCATCGAAATACCGCCGAAAGTTGGGGGGAATAGCTCCCCCGAGTAGATTTCGTAGCAGTGGAATCGCGCCGATCTTTTCGAGAGCGATCCGCCCGATATTGACCCCGCGCAGCGCTCCCCGCTCGAGCCGTAATACCACCCCGCCCTCGAGCGAGCGGTTCACCTCCTCACCGACCCGTCCACTGAGCCGCCAGCGAATATCGGAGAGTTCGCCCTGAAGGACACTCGCCCCCCCAGCGGGGTTGAAGGTCCCCATCAACCGTTCAACGGCGAGCCCCCGCCCCCGCCCGTTCACCTCGAATCGTCGCGGCACCTCCGCGGAGATACTTCCATCAAAAAGCGCCTGACCACCGAAACCTTCGATACTGACCTGCTCCAATCGGAGCCCGGTTTGAGCACCGACACCCCCTCCGCTTACCACTACCGGCTCGTCGTTAATCGCCATCCTTAGAGCACGGGTCGACACGCGTATGGTGTCACGGAATTGCAAAATCAATTCCCCTGCGATCTTGGTAAAAGAGTGTTCTCCGAAACGAGCAGCGCCGTCGACGATCGAGAGCGGCCCGACCAACTCGACAGCCCCCCCTTCGACTCGACCTTTAATATCGAACGTCACCTCACCCGCCACGTCGCTCACCCCCTCCGGGGCACCGCCCGCGATCGACACTAATTCGGGTAACCCGAACTTCACCGCTGTAAGGGCAAAGAGTCCGCGCTCCCCCTTCAGTTCTCCCCGTACCGTCACCGGCGCCCCACCACCGGCAAACCCAACCGTCACCGGCTCCAACACCACCTCAACGGGAGCATCACCACCGCTCACACGCACCTTGCCAGCTCCGTCTTGAAAAGGTGTCCCTCGAAGCGTGCCTGCCCCCCCTTGAAGATCGGCGGTCACATTCCAGCGGGGCGACTGCTCCTCCTCCAAACGCCAGGAAAACCGCCCTCCAATTGATCCAGCGGTGAGTGCGAGCGGCCCCGTCTGCGTAGTCGGAACGACGGACCATAACTCAGCGAGAGGCACCGCACCCACCGTTCCACGAATCTCTCCCCGTACCGGCGAGAGATCGAATGCTCCCTCAATCGTCACCGGACTCCGTCCCGCATTGGTCACTCCGCGGAGGGACTCGACAGCGACTCTCCCACCCCGCTCATTGATGGCTAACTGAACAGCGCCCTTTAGATCCTCGACTCCGAGATTCCGGTAAGCTACGCGCCCACCGCTCAGTTCGAGCACCCCGTTTACCTTGTAGCGCTTTGGCCCCTCGAGGAGGACGGTCACCTTTGGAACAACAGTTCCACCGAGGGTGAGGGGCTCGGCAACCTGAAGCGGCTCGGCTTTTACAAGGCTCTCCACCGCCCGTTGCAAGACCACGAGGTCCGTTCCGGGAGCAGCCAGGGTGAAACGACCGGTACCGTCGCGACTCCGCCAACTCCCCTCACCGGAAAGCTCGATCCCCTGCCACCGGCCGCGTTGAAGATCAAAAGAAACCTCGCCGGTTCTCGTGGAGCTCCGCACCACCCCGAATTCGCCGACTACCTCACCAAGGGGGGTCGGTGCACGCCCGCTCACGGCGAGCGTCGAGATTTTAAGCTCACCGTCCTCAAATCGAAGCGCACCGGAAAGCCCCACATTCTCGATTATCGTTGGACTTTTCGCGGCTCCCGGAAGGATCTCGATACGCCCACGTTGAACCTCGAACCGCTCGAGTGCGATAAAGAGCGGCACATCCGTCGTTGAGACAGCGCTCTCACCTAACATACCGCGGGGCCGGACCCCCCGCTCATCGCCGACAAGATCGAGCGTCGGCTCAACAAGCAACACCGAATTGAGCTTCAAATTGCGCCACAAAAGAGGGAGGAGCTCAAAATCGACCCCGATCTGTGCGGCTGTCACCGCAGGTTTCCCGCCGCCGAACGAGGCCTTGACGCCGAATATCTCCAGACGGGGCCGCGGTAAAAGGTGCGCCGATATCTTCTCAGTTGAAACCTTCCCCCCAAGCGCTGCACCGATCCACCCCTCGATCGCACCCCGGTAACGGGCCACGAGTCCATCGATATTCGTTACGAAGAGATACCCGGTACCGCAAGCCAGCCCCAAGATAACCACAGAGAAGAGAATGAGTTTTTTCAGAAATCGCATACGTATCCGCAAAAATCTCACCTCAGGTGAGCCCTCCCATACAAGGGGTCCATTTCCCGTGGTGATATTGGGAACCACCGCAGGAAAGGAGTCCTTAAATTATGAACCGCGAGAAAGGCTGCCCACAACGGCTGTTTCCTACAACGGTGGTATAGTACATAGGTAGAGAGGTATTTTTAAGTCGCGCTTCGAGCTATTTTAAGCAGGTTTGCACACTCAAGGAGCCGCGCGATGATTGGCGCGGTGAGCGCGAAGCGCTGATGCGATGCGGAGAATGGTGGGTTTAGTGGCGCTGTACGAGCTTGGAGCGATTCAAAAATGGGCCGGTGCCGACGGTGAACTCGGCGAGCTCAGCCGAGCGGAGCCCATTTTTAAAACTACTTCCAGAATTTCAAAAAAAGATGAGGTATACTTATGAAATCATTCTCGCTCACGACCACCGCGCCTCGTTCCATTGGGCGCTTTGTGCTCGCGGCTGGACTCGCTTTTGGTGCGCTCAGCGCCGCACCGGTGTTCGCCCAGATCATGAGTCGTCTCACCGTGGAAGTTGAAGATGCGATTCGTCAGATCCCCGACCTCGGACCGCACTCGATCGACATCGAAACCCATCATGGATTCGTTCTTCTCAAGGGAGAAGTCAGCTCACCTGCCGATGTCTCGCGGGTTCAAGAAGCTGCGTCTAGCATCGCAGGCGTGACCTCAGTGAAGAATGAGCTCGTGGTAAGGCGCCACAAGAAGATCGTTTCAAACGGCCCGTCGAGCCGACTCGCGGAGGCGATCCGTTCGCGTATCGCGGCGAACCATTCGGTCGGTCACTATGATCTTGAGATACTCGTCACCGGGAATACCGCGGCACTGGTCGGGCAAGTTCTCCGCGAAGAGGACAGCGCCGCCATTGCGCGGATAGCCCGAAGCACTCCGGGGGTCGGCAACCTTGACAACCGCCTCACCGTGGCCCCCCCGACAAGCGACCTTGTCGTAACCGCAAATGTTCGGGAAGCCCTAGAAAAAGCGGGGGACGTCGATCTGCAGGGGCTTGATATCTCTGCGAGTAATGGTGTTGTCACTTTCGCCGGCGTTCGACCCACCCACCGCGAAATCGACCGCATCTTGAGTGTTGCGCTCATGGCCGAGGGGGTTCAAAATATAAAGAGTGAGATGACCACCGCCCACACTCGCCCTGGAGCCGGACACAGTGGTCGGTGAAGCCAAGCTAGTATAAAAACCAAGCTAGTATAAAAAGGTACGATAGCTATGCGAACTCTTTATACCGCCGTGATGGGTTTCGTCCTTGTCAGTGGTGCGTTCGGTTGTGCCCCCCAATACAAAGCGACCCACTGCGCCTGCATCGAGCAAAAGTGCGGGTGTCCACACTGCCCGCACAAACACGGTAAGTGCTGTGCCGCTGGCGACAAAGCCGACGTCGCTGCAGATGCGAAACAAAGCTGTTCGAGCTGCTCAGGGTCGACGTGCGGGGCTAAAAAGTAAGCCCGCGCGGTTGACGGGGAGCGTTCGTATCGGCGAACATCCTCCCGCTATGAAAAGATACCTCGGTTGTCACGTCTCAGCGAGTGGGGGCATGGAGATGGCCCTCGTTAACGCCCAGGAACTCGGCGTTAACACTATCCAGCTTCACCCCTCGCCCCCCCAACGTTGGAACGCCAAGCCGTTTCCTCCGGACTACGGCGCCAAATTTATCGCGCAACGCGCGAGCTCCGGAGTCGACAAGGTTTTTTTTCACGGTATCTACCTCATCAACCTCGCTAATCCTGACCCCCAACAACTGCACCTCTCCCGCACGTCTTTGGTGCATCACTTGGAGCTTACTGCGCAGATCGCGGGAGACGGAGTTATCTTCCACGTCGGCACGGCAAAACACGCAGCCGACGAAACCGCAGCGCTCCGCCAAGCCGCCGAAGGGGTAAATTGGATCATGGAGAACAGCCCAGCACCTGCGCGACTACTCCTTGAAGTTGCCGCGGGGGCAGGCTCGATCATCGGCGACCGGGTCGAGGAGCTCGCCGCAATATACGATCAGGTGGAGCAAAAAGAGCGCGTGGGCTTCGCGCTCGACTCTCAACATCTCTGGGCGAGTGGATACGACCTCACCAACGAACTCGATACCATCATCGATAGTTTCGAGCGGACCCTCGCGATCGAGAAGATCTGGGCGATCCATCTCAATGACAGCAAAACAGCGCTCGCGAGCAAGAAAGATCGCCACGAGAATCTCGGGGATGGTGCGATCGGAAACTCCACGTTAAGCGCTTTTGTAAACCACCCCAAACTTCGCCACATCCCTTTCATTCTTGAGACGCCAGGTTTGAAGGATATGGAGACGGCGAAGGTCGAGGTAGAGAAATTGAAGGCCATTGCGCGTTAACCGATCGAACTGCCCCCACCATCTTCCTCAAAAGATGCCTCATCCACAGAGGCGGCCTTAAAAGCTAAGATTCAGCAATGGTCGAGTGGGGGTCATCGCAGATAAAACGTCGCGGCAGAAGAGGACGACGTTACCAACGAGCGGCGCTGAGCTTTTTCGCTCTTACTGCATATTTATTGCAGCTACGCTCTTTGAGAGCCTTGGCCCACGCAGCCCGACGGTCCGCGGCGACCCGCCGGGACGCCCGGTCAGCCCAGGAGATGCACTGAGAATACCGCTTGGTGTACCGAACGATTCGAACCGATCGCGTACGCGCCGCTTTAGACTGATCGCTGAGCTTTGTACAATAATCTGCCTGCGCGAGGGCACACGGGCTTAGCGGGTCAACCCAGTCGTAGTAGCGCCCGTTGTCATCGCAAAACATCACCGCCGGGCAGTACAGATCCTCTGCAATGGCTACGCTCGTCGACACCGCAACGCTCGGTAAGATAGCCAAAACAAAAGCGACGAGGATTCTTTTCATCGATGCCACAAACAAGATCGCATCAAGCACTTCACCCACCTATCGGGGGTTACCTAAGAAGTGCTCCTACTAATTAAAACGGCGAATGATCTATCTCACCATTTAAAAGTCGATGCAACCAAAAGCTAACCAGTTGAAATAACAACACAAACGCAAACAGGCCGGCACCACGGCTCTCATAACCAGTCCGAGCTATTGGCGAAAAGGGTTTCCCCCCCCGGGCAGGTTGTAAAAGATAGCGGTTCTGTTAGACTGCCGCCCCTCAACCGATTTTAAACCTGTCTGGAGAGATTACAGTGGCGGTTACACTTAGACTAGCGCGGTACGGCGTACGCAAAAATGCGTTCTATCGATTCGTAGCGCTTGAGAAGGCGAACAAGAGAAATGGTGGTGTTATCGAGAATCTCGGCACCTACAACCCAATGGTGGAGCCCCCGGTAATCAACCTCAAAGAGGACCGAGTACGTCGGTGGATTGAGGTAGGCGCTCAGGTGAGCGGTGTCGCGCGCGACCTCATCATCAAGAAGTTCCCTGGCCTCATCGAGAAGCGTGAAGAGCACCAACGCAAGAAGGTTCAGGCTGCTCGCAAGGCGCGCAAAGCTCGCCTCGCCGGTAAAGGCACCAAGAAGAGCAAGAAGTAGTTCTGCTTACCTTTACTAAAGAGAAAGCCCGCTCCTAACCCGAGTGGGCTTTTTTGTATTCGATGCACATCACCATCCTCACCATATTTCCAGAGCTATTCGATAGCTTTCTCGGGACGAGCCTTATCGCCAAAGCGGTTGAAGGGGGGACTATCACCTTTACCCGGATCGATATACGCGACTTTGCAGCCCCTCCCCACTTCGCCGTGGACGACACACCGTACGGCGGAGGAGCGGGCATGGTGATGAAACCGGAGCCGCTCGCCAAAGCCATCGCGGCAGCGCAAGAGTGCTCCCCCGGCGCTCCAGTCATTCTCCTCTCGCCTGCGGGCACGCCGTTTTCCCAGGGCAAAGCGCTCGAGCTCAGCCGCCTCCCGGGCATCATCCTCGTCTGCGGTCGATACGAAGGAGTGGATGAGCGGGTAATCGAGAGCTCGATCGATCTCGAAGTATCGATCGGAGACTATGTTCTTATGGGTGGCGAAGTTCCAGCGATGGTCATCATCGAAGCAACGACCCGGCTTATTAAAGATGTCGTGGGCAACGCCGCTTCGATCGAAGAGGAGTCGTTTGCGGGCAATCTTGGTGGCTCCCCTCTTCTCGAAGCCCCCCACTACACCCGCCCCGCGGAGTATGAGGGCAAAGCGGTGCCCCCGGTTCTACTCTCAGGAAACCACAGCAAGATCGCGGCATGGCGACAGGAGCAAAGTCTCCTTCGAACGAAAGCCCGCCGGCCCGATCTGCTCAACAAAGCCAAGTTAAAGGAGTAACACTATGACGGAGCGGTCCAAGCCGGCACAGGGAGATCTCAGCGTCATCTTGCTGCACGACAAAATGGTGGATAAGCAAGGGAAGCTGATTACCTCATCGCTGACGATGATCGATGTGCACGATATTGCGCGCAGCTCCCGTACGTTCGGCGTCACGAACGTCTTCATCGCCCACCCGGCGCCGACTTTGCGCAAGCTCGCCCTCACTCTCAAAAACCATTGGGAAGAGGGCTTTGGCGCTACCTACAACCCGAACCGAAAAGATGCGATCGAGCTTGTTCAGGTTGTCCACGATCTCGACGAAGCGATCCAGCATATCGACCTCCGTACCGGCAAGCTTCCAAAGCTCGTGGCCACTTCAGCGAAACCGGGGGGAGATCGCACCGACTTCGAAAGCTTTAAACGACTGCTCGCCTCCTCCGACGAGCCCCATCTGCTCATGTTTGGAACCGGCTGGGGCATGAGCCAAGAACTACTCGATCGCGCCGATATCTTCCTCGACCCCATCAACGGACCGAAAGAATATAACCACCTCTCGGTGCGGTCGGCGTGCGCGATTATGCTCGATCGGCTCTTTGGGCACTAACTTCGCATCGAGATGGCATCGTCTCCCTCAATTGAGCCCACAAGCGTGAGAACGCCAACCATCAACGGCGCCCCCTCAGGGGAGCTACCACAGCACCCACAACACGAGGCACCCCAACGCTACCCGATAAACACCAAAACCCTGCAGGGAGAACTTCCCTAAAAGGGCGATCATAAACCGTATCGCAAGAAGCGCAGAGAGAAAGGCAACCAGAAACCCGACGGCAAACACCGGCAAATCGCCGAGGGAGAGGTACCCGAGATGCTTGTACATATCGTACGTGACTGCAGCGCACATAATCGGCACAGCCGCGAGAAAGGAGAACTCGGCGGCGACGGTACGGTGGAGGCCACAAACGATCCCACCGACGATCGTGCTTCCAGAGCGGGACATTCCCGGCCAGAGCGATAAGCATTGGAAGAAACCGATAATAAGGCATTGCCGCGGGGTCACCGCCTCAATCGGTATACCCGCTTTGGGAGGAAAGAGCCGCTCGATGACGATCAGAACGAGACCACCAACGATCAATGCTACAGCTACCGGTAGCGGGCCAAAAAGCTCCGCTTTAATCGTCTTATGAAAAAGAAAGCCTAACAGTAGCGCGGGAAGCGAGACCAGCGCGAGCTTCTGAATCGCAGCGATTCCCTTGAAGCCATGATCCTTGGCCGCGAAATCAAAGAGACCGGTAAAGCGCTTCGGATAAAGCCACACGACCGCCAGGATCGCCCCGAGCTGAATGAAGACCTCAAAGACATGGGCTCGCTCACCCTGAAACTCGAGTGCGTGCCCCACGAGAATAAGGTGCCCGGTGCTCGAAATCGGTAAAAACTCGGTGAGCCCCTCAACGATACCGAGGACAAAGGCGATAAAAAGCTCATTCACGACACATACCTATGAAAAGCACCCACCACCTTTGTAGCCGCGGCACTCACACCGAGCAAGCACTTCGAATGAGGGTGCGCCCTTGCGAGAGCCTCCGCCCACCGCAGAGCCCTCAGCTTCGACAATCCGCTCACTCCCTCTGAACCACCTCGACTAGCGCTACTCTATCGCGGGGCTTCACCACGCCGTAGCTTGAAATCGAATGGATTTTGGTTAAGCGTTCCGGCGCAATAGCTTGGTGAAGACGGTCGATATTGCGCTCCAGGACGAGTATCTTCGCACCCACTTCAATCTCGGGAGTAAAACGATAGATCTCGCGGTGAAGATAGAAACTCACCCCGTAAAACTCCGTACCGAACGAATAAAGTTTATCAACTCCCTGCATCTGCGGCGCAAGATCCGCCGCATACCGTTTGAGCGAGAGTGGGCGCTGGAGCGCCGGCACTATCACTGCGTTCGCCGCGAGATAGAGTGCCCCGAGAAGAGACACGACGTTGAGGAACTCCCGCCCCCGCCACGGTCTTACCAAGGACCACAGCCCGAAAAAGAGGAGTCCGCTTACCACCGCCAATCCGCCCGGCTCATACACCACACTCCCGAGCTGCGTCCCAAAATAGGTCGCATCGAAAAGCGCGTTCGGCTTCCTCACGAATGCCCCTAACTCAAAAACCCCGTAAATGTACGCCGTGGCCAAACCGATCGCTATGAGGATCACCGCTCCAAGGGTCCGCGCACCGCGCCTCCATACCGCCGCAGAAACCTTGGTCTCAATAAAGTGGGCGAGGAAAAACGCGATAAAGGGATATGCCGGTAAGAGATAGACTCCCCGCTTACTCGTAGGAATCGAAAAGAATACGAGGAACGCTCCGATCACGATGAGCGCATACCTTTCAAACGGGGTGAGCGATCGGAAACGTGCTCCGACCGACCGGAATAACCCTCCGGCACGAATCCGCTGGATACCCGCCGAGACAAGCGAAGGACCAAGCAGCAAGGTCCACGGCAGGAATCCGATCAAGACAGTAAGATACAGATAAAGCGCGGAGTGGGCGTGCGGCTTGTCCTCCATGGTCCCCGAAAAACGTTCGACGTTCTCATAGAGAACCTTGGAGAGAAAATCATCGCCCCCCTGCTTCCATGCAAGCCAGTACCAGACCCCCGACCCGATAACGATCGGCACCACGACGACGAACGCCTTACCGATAATCCGAGTAAAACGGTGCCGCTCGCACAGGAGAAAAAGCCCCAGGATCCCCCCCGGTAAGACGATACTCATCGGCCCTTTCGTCAAGGTGGCGGCGATCAAAAGGAGTATCGCCCCGAGCGGCACTCCTCGAAGATCCCGCTCAGCCCAAACATAAAGAGCGAGGAGCGCCCCAGAGAGAAGCGCGGTAAGAGTCATATCGACCCGGCAGTTAATCGAGGAGCGAAACCATTCGATGCCCAGAAGCAAGACAAGACAGCTCCACATGGCACGTTGGTTCGAATAACGCCGCGCGATAAAAAGATAAAACGCCGCCAGAAAAACGAGCGCCGCTAAGGCCGAGGGGAATCGGGCCGTAAATTCATTCACTTCCCCCGCCAGATGGGAGACCACACCGATCACCCAGTGCATGAAAGGCGGTTTCGATGGCACATCATCGCTATAGCCCCGCGGGAGGATCCAATCACCTGAGGTGACCATCGCTTGTGCGACCAGCGCCTCACGGGGCTCTCCACGGGTTGAAAACGGGGTCAAACCCAACCACGGAATCGTTAACACAAAAAAGAGGGAGAGAAGGGCGACGAACGGAACCCAATCAATTCGCTGATGTTTCGGATAATTCATGTCTGCCAGGTGAAAATACTGGATCAGTCACGCGCATCCGGTTGATCTTAACGCCCGGCCCCCGTTTCGCGTTCCGCGACCCGCTTAATACCCTGTAACATCCCATTAAAGACGTACTCGTGCAAAGGGAGCACGGCATACCAATAAAGTCGCCCCCAAACTCCGTGCGGCCAAAAATGCGCCTTCAGAGCGAGGGCGGAGCCGCCCCCCTCGACCGGGGAAGTTTCAAAAGTGAGTCGAGCCACTCCGGGGAGCATCATCTCAGCGCGAAGAACGATAACTCTATCGAGCTCACGGCGCTCCACCCGCCAAAAATCGACCGGATCGCCCACCGCTAAGTGTACCCGATCACGGCGACCTCGGCGCATGCCGATCCCCCCAAGGACGTAATCGAGCGCTGCACGTAAGTTCCATAGCCAATCGGCATGGTACCATCCATTGTCCCCGCCGATCCGCTCAACAACGCCAAAGAGTGTCTCGACCGGAGCTCCGACCGATACCGTCCGTTCATCCCGCAAAAGAGCGCCGTGCTCCGCTTCAATCGGCGCATACGCTACCGTCGTTGCGTCGCTCCAAACACTCTCCTCCTCGCCTCGGACCGTCTTCGATACGGCGAGATGCACCGCCTCGTCGTACGTTATCTCGGGAACCTTGATCCAGTCGCGAATACGATTATCAGAGCACACCACATCGTTTCGAAGTCCCTCAACGAGTGGGCGAGCGAGGCTCATCGGCACGTGGGTGACAAGATTGAGCCAATAGCTCGAAAGCGCCGGCGTCAGAACCGGCACGTTGAGAATATGTATCCTCCGCCCCAATACCCGCGCGCATCGACGCATCATATCCGCATAGGTCATTATCTCGCCGCCGCCGATCTCGAGGACCTGCCCCACCGAGCGGGGCTCATCGAGCACCCCCACGAGATAGCCGATAACTTGTCGTATCGCGATCGGCTCGCACCGGGAGCGTACCCAGCGCGGACAGATCATCACCGGGAGCTTCCGCACGAGATCGTGCAATATCGTGAAGGACGCGGAGCCGGAGCCGACGATAATCGCAGCCCGGAGCTCAGTGACCGGAACGGTGCCCTGCCGCAGTATCGCACCGGTCTCATGACGACTCTTGAGGTGCTCAGACAGCTCGGGGCCCGCGCGACCCAGCCCACCTAAGTAAACGATCCGTTTTACTCCCGCTGCGGTCGCCGCACTTGCAAAGTTTTCCGCTGCTAACCGGTCGCGCTCCACAAAACCGTGCCCCGACGTCGTCATCGAGTGAATGAGATAGTAGGCGACGTCAATCCCCGCAAACGCGGCTGGTAAGGTTGTGCGCTCCAGCGCATCGCCCCTTACGACCTCGACTTCCGGCCATACCTTCCGCGAGAGTTTCAGTGGCTCCCGAGCCATCACCCGGACGCGATGTCCGCGCTCAAGGAGGGCGGGCACAAGCCTCCCGCCAATATAACCGGTCGCTCCGGTAACGAGAATATGCACTGGGAATCGCGTGCCTCACTCAATAAATTTTCAACGCCCCTACCCCGCCGAAGAGTGGGGCCCCAGGAGCCATGCCTGAAACTTGGCACCGATGACGAGTCCCACCGGGCCATTAAAAAACACGTCTACGAATCGTCGGGCTCTACCCCGGCGCGCCCCCCGTGACGCACGATCTGTCCCTCGACCATATAGATCACATCTTCGGCGATATTAGTCGCGTGATCGCCGATCCGCTCAAGGTTCCGTGAGACCGAGAAATAATGAATAAGGCTCTCGGTATCCTCCGGCCGCTGCTTCATAAGCCCCGCGATCTTCTGATACAGATCACGGTTAATCGCATCGACCGCATCATCATCAGCACAGACCGAGCGAGCCAACACCGGATCAAGGGTCACGAGCGACTCGAGGCTTTTGCGCAGCATCTCCTTCACCGCTCGAGCCATCGCGTGGAAATCAAACGGGGAAGCTACCGGAGCGAGCTTCGCGAGCGACTCAGCCCGCCACGCGATATTACCCGCGAGATCCCCGATACGCTCGAGGTCGTTATTGATCTTGAGCACCGCGATAATGAAGCGCAGATCAATCGCCACCGGCTGATGGAGTGCCAGGACCTTCAGACACTCCTCCTCGACCTCGATCTCCATCTGATCGATCTGACGGTCCCCCTCGAGCACTTGGCCCGCCAGATTCGGCTCACGTTCAGCCACCGCTTTCACCGCTCGGTGAACGCTATCCTCGACGACGGTACTAAGGGCCAAGATCATTTTCTTTAACTTCTCGATCTCTCGTTGGAGGTGTTGAGTCACAATCCGCTCCCCTATGCCATTTGGTTCTTGATATGCAGCTTCGTCACAACGCGAACTCCTGACTATAAACAGATTAGAGCCTTGATTTCACCTGTAATTTATAGCGCAACCAGATCGCGATAGAATTGAGGCTCACGAGTATCATGAGGAGCACCACGATCGCCGCCGCAGCATTCTCGTGAAAAGCTGTCTGCGGACGGGAGATCCAGTTAAAAGCCTGGATCGGAATCACCGTAAAAGGCGAAGCAAGCCCATCGGGAAGAAATGCCACGTAGGCGAGTGCGCCGATCGTGACGACCGGCGCGGTCTCGCCGATAGCGCGAGAGAGCGCCAGAATGCAGCCGGTGAGGATGCCGGGAAAGGCTACCGGCAAAATCTGAATCCGGATCGTCTGCCACTTCGTGGCACCGAGCGCGAGCGAGGCATCACGAAGCTGCGCCGGCACCGCGCGGAGCGCCTCGCGGGTCGCCATCACGATGACAGGGAGAACGAGGAGCGACATCGTCAATGCCCCCGCGAGGAGACTTCGCCCAAGATCGGCCCATCGGACGAACAGCTGGAGTCCTAGAAGACCGAAGATAATCGAGGGTACACCTGCGAGATTAACGATGGTGAGCTCAATCAAACGAGTAAACCGGTTCCGACCGGCATACTCCTCAAGATACACCGCCGCCCCAATCCCGAGAGGTACCGCGATGGCGGCCGTCACCATAATAAGACAGATACTCCCCACAAATGCCGAATAGATCCCCGCCTTATCGGCATGACGGGAGGGAAAGCTCGTCAGGAAAGACCAAGAGAGTCTACCCGAACCATCGATGATAAGGTCGAGCAGGAGCGCACACAAAACCACCAGGGCAACAGTCAATGCACCCAGAGCGATTGCCGTAAACCCAACCTCCGCAAGCCGTCGACGCCACTGTTCCCCGGCGGTGGCGGTCAGTCGACTGCGGGGCTTTATAACGTTCGAAACCGCTCCCGTACCCATAAGCTCACACAGTTCATCACCAAGGTCATCACAAACAACATCGTTCCGACTGCAAAAATCGTTTGGTACTCCAATGTCCCGTGCGGCGTATCACCGAGCGACACCTGGACGATGTAAGCCGTCATCGTCTCTACCGGATTGAGGGGGTTGAAAGTCAGATTGGGCTGTTGCCCTGCGGCGATCGCTACAATCATCGTTTCACCGATCGCCCGGGAGATCGCCAGGATGAACGATGCGGTGATTCCCCCTAACGCTGCTGGGACAAGTACCTTAAAGACCATTTGAATGCGCGTTGAGCCGAGCGCATACGCGGCCTCACGTAAGCTCTGCGGGACCGCATAGAGAGCGTCCTCGCTTAAAGACGCGATCATCGGCAGGATCATGAACCCCATCACAATCCCGGGACTCAAGGCGTTAAAACCACCCAGCTCAGGAAAAATCTGCTGTAAGAGGGGGGTCACAAAGAGTAACGCAAAGTACCCGTACACAATCGTGGGGATACCCGCGAGCACCTCAAGGATCGGTTTGAGCACCGCCCGTGCCCGGGCAGAGGCGAATTCACTGAGGTATATCGCAATGAGGAGTCCAAACGGCAGCGCCACCGCCATGGCGATAAGCGACACCAACACCGTGCCACTCACGAGCGGCAAGATTCCGAAATGCTTATCCGCAAAAAGGGGGGTCCATTCGAGATCGGTTAGAAAATCGAACAGGCTCACCTTCGTGAAAAAACCGGCCGTCTCAGCGGCCAAAACAACAACGATGCCGACACTGGTAAGGACCGAGACCAGGCCACAACAAAAAAGGATCGCGTGTACGAGCCGCTCAATGAGGAGTCGGCGCCGATAGGCCGCCCTATCACCCATAATGCTTGAAGCCGTTCCTGCTCGCGCCGCCGCCATGGTCTGTATCCTTACAAAAGCGGCGGGGGGCCAAGCCCCACGCCGCAGACCGCTACCGAGCTTTAGGAGCTCTTCTTCAGGAGCTCCTCAAGGGTCACCCCGACTTGCGACCCACCGTGGGCGAAGAGCGAACCTACTTGGCGCTTCTCAAAACGCGCTGCGGCGAGCTCAACCGCACTCGGCGTCAGTGGTACGTAGCCAACCTCGTTAGTAAGCGCGACCGAATTCGCCGTCATGAAGTTCACAAACGCCGTCACCTCCGGGCGCATCGCCGACTTCTTGCTCACGTAGATAAAGAGCGGGCGAGCCAGGGGCTGGTAGACCCCCTTCAAGACGTTATCGACCGTCGCTGCCTGTGGGCCCTTGCCGTTTTCCTCCTTTCCATCATCGATCGTGAGCGCCTTCACCTTATCTTTATTGGCGTTGTAGTAAGCGATGCCGAAAAACCCGAGCGCGTTCACATTCCCGGACACACCTTGGACCAAGACGTTGTCGTCCTCGCTGCTCGTATAGTCTCCCCGGCTCATGTCCTCCTTTCCAACGATCGCCTCGGTAAAGTAGTCATACGTCCCCGAATCGACCCCTGCTCCGAAGAGGGCTATCGGCTGATCGGGCCACGCCGGATTAACCTGGTTCCAGCGGGTAATCTTTCCTTGCGCCTCTGGCTCCCAGATCTTCTTGAGCTCAGCGACGGTGATTGAGTTAAGCCAAGTGTTCTTCGGATTTACGACGACAGTAAGCGCATCGTATGCAACCGGGAGTTCGATGTACTCGATCCCATTTTTCTTACACAACTCGCTCTCCGTAGCCTTGATCGGACGGGAAGCGTTTGAAAAATCGGTCTCACCGGCGCAGAACTTTTTGAAACCGCCCCCGGTACCAGAGACCCCCACGGTGAGCTTCGTCTTGGGACTCGTGGCTTGAAACTCCTCAACGACCGCCTCCATTATCGGGTAGACCGTGCTCGAACCGTCAAGCTTAATCATCCCCAGATCGGTCGCAGTATTTATCTCTGCACCCGCGATACTCGAGGCCATCACCGCTACGAAGCCACTGATAACACCTAATCGTCGCATCGTTTCCATCTCCATGTCTCTAAACAGTCAATTAATCGCGAAGACACTACACCGATGACCATGCTCTCTCTTTATGAGCGCCCGATGAGCGCTTGACGAGAGTTTGGTCAAAAACCCTTTCCCACCATGCCGATTTTTAAAATTAACTCTAACCAAACCGCCCCGTGATGTAATCCTCGGTCTGCTTCTCCTTCGGCATCGTGAAGAGCTCTTTCGTACGACCGAATTCAACAAGCCTGCCTTCGTAGAAAAAAGCGGTATTATCAGACACCCGGGCAGCCTGCTGCATATTATGGGTCACAATCACGATGGTATAGGTGCTCCGAAGTTGCCCGATCAAATCTTCGATCTTAGCGGTTGAACGTGGATCAAGCGCCGACGCCGGTTCATCCATCAGGAGGATCTCTGGATCGACCGCCAACGCTCGCGCGATACACAGCCGCTGCTGCTGCCCCCCAGAAAGATCAAGCGCGCTACTCTCAAGGCGATTCTTCACCTCCTCCCAAAGATCGGCGTTTCGGAGGCTGCGCTCAACGATATGCTCAAGCTGGCCGGGGTCTTTCAGCCCATGGATCCTCGGTCCGTAGGCCACGTTCTCGAAGATGCTCTTCGGAAATGGGTTCGAGCGTTGAAACACCATACCGACTTTCTTCCGGAGCGCGACGAGGTCGACCCCCGGTTTATAGATATCCTCTCCGTGGATGGTGATGAGACCTTCCAGCCGGGTACCGAGAATCGTATCGTTCATCCGATTGAGAGTTCGTAGGAAGGTAGATTTACCGCACCCTGATGGGCCGATCAGCGCGGTCACCTGATGCTCCGGTAGCACCATCGAGATATCGAAGAGCGCCTGGGATGCTCCATAAAAAAACCTCACCCCGCGCGCTTCGATGACAGGCTGCGGTAGCTCAAGAACCTTCTCCGCACTCGAGGTTGTCGTGCGTTCCCCGATCTCCGTGCTTACCGCAGCGCTCATGTCTCT
>JBILDU010000137.1:0-6301 GCA_044352465.1 Bdellovibrionota bacterium
TATAAAACCCCAATTGGCCTCCGTTTTGGGCCAATTACGGTTCATTGAGGCTAGAGGAAGGATAAAAAAGTAGCTGTAAAGTTAATTTAGATCAAGATGTTAGCTGTCTTTGGGGCGATTTTGGTTTGTTCGGTAATAGCCTAGCAGTGGGGGGGTGCGTTACACTCTCACCTGTAGCGGCGGTTAAGAGGTCGCTCAGAGGTTAAAAAAAATATTCCCGCGCGAGCCCAAGAATAGTGCACGTCTTCGGCTCCTCAAGAAGGTTCTGACCGGTAGAGGTAATCACCGAAACCGCATTAACTGAAGAGGCGCTATGATAAAATTCTTTACCCCATGCTTCTCGCGAACTCTCTTGGCAAAGGTGGGGCTCTGTCTCCTGCTTGGCTTATCCCTCTCAGTTTCACAGGCCTCCGGCCAGGAAGTCTCACTGGCCTCCGGCCAAACCAACGAGGTGGAAGCTCTCAAGGTCTCGACCCCGGTTTATGTTCCGGTCGCAGGTGAGTTCTCCCCTCCGTTTGGCACCTATACGTACGAGGTCTCGTGGCAAGGGATTCCGGCTGCCGAGGTCTCCATCTCCCTTAAGGAGTCGGACGGCCGATACCGGATCGTGACTGCGGCTCGGACTAATAGCGCCATTGATATATTTTACAAGCTCCGCTACCGAGCTGAGGGGCTCATATCTGCCGACACCCTCTCCCCCTATAAGACCTTTATCGATAATCGGGAGAACTCACGGCAGCGGCTCGTGCAGATGACTTTTCACGAGAACGGTCAGATCGAGGCGGTCCGTTCTCAAACCGGTAAAGATTCCGTTATCAGCCGGTTGAATACCGGCAATTTCACCCTCGATCCTTTTTCGGCGGCGTTTCTCGCGCGGAGCCTCCCGTGGGAGACAGGGATGTCGCGAGAGTTCGATACTTTTAACGGCAAGACTCGTTACCTCATTACCTTAACGGCCTCTGAAAAAGTGAAGATGGTCGTGAACGGACGGACCCGCGATGTTTGGGTGGTAAGTCCGACGGTAAAAAATCTTAATAACCCCGCGTCGAACAGCAAGCTCCGAGAAGCTAAGATTTACGTCACTGCCGACCAAGAGCGGGAGATCTTGCAGATCGTGAGTAAGGTCTTTGTTGGCGCCGTGACCACGAAGTTGGTTTCTTTTTCCCCGGAGCCGAGGGTACGTGAGGAGCTCCAGATGGCCCAAGATCAAACTCAGCGGATCTCGTTTAAAATGTTCTAATCCGCTCGCCCCTCTGCGGATGGGCAAGGCGGGCCCGGGCTGCGAGCGCGGTTGCCGGAGCAGCGACGACGGAAAAAATCCCCTCAAAGAGCCCAGAGATGCACTTAGGATAGTCGCCCAAATATCTGGGTGAGTAGGTCCCCCTGGGCGGAGAGCCGCGCTAAGGCACCCTCAGCACGAGCGTAGCGGCGGCTAAGGCTTTCGCCCCGCGCATCCAGAAGTCTTTCAATCGTGGTGATACGGTCCTCATAGCGCTGAAGCTCGTCCGCAACCCGCGACCGTGAGCGTGCAATAAGACCGGTTGAGCCGTCGTACCGATCCGATGTTCCGCCGCTTCCCCCTAATCGAGTCGCGAGGAGTGTGACGGCCGCGTTCGCTCTTTGCGGGTTACTCAGAGCGGCTGTTTTAAACAGGGTCGGATCGAAGGAGAGCGACCCGTCGCTATTTGTCGTGATGCCAAGCTCGCTTCCACTCAATCCCCCCCCGCTGGAGAGTCCCCGCAGATCCTCCCGCACCGAATCAACCAGTCGCTCATCCACCCGTGTGGCTCTGCGTGGTCCTAGCGATGCTCCGGCGCTCGGTGATGGTGGGGTGTCACTACTCTCTTGTCGGCTAAACTTGAAGAGCTGATTGATCTGACCGACGAGGGCTCCCACCGCGGTCGTGGCGCGAGTTGGATCCGGTGAGACGGTGAGAGTTGCACTCCCGATTCCATTCAGAGATACGGTCAATCCGGTCACGAGGTCGCTCACGGTGTTCGAATCGCGCTCGATGACACCTGAGACGCCGGTGATCGTGAGCCGCGCATTCCGTGCCTGCGTGAGCGTCGCCGCTCTTAAAATATTATCGGTTTGTTTGCCGTCACCGTTAGGATCGGCTAGCGCTTCGCCCACTTCGACGGTGAGGTACCCACGTTCCGATCCGGTGAACGTCGAGCGGATCGATATGGCGTACTCGGGGGCATCGCCGCTGCCCCGATCGATCAGTTGCGCCTCTGCTCGGGTGGTTTGAGCGTTAAACTTTGAGACGAAATCCGCGAGCGTTGTCTCGCTTGAGAGTACGATGTTCACCGTCTCAGCCCCGCTATCAGTGCCGAATTGGAAGCTGATCGTCCGAGCTTTTTCCGGTGCGCCCGGGTTAATCTTGGCGCTCACGGCGGCATCGCCGTTACGCCACGGGGAATCGACCCCACTGAAAGAGTAGCTCGATGTTTCGGCGAGCGCGGAGACGGAGAGGGTAAGGGGACTGCTCGTCGCTTCAATCGTCGCGGTCCCCGCGGCGACTAACGGGTCGGAGGAGGCCACAGCCATATCGATAGCGGCCCCTCCGGGACGCACCACCCCCTCCGCCGAGGAGCGTATGTCAGCGACCGTTCTTTTCAATCCGTCGAGCGCTTGGAGGGTAGTGCGCGCTGATACGGAGAGTCGCTCCAGGGGCGCGATCCGGAACGTCCGCTCTCGCAGTAACGCCGCAGCCACTAACTCGCGCGAACTCCTCACGGTGGGGCTTAAAGCCCCGCGAGGCTGCACTGAAAGAGGAGTCGGAAAGTTGATAAAAACCAGCTTAGCTCCATTGAGATCCCTACCTATGGGAGTATCGGCAGGGGAAGAGGGGGCTTTAATTCCTCGATAAAAAAAGACGTGAGTGCTTGGAGTTAGCTCATGACGGGCTGATTCCTGCGGGTGAGACACCGAGGTGGTTTTGATTCTTTGGTGTATGCAATGTCCACCGACTTGGTCTTCGCTCCCTCCCTGACTTATTCTCCAGCCACGACATCCCGTCGACCCTTTCCTCTATTTCGCCGCATGACCCTGGTGTTCCTCCAAAGACTTTCTTGTCGGAGTATCAGCCCGCATTGCCCATCCGAGGATCCGCAATGCGGGCTAGGCTGCTTTGGAGGGGGCGAGGCTCGTGGGATACAACAGCGCGGCCGCCTTTTCTGAAATATGATACAAATTGACCGATTTGACGCTCCGCAAGTAAACTTGGCCAAATGAAGCCCAAAGTCATTCGGATTCGCTCACGCGATGCCAACTTCCAGCACATCGAGGTGCTGCTACGGAATCGGGAGAAACGGAGTCGGCATAAGGAATTCGTGGTCGAGGGAGTTCGTTCAATCAACGCTGTCATAGAGTTTAAGTGGAGAATCAAATCGTTTCTTTATGCTGCCGGACGCGACCTTTCCGATTGGGCAACTGAAATCCTGCGAAAGTCAAAGGCCGATTCTCATATTGAGCTACAACCGGAACTGATGGCTGCGGTCAGCAGCAAGGAGGAGACCTCCGAGCTAATCGCAATTGTCGCTCAAAGAGACGATAAACTTGAAGCTATACAACCGAGCCAAGAGATGTTTGTCGTCGTCTTCGATCGTCCTGGGAGTCCCGGCAATCTTGGGAGTTCCATTCGATCCTGTGACGCTTTTTCTGCCGCAGGCATAATTGTTACTGGGCACTGCATTGATATATACGACCCCGCCGTGGTGCGGGCCGCAACCGGTTCATTCTTTGCTGTACCTGTCATCCGCGTGCCCTCGGCAAAAGATGTTTTTGCTTGGAAAAATCGTCTCGACGATTCTGGTATTTCGTTGCAAGTGATCGCGACCGATGAGAAAGGCGAGGAGACTCCAACAGGGGTGGATCTAACTCGCCCGACATTACTCCTGATGGGGAACGAAACGGCGGGTCTTTGTAAAGCTTACCGCGACAGCGCCGATTATACCGTATCCATTCCGATGGCTGGCTCGGCTTCATCACTGAATGTAAGCTGCGCAACTTCAATCTTCCTTTATGAGTGCGCACGGCAGCGGCTAGCTCGATCTCATTAAATTTACCAAGAAATTTTTGATTCGTGGTACGGTGAGTGCCGTGTGCTTAGGAAAATCGATCTAATAATCTGAGAGGATTTAGGAAATAGGCATACGGCTCGGCGAGTAGTTTAAGCTGTATGAAGGATTTAGGTGAGGGATGGATTCGGTGAGGCATGCAGGCTCAGACAGTAGAGCGAAAAGTGGAATTTGTAATTCTTTGGGCTTCCCAAGAGAGCGGGTGGGCCCTCTGGTGAGCAGTGGAACGGGTACCTAGGAGAGCACAGGGCGCAAGTCTGCTGGAGCGGCACTAAGGGCTGAAGTCGTCAGGCGGGAGAGGATCGTTTCCACCGCGATCGCTACGCGCCCGAGCTCGGTGAGGCGCTCGAGAGCATACGCCTGAGTGAGCGCGCTGATATTGTAGGGGAGCTTCACGGTGTTCATCGCCTTGATAAGCCGAGGGGCGCCGAACGCCATCCCGAGCCGAATTCCAGCGAGCCCCCACGCCCTCGAGAACGTCTGGAGGACTACTAAGCGGTCGTACTCGGAAAGGAGGCTCAGCGCGCTCCGGTACTCCGAAAAATCACCGTACTGCAGCGAGCGTCGTGAAAAATACGGGCTAAAGAGCTGGCCCCCGGGTTAACGCGGACGAAAAGATTTCGATGCACCGATCGAGCTTGTCCCCAGTGTATCGCCGATATACTTCGCGTCGAGGAGCCCCACCCCCGCGAAGTCGAGCGCATCCTCACGCGCACGGATGATCAGTCCGCCGAAAAAATCGGTGCTGGTAGCGACCAGGTACGCAGCGTGGGCGACGGCGAGATCTTGATATGGGACATCGTTCCAGCCTGCCTTAGCCTGCTGAGCGCGGGTGAGCCCAGTCGAGGCCGGGACGTTTCCGCATACTCCGAGCGGCGTCTCCCGCTGGCTCGGCCGCGTAAAGCGTCGATCGTTCGACCACTTCTCGAGAAGCAGTTGGTCGACAGCCCAACCTTTGAGAATAGCCTGCGCTCGCTCCAGAAGCTCAAGGCGGGGACGCTTCCGTAGGTCGACGCTAATCTGGCTCACACCGCAAACGGCGATACGGAAGTCTTTTAGGAGCTCTTGCCGCGCAGATTCGAACTGGATCGGGAAGCAATCGAGCGTAGCTATCTCGGTCATCGCGGGGACCTCCCCGCGCGCGATCGCCTCAAGCTGTCCAACGAGGTTAGCCGCCTGCTGAACAACGGTGCGGTCGGCTCTGATGCGAGGCTTAGTCTCAAGAGCGACCAGAATCGGGGCAACGGCGACACGAAAGCGTTCCTCAAGGGAGCTCGACCGCGCCGTACCGAGATCCGCTTGGAGATCGATACCGAGTAGGTGAGCTGCTCTAACCATCTGGTCGGTCCGTAGCGCCCCGCGGTGAACAAGGATCTCGTTGACGACGTTCTCAAGGCGCTTAGCCATTCGCTCCGAATTCACCGGTCATCCTTGGGTAACAGCCCGAGCACCACTTTAAAATCGTCCGGGGTAGACGGATTGAGACACAACCGCACGAGTCGGGCTCGTAGAATCGCCTGGAGTCGAGCCGTGTCGACGAGCTCTGCCGCTGTGAGGGGGGCATCAGGTGTTTCTTCCGCTTTCGCATCAGTCATACCCGGTAGCTTACCTGAAATGCGCAGTGCAGCTCCGTGTCGAGGCGCATAGGCGTGCCTCAAAAATGAGTGGGCGGTAAAAAGGGGTAGGGAGAACCTGAGAGCAGGCTGCGAGTGAGGATATGTCGGAGGGCGAGCAACGTACCGGGAGCACCTTGTGAGGTGAGCCGAGGTAGCAGCACGCCATCCGACCGCTCGATTCGGTCGACTCGGTCGCATGTGTCGACGACGAAGCGGCACTGATCCCACGAGGTTTTTCGCCTCACGGGTCGGTGAACCGCTTCGCCCGACTCAGCGCCGATCAGGCCGACCGAGGCATCTCCTCGAAGAATTCCCGGAGGGCTTCCTTCGAGTCATCCTCGACCAGACGTGCGCGGAACCGCCGGTAGCGGAGCCGCGATCCCTCGTCTGAGGGTAGGAAAATCGATTTAACCATCTGAGCTAATTGGGCAATCTTGGTAGTGAGCTGGAGGATGCGTTAAGCGCATTGAAGTGCCGTGTAGTCTGCGAGCGCAAGTGCGCCAAGACAGGCGGCGGACAGGTGCGGAGTGATGGACTTCGAGAGGTATGGGGTGCCGAGGCTTTGGGAGAAGCGTGGCGAGGGCGTTTTTTGTAGAGGCTTGG
>JBILDU010000138.1:0-6272 GCA_044352465.1 Bdellovibrionota bacterium
ATCTGGGCGGACGTTGCAGATGGGCGGGTCTACCTGCCGCGGGCGTGGCTAGGGGGGGGGGACCTTGCGCAGCTTCTCGATGGAGGGGCAGGGGAGTCGCGGACCGTAACGACTGCTGTAGAGCAGCTCCTTGAATTAGCTGCTGAGCGTTATACGTTTGGACTCTCCGGTCTGGGCTATCTGAGCCCCGAGTGTCGACGGGGCATTGAGATAGCCGCGCGGTGTTACGGCGCTATCGGCGGCCGGGTTCTCAGTCACGGGGCTCTGGTGCGTTCTCGGGCAACGGTGCCTTTTTTTCAGAAGGTGGGTATCGCCGCGCGAGTTTACCTTAACGCTTCGAGCTCTGGTCGTGGAGAGCTAGCCTTTTCCGAGTAGCGGCGGTCTATGCGAACGGTCGGTATTCGGGGAGCAGGTGTAGCGGGTTGCGCGCTCGCCCAGGCTCTTAAAGCGCGCTTCCCGGAGCTTCAGATCACGATATTCGACCGCCGTCCGCGGCTGCCTCATCCACCTCGAACGTTTTGTTTTTTTGAGACCGGGCGTGTCTCGGCGAGTGTGACTCCGGCGATGCAATGGCGGCGGGTCCGGGTCGCTGGGGGCGATTTCTCGCGGGTGATCGATTGCTCAGCCACACCGTACACCCTGGTGCGGGGAGACGATTTCTTTGAATCCGCCGTGCATTCTCTGGAGGAGTTGGGGGTTCAATTCGTATGGCAAGCGGGGGAGAGTCGACTGGGGCCCACGGCGGTGACTCTCGGGGGCGGGACCTATCGTTTTGACTTGGTCGTCGATGCCGCGTTCGACCCGGCGCCTGTCGTTCCGCGGCTGTGGCAATCGTTTGCAGGGGTCTTGGTTGAGACGGAGCGTCCGTCTTTTGACTGCGGCGAGGCTACGTTGATGGAGCTTCAGGGCAGTTCTACCGAATCGCCGCTAAGCTTTATGTACGTGCTACCGTTTTCTGCGACGACGGCGCTCGTGGAGCACACCACATTTAGTTTTAGCCAACTGACTGAGGCGGAGCACTTCGCTTTCGTAGAGCGGTGGCTGCGGGCGCGCGGTATCGACCGATGGCGCGAGCTCGCCCGAGAGCACGGTGCTATTCCCATGGGGCTCGACGTTGGCAAGGCGCCCCCGTGGCCGGTCGTGGGGACAGCGGGTGGCGGAGTGCGCGCCGGGACGGGGTATGGGTACCAAGGGATTCATCAACAGGTGCAGCGGCTCGCCGATGATTTATCGCGGGGCGCTTATTCGGGTGGCCCATGGCGGTTCGATCCCACTCGAGCGATCTTACGGATCGGGGATCGTCTGCTTCTGCGCGCTCTTCGACGGCGCCCCGAGTGCGGTGAGGATATCTTAGGGGCACTCCTCAAAACTGCTCGCGATAGTGATCTTGTCGCTTTTTTAGCCGGTGAAGCTGATCTGCTGCAGTCGCTCCGTGTGATGAGCTGTGTCCCGAAACGGCAAATGGTGGGAGCTTTATGGTATTAAACGGGGTCGGGCGAAGCTGGGTGGTATGGCTCGCTGGTATCCTTGGTATCGTCTTCTTACGTTCGCCGCGCGCGGCTGAATGGCTGGCGCTCGCGCTCATTATCTTTGCGGGTATCCCCCACGGCGCTTTCGACCTGCGCGTCGCCGAGCAGATCTGGGGTAGACGCGGACGCTCGCGTTGGTTCATCGGCGCGATTTATTGCGGTATGGGGGCGGCGATGAGTCTCCTTTGCCTGCTGCTGCCCTCCGTGGGGCTGGGTCTCTTTCTTCTGATCTCCCTCGTTCATTTCGCGGAGGGTGAGGGACGGGAGCTCGGGCGGGTGGCTGGGGGCCTTGTCGCACTTGGTTCGATCGTCCTGCCGATCGCTTTTCACGTCGAGAGTGCAGGTCCGTATCTCGCTTTTTTTGTTTCGCCGCTGCATTTTAGTGTTATTGCCCCTGCGCTCTGGTGGGGCGCTGTCGTGATTGCGACCGCGCTCGTTCTGGTAGCTTTTTGGCTCGGTCGTGCCGAACGGAGGACCGATGCGCTCGAGATCGCGGTGTGTCTCTCCGCGTGGTGCATCCTCTCGCCACTGGCGGGCTTTGCCGTGTGGTTTATCGGACGCCATAGTCGGCACCATCTGGCTGTTTGTCGGGCAAATTTTGCTGGGATAAAACCTCTCTTTGCGCCGGATTTTCTGATCGTTTCCGCCGTGGCGATCGCGCTTCTTTTGCCGTTCGGTCTTAGGTTCGATCTGCGGGTAATCGAGGAGCTCTTTGCCGCAAGCATCGTGCTCATTGCGGGGTTGACGTTGCCCCACATGGTCGTCACCCATCTCTTTGATTCAGCGCGCGCTAAGAAAGAATAAATTATCGTACGCGCTCGAGACGGAGCTTTGCAAAGCAGATGGCTGCGGCGCTGAGGAGCGATAGGGTATGGGTAAAGCCGATAAAGAAAAGCGAGCCTCCAACGGTAACCGCGTACCACAGGCCGGATAAATCTTTTACCATGAACCCTATTTCACGGGCCCACGCTACCGCCGCACTTTTCCGCTCGCGCAGCATCAGTCGGGCTTGATCGAGTTTAGCGTAAAAGAGGATGAAACTCACAATCCCAAGGGTCCAATCGATGAGGAGACGCAGTGGCGAGTTGGCGAGGTCCACGCCGGCACCAACGACGCAGAAGCCACACCAGAGAAGCGCATTACCGCCGACCGCATACACAAGATAGCGATCCGCCCGTGGCGCTGCATGGCGCGCCAGCAGCGCGATGATAATCGTGGTGAGGATAATTACCGGGGTTCGGCTGCCGATGAGGTAGGGGTCGACCTCGCTACGGGTAAGACCCGAGAGAGCAAAAAGAAGGAACGCGGTGAGGCTCCAGATCTCTCGGAGGGGATGGAGTCCGGCATAGATCTCCTCCTCACCGATAGCACCCTCTGTCCACTCGCGCTCGCGTTGACGCAGCTTCACGATCTGCGCAAGTGCACCGCTTCCCGTAACGAGGAGAAAGGTTGAAGCCGCGATAAATCCGGGGGTCATTTCGGTAAGGTACTCCGGTATGGTCGGTCATGCAACGCGGGGCCCGTTAGGTTCCCCCGATGGAAGAGCGCCCCGCGAGGTCGCCCCGTTCGTGGTTAGCTTTTGGGGGTCCTGCGTAAATCTTTTCTCAGCGGATTAGTATCCTGCCGCGCAGTCGTTGAAGGATGCTCGTGCTGCGGGGGACTTTCGGTTATGCTTTCGGGGCCGGTCCAGAGGGTTTTTTACCCGTCAGAGATTGAGCGGGTGCGATACGGGCTCGTCGAGGTCAGGCGAAAGGAGCGACCCGACGAGAAGGGGTGTTATCGGCGTTGTCGAAGCTTGACGCGCGTTCGCCCTAGGACGAAGAGGTTTCGCTTTAAAGATTTCTTATGCACCGAGCCCCACTTGTTTCGCTCCTTAAGCCGCTCACCTTGCGTGGGCAGATTGTCGACGTTGTGCGGAACAAGATCTATCCGGGGGCGCTCACCGTCGTTCACGGTCACATCGCTGCAGTAACTCCCGATCTCACCGCCCCGCGCGATGTTTTTTTGACCCCGGCGCTCGTGAACGCGCACAATCACGTCGAGAGTATGCTCGTCACCCCCCGTCAAGCGAGCCGCGCGGTCGTTCCTCACGGGGTGCTGCGCATGGTGAGCGATCCGCACGAATTGGCGAACGTGATGGGGGTCACCGGTGTGCGCTACATGATTGAGGATGCGCGGGGCACGACGCTCAAGTTTCTTTTCGGCGCGCCCTCGTGCGTCCCAGCCACGCATATCGGCATCGAGACCGCCGGAGCGGAATTATGCCCCGCCGATGTGGCCGAGCTTCTGCGCTCTCCGGATATCGGGTATCTCGCCGAGGTTATGAATTATCCCGCAGTTTTGGCCCGTGAGTCCGGTTTCATGGAGATGATCGCGGCGGCGCATGCACTCGGTAAGCCGGTCGATGGTCACGCGCCGGGGCTTCGGGGGGAAGACGCCCGCAGCTACGCGGCGGCGGGTATCTCAACCGATCACGAGTGCTTTACTGCTGCCGAGGCGCGCGACAAAATCGCCGCCGGAATGAAGATTATCGTGCGGGAGGGGAGCGCTGCTCGAAATCTGGCGGCTCTCACCGAGATTATCGATGAGTTTCCTGACCGCACGATGCTCTGTACCGATGATCTCCATCCCGATCTTGCGCTCAAGGGAAGTATCGATCGACTCGTGGCGACTTTAATCTCCACAGGGGTTAATCCGCTCAAGGTATTCAGAGCAGCTTTTGTGAATCCCAATCAACATTATCGCCTCGGGCTCGGTAGTTTACAGCGCGGCGATCCGGCGGATCTTCTTGTCGTTGGGGGACTCGATGATTTTAGAGTGCGAGAGGTGTATAGCCGCGGCGCTCTCGTCGCCAAAGACGGGGTCAGCCTCGAAACCGCTTCCCCCAGCGCGATAGTAAATCGCTTTGAGGCGACCCCGATCTCCGAAGATGATCTGAGGGTTCCGGCGAGCGGGAATCTTGTGAACGCAATTCGAGTTGTCGAACAGCAGCTCATTACTGGGCACGATATCGTGCCTGCCAAAATCGACAACGGGGCGGTGGTTGCTGATCCTTCGAACGATATCGTGAAGATAGTAGTGGTAAATCGGTACCGCCCGGCCCCGGTCTCGGTAGGTTTTGTGACCCGTTTCGGTCTACGACATGGAGCGCTCGCCTCAAGTGTGGCGCACGACTGTCACAATGTTGTAGCGGTGGGGGCAAACGATCGAGATCTCACCCGGGCGATAAACCTTGTGATTGAGGAGAAAGGGGGGCTCGCTTTCGTTTGTGGTCATGAGGCGACGGTTCTCCCCCTGCCTATTGGGGGGCTGATGTCGGCGGATGATCACGCCACGGTCGCGCGGCGGTATATCGCTCTCGACGAGAAGGCGAAACGGTGTGGCGGTACTTTTCTTGAAGCTCCGTTTATGACGTTGTCGTTCTTAGCCCTCCTCGTCATTCCCTCGGCGAAGATCAGTGACAAGGGGATGTTCGTCGACTTCAAGTCGGTTCCGGTTAGTTTTAAGGGGGTACTTATTTAAAAGGGGCCGCGTTACCTCATTGACGGGATTCTCTTTGAATACGATCCTCCTTGCGTTCGTCTATTCCCCTGATAATCGGATTATGGAGAACTCTATGCGTAGCACCATCCTCGCATTCGTCGCTTTATCGATCGTTGCGCCGCCCATGAGCCCACGTCGGGCGTTTGCCGCGGAGCAACCTACGGGGATTGCGGTTACCGGTGAGTGTTTCAGGAAGGTCGTTCAAGACCGGGGGGCGGTAACGGTCGCGTCCTCGGTGGTGGCGAAGACTCCGAAGGAGGCCTCAGAGCGCGCGGTCACCGCGCACGAGCAGATAAAGAGTGAGGTGAGGAAGCTCGCGCTGAAGGATTTTGTCACCGAGACAGCGGGTTATTCCGTGTATGAGGAGTGCTCCTATCCCGATGGGCAGAAGGTGTGTCAAGGATATCGCGCTCGCTTAGCCAGCCGATTCGAGACCTCGGAGATAGGGCGACTCGGAGATATCATCGCGGTCGCCTCGAAGCTTGGGTCGGAGGAGGTCTCTGATCTCCAAACACTTGTCTCTCCGGAGCTCATGCAGCGTGAGCGCGAAGGGTGTCTCGAGGTCGCAACGAAAAATGCTCAGGCGAAGGCCGCGAAGATTGCGGCAGGGGCTGGGGTAAAGCTCGGCCGCGTTCTCTCGATCGTTGAGGGCAGTGGAGATGCCCCCGTTGCGCCACTCCCACGTGCTTACGCGATGAAAGCGATGGCGATGGCTGAGGACGCTACCCCCACGGCGTCCATCGAGGCCCGACCACAAGATATCAAGGTTGAGGTTTCGGCGCTCTACGCCCTTGAGTAGTGCGCTGCTGAGAAATTATCCCCTTTTTAATCGCCGCCCGTTTTGGGGCGGCCATGCTCCCTCGGCGACCAAGAGAGCCCGTTTCTTTCCGACTCCCCAGCGGTATCCACCGAGTTGACCGTTCGAGCGGATTACCCGATGGCACGGTATCGTTACCGCGTGAGTGTTTGCGGCACATGCGTTCGCCACTGCGCGGACCGCTCGCGGCGAACCGATCGCTTGAGCAACCTCTTGATAGGTCCGTAGTTCCCCCCGCGGAATGGTTTTGAGGTAAGCCCAGACTCGTCGTTGGAAGGGGGTTGGCGGATGGCTGGGCGGGGCAGTCCTTCGGGAAGCTTTGAGGGGTGTCATGTCGCGGGGAGAAAAAGCACGACCGATTCGTCTGATTCAACCCGGGGTAG
>JBILDU010000139.1:0-6186 GCA_044352465.1 Bdellovibrionota bacterium
GGCTCTCGGGTACCTGAAGCTGCATAGTGACGTCGCGGCTCGAGGCCTTGAGCCGCTGACCCACTTCCTAAGGCGGGGACGTAAAGAGGGGCGCTCCTTTGTTTCCAGGCAGGGTATCGTTGAGGTGCTCCCAGAATCACGTACCATCTTGGGGAACGTGGGTTCTGTGTGGCGCGTCCTAAAAGATCGACCCGACTTGCCGAGGAAATTTCTCGCCGAGGCTCGTCGGGGGGGCTTAAAGCATGCACTGCGGCTGACAAAGCGTAAGCTTTCGAGGGAGGCAGCCCTTTTGGGAGGCACCAGCGACACCTCCCCACGTGACTCGATTGTGCACGGCAAGCTAAAAGTAGTCCCCTTCTACACGAACCCGCACCTCCAGAAAGCCCCAACCTTATTAAATCGGTCGGTTGGCATTCACCTCCATCTCTTCTATAGCGATATGGCTTCGGTGTGCATCGGATACCTTCGGAACGTCCCGGTGCCCTTTGATCTTTTCATCTCGGCGCCGGGCGAAGAGGATCTTCAGGCGGTCGAGGCGATCTTTCGAAGCGGACTCCCGCAGTGTCGCCGCGTGGTGGTCGAGCGGGTTGTGAATCGGGGGCGCGACCTCGCACCATTTATCACCCAGTTCGGGCCCCGGCTTCTACAGTACGATTATATCGCTCACTTCCATACGAAGCGGAGTCCGCACCGGAGCGCGCTCGCGGGGTGGTTTGATGCGCTCATGGATACGCTGTGTGGCTCTGAGCTCACGGTGACGCAGATTCTTCACCTCCTCGACGGCGATGGCGCGGTTGTATTCCCGGTTGGGAATACTCGGGTTTATGACGATGAGTCGGGCTGGGGTGAGAATTTCGAAATTGCGCGAGAGCTTCTTAGCCGCCACACCGATATCTCTATCGGGGAGTATCCGTACGTTGAGTACCCCCAGGGGAGTATGTTTTGGGCGAAGAGCGCTTGTCTGACCCAACTCCTCTCCCTGCCCCTTTCCTACGAGGATTTTCCCGGTGAACCGATCGGAGCTGACGCCACATTGGCCCACGCCCTTGAGCGGCTCATCCTCATTTTTGCTTCGCAGCATCCCGGTCGTAACTATCAACTCGGTTCCACCGCGCTATCCCTGGGTCCGCAGGATTACTTCGAGGAGCAGGAGGATTATCGCGAAAACATTCGGCACGACTCAATTAAAGTTCTCGCGTATTACCTACCGCAATTTCACCCAACCCCAGAAAACGATGAGTGGCACGGCCAGGGCTTCACTGAATGGTATAAGGTGCGTGGAGCCAACCCGCTGTTTGAGGGGCACTATCAGCAACATATTCCCCACCCCGACATCGGCTACTATCACCTCGATTCGGGGGAGGTTTTGCGGAAACAGGCCGAGATGATGGCCCGAGCTGGTGTCCACGGGCTGATCTTCTATCACTACTGGTTCAGTGGGCGTCTTATCCTCGAGAAGCCCGCGCAGATGCTCTTGGCGGACACATCTATTGAGCTACCCTTTTGTTTCTGCTGGGCCAACGAAAATTGGACCCGTCGTTGGGATGGTAACGAGAGAGAGGTTCTTCTCGAGCAGATATACTCCCCGGACGATGCGCGACGGTTTATTCGTTACCTGATCCCCTTCTTTCAGGACCGTCGATACATAACGATCGACGGGCGACCGGTGCTGTGTGTTTATCGTCCCGCCTCGATTCCGGATTGTGATGGATATCTCGCGGTATGGCGGGAGGAATGCGCTGCCGTTGGACTCCCCCCACCGTACGTGGTAGCTACGCTGACCCGAGGTGCCACCTCGCCAAGAGATTTCGGCATGGATGCCGCTGTTGAGCGCCCACTCCACGATTGGACGGGGGGCGCCGTCGCCGAGCTGCGCTCAACGGTCAAGCACTTCTGGCCGGTGAATGGGAGCGTTCTCGATTATTCGGCGGTTGCGGACCACTATATCGAGAAAGAGGTGAGCGCTGACTTCCCGCTATTCCGCTCGCTCATCCCCGTGTGGGACAACACCGCTCGCTACGGAAGCGAAGCGTATGTCGTTCACAATTTCTCACCACGGAAGATGCAGACGTGGCTTGAATATACAATCCGATTCAGTGAACAACATCTGCCCTCTGATAGACGTTTTATCGTTGTTAATGCATGGAACGAATGGGCTGAGGGTGCGCACCTCGAGCCAGATGTGCGGTTTGGTTACGCGTATCTTAATTCGGTGGGTCGGGCACTCTCCGGGCTTCCGTTTGATGCGTTGGATTTTTCAAAGCCCGATATCGTTGCGTCGATAAGGTTGTCTCTTCATCCTGCCGTAGAGGTAGCGCTGGGCCGATGCAAAGTGACGCGCGATGCGTTTGTTCGGTGTGTCAAGGCGGCGACCGGTCTCCAAAGATATCGACTGCTCGTTGATTCTCGGGAGATGAGAACCGAGCTCCAAGATAGTGGATGCGAATGCGGGCCGTCCATCGAAGGCGAGTCGTGCTACGAGCTCTATTTCGAGCGTCCTGTTCTCTTTCCGGCGAATACGATCGACGCCTTGATTGAGATGGCGCGGCGCCACAAGGGGTTTACGATAGCTGCTCAGCCCGTGAATTCACCGGCCTTCGAATTCGGTGATACGACACGGAACTTCTCGATTCCCTATGCTCTGCGGGGTGGGATAGAGCTTCGTCCGAGCGGCGCTCCGCGGGGGCGTAAGGTGAGTGGCGAGGCGGTCTGTTTTCATCTTGGAACCAAGGGGCGATTGAGAACGACTGCTGCGCCCGCTCCTGTGACAACCGTGATCCGGTTTCACCGCCACGGCGACCGAAAGCTCTTGCGGCGGGCGCTCTACTCCCTGCTCGCGCAGAGCGACTGTGTCGTCCGACCGTGGCTTGCGTTGCAGGACTTCAGCGACGAGGAGTGTGAGGCTCTTCGAGATGAGCTTGCGGTCCTACCGTTTGATTCGTCGGTATCACCAGTGATTCGACGGTTTACCTCCACGCCAGAGTGCTCCGATCAACGCTCGGCGATGCTCACCGAATCGCTCAAAGAGATCCGTTCGGGGCTTGTCACCTTTTTGGATTACGATGATGTCGTGTTTCCGGATGCCTACGGAGAGCTTGCGGCGCGTCTACGCCAGACGGGCAAGAACGCCACGTTCGGTCGGGTATATTCAACCATCGTGGATAACAGGACAAATCTTATCGTGGCGCGGAACCGGGTGTACGACTGGGGGCACACATGGGAAGATTTCTTTAAGCTCAATATCGCACCGATCCATAGTTTTATGGTCAATCTCGACCTGGTTGAGGTGCAACAAATCAAATATTTTCCAGATATGAAGTTTCTGGAGGATTATTATCTCACTCTTCAGATTTTCTCACCAACCGGAACGGACTGGGGCTCATTGCGGCGCGACTTTTTTGTGGGCGATTATATCACCCGACGGGGCGGTGAGAACCAGACATTGGCGATACACTGCCCCATCGAGAGAGAAAAGACGGTCGCGAGCGAAGAATTTCAGCGGAGCGAGCGGCGGATCGCCGAGTTAAAGGCGCGCATCCGGAGTGAGTCGAAACAGTGGGGTCGCGCTGGGTTCCGTCGTCCGGCCTAGATTTTTTTCTTCCCTGAAAAACATGGGATATCCTCTCAATTCATGAACCGATTTAGCGCCACTCCAAAAGCATTGGTATCCGCTCTCTGGGCTCATCGCGAGCTCGTGCGGAGTCTCATCTGGCGTGATGTGGTCGGCCGATATCGGGGCTCATTCGGAGGTATCCTTTGGTCTTTTGTGACCCCGCTCCTGATGTTGAGCGTCTATACCTTTGTTTTTGCTGGTGTATTTAAAGCGCGCTGGTCGTCCCCCACCGAATCGACGGCTGACTTCGCCCTCGCTCTCTTCGTAGGGCTGTGCGTGTTTAACCTGTTCGCGGAGTGTCTCAGCCGGGCTCCGACTCTCGTGGTGACCAACGTCAACTATGTGAAGCGGGTAGTTTTTCCTCTCGAGGTCCTTCCAATTGTCTCGCTGGGGACCGCCCTGTTTAATTTAGCGGTGAGCTTTATCGCGTGGTTAATCGGTTACCTCATTTTGAACGGAATCCCTCCGGTAACAGCGCTGGCCTATCCCGTAACTCTCCTCCCTTTGATGCTCTTTACTCTCGGGGTCTCGTGGTTCGCCGCCGCCCTGGGAGTTTACGTCCGCGACCTCACCCACATCATCGGAATTGTGACCTCGGTGCTGCTTTTCATGACGCCGATATTCTATCCGACCGCCGCTCTCCCTGAGCGGATTCGGCCGCTGCTGGCATGGAACCCCTTGGCGATCATCATTGAGCAGGCGCGCGGACTCCTGCTCTGGGGCACGGTGCCGTCAGCGGCGATATATTGCGCTCTCACCGGTGCCGGAGCAGTAACGTGTTGGCTTGGCTTTTGGTGGTTTCAACGCACGCGAAGGGGGTTTGCGGATGTCATCTGAGCTCGCCGTGCAGGTTGCTGGAGTCAGCAAGTGTTATCACATCTATCGACGACCCCTCGATCGGTTGACGCAAATGGCGCTCCGTCCAACGCCGCCGCTCTACCAGGAGTTCTGGGCGCTGCGTGACGTCTCTCTTGAGGTTCGTCGAGGTGAAACGGTCGGGATTATTGGTCGAAACGGGAGCGGCAAATCGACGCTTTTGCAGATTATCTGCGGCACACTTCACCAGACCGCGGGAACGGTAGTGACGAATGGGCGTATCGCTGCCCTGCTTGAGCTCGGCTCGGGGTTTAATCCCGATTTCACCGGTGAAGAGAACATATTTCTTAACGGTGCATTGTTGGGGTTGTCCCGGGGTGAGATCGAGAAGCATTACGATGCGATCGTATCGTTTGCGGGGATCGGGCAGTTCATTCATCAGCCTATCAAGACCTACTCGAGCGGCATGGTGGTGCGGCTTGCTTTCTCAGTTCAGGCGATGATCAATCCCGACATACTCATCGTGGATGAAGCTCTCGCTGTGGGAGATGCCCGATTTCAGGCAAAATGCTTCGAGAGGCTCAAGCAGCTTAAGGAGCAAGGGACGAGCATTCTGCTGGTGACCCATTCCGGGGAGCAGATCGTCACCCACTGTTCGCGGGCTATGCTTCTCGATGCTGGCGGTCATGTGGTGACGGGTGCCCCGCGAGAGGTCCACAATAGATATATGGACCTTCTCTTTGGACGGGATCGAACGGTCGCGTCGCCTCCGCCGGGGGCGTTGACGCAGCCGACTGACGGCGAACTTGATTACCGGCACGATGTGATGAGTTCGCGCCCGAACTATAACCCGAATGAATACCGCTGGGGCGATGGTGCGGCTCAACTGACCGACTTTTCCCTTGAGGTCGACGGCCAACTATATCCGAGTACGATTCCCCCCGGCTCGAAGCTGCGGCTACGGGTGATGGTGCGGTTTGCCCAGGCCGTGCGGAACCCAATCTTCGGTATTACTATTAAAACGAAGGAGGGCGTCACGGTCTACGGGACGAACTCAGAGACCCTCCCCCACAACGGTGTGGGGCCGCTGGGGGCACCGGGGAGTTGGTGCATTTTTGAATTAACCCTCACCTGCCGCCTCGCCCAGGGTGATTATTTCTGCTCGCTGGGCGTGGCAAGCCGGGTCGGTCCTGAGGTGGTGCCACACGATCGAAGGTACGATGTGGTGCACCTCGCGATTCTACCCGATCCCCGTTTTCACGGTCTTGTTGACCTCGAGGCCGGTCTTCGGCTTGAGGCGTCAGAGGTGAACGGAGCGGGAGCAGACGAAGCCCCGCAGAGCTAACGAGTCTCGGTTGTCTGTCATGTCGTCCCACCCACACTCAGGTGCCGTTTCCGCCCGGGTATCTGCCTGTCCATCTGCAGAATGGGTTCGTAGGGAGGAGGGGGTAGTCGGCTCGAGTGAATCATTTTTGCTTTCATAAGCGAGCGGCTCGTCCCATAATAGTGAAACGCTTATGGGTCCAAGTAAAGAAAAGCTCCCGACGCTGATTGATGGTGATGCTACCGCGCAGGGCCCATCACCTGTGTGGCTTCGAATCGCCGCATTTTTGTCGTTACGTTCGCCCAATACCCAGGAAACCTATTCCGGGATTGTCCGCGAGTGGTGTCAATTTCTGGGGCACCGAGTTGGGAGTGCTGGTGGAGCTGAGGCGATAAGGAACGCGAGCGACACCCATTCCATGGCATACCGTCGG
>JBILDU010000005.1:0-58471 GCA_044352465.1 Bdellovibrionota bacterium
GACACACGAACGCCACAAGCTCGAGCGCGGTGCCGAGGAGGAGAAAAGCGATCGGAAAATGAACGAGTGGCGGATGGAGCAGCTCGATCCGCCACATGTCTGGAGGGACGGGGATCATTCGAGGATCTTTACCGCTGTTGGATCGAGTCGTTTACCGATCTTGTTTGCGGTCACCTTGACCTTCATTCCGGTCTTCAGATCGTCGAATTGAGCGGCTGAATTACCCTTCGTCACGGTCGTAGTATCGTTGAAGTAATACTCGTGTTTCTTTTCGGCAGAGAGCACGTAAATCTCTCGCTTTGCGGGGACGATCTTGACGATCTCGCCCTCGATTTCAGAGGTCTTCGCTGCAACACTTTCGGCAGCAAACGCGCTCTCGTGAGGTGTCATTATTCCACCATTGAGGGTTAAAACGCAGGCGAGGACACACAGCGAGCGGAGGAATGTGTTCATAGAAGATACTCCACGCAAAAAAATTCCCAGAGGGAGAATTATCTTAAACAGGCTGATTACGCCAGAGTTTGGATCGGAAGGCTCGTTCGCTACAGGCTGCGCTTTGTCATACTGAAAAAGCTGTCTCCCAAAGACACTGCCGTCTGCGAGTAATACTTTTATGTGGCAACACGATGAAAAAGCACTGGTTTATAGTGGCGAATCGAAGTGGGATGCGGGTATTTGAGCAGCGCGGACTCGAACCTCACGCGCACCTTATCGAGACGATCGATAATCCCGACGGAAAGCTGCAGGTGCGGGAATTGGTGTCAGATCAGCAGGGAATCGCTGAAGCTAGTAAGCTTTACGGTGGGAGCGCGGTCGGGAACGAGCAGGCTCCGAAGCGGCGCATCGAAGATCGCTTCGCCCATGAAATTCGGGACTATCTCGATAGTCGGGCTCATGCCGGGGCCTACGACTCCCTCTGCGTGATAGCCGAGCATCATCTCTTGGGACGGATTCGCGATCTCCTCGGCTCTCCCTCCCGAGAGCGGCTCACCTTCTCGATTGCCAAAGACTACGGCTACCTGACCGACAACGAGGTCATCGAGCGTTTAAAACCATTGCTTTTCGAGCGAGAGCCGGTAACTGCGGCGCCCCAAACCGCCGGCTGACCTCTCCGGTCTTACGCTACATCGTTCGGAATTGGTGCCCCCGTCGTTTCGACCAGTCGACGAGCGGGAAGTTTTTGAGCTCCTCTGGAAGCTCAGTTAAAAGCCCCACCGGCCCGGAGCCAACCTTGGGGATGTAATCCTGCTTCCGGGCGTACAGGTATAAGCTCATGAGGCGTTCATTGGACTCAACCTCAAGAAGTCGGTCGGTCGAAAGACGAGCGGGGTCGGCATTGAAGCGCTCACCCAGAGATGCTGAAAGCTCGGCTAATTCTACTGCCACCGCCGCTACCCGCACTGCCCGTTCACTCTTTCTTAAGTCGGCCGAGCGGATCTCTTGAAAAGCCGCGACGATGCTCGGAAGAATCTGCTTCGCAGTGCGATCGAAGTACGGATTATTGGCATTGAGCCACTCAATCATCGTTTCGTAACAACCGTTCCGAATCTCCCGTGCGAGCGCTTTTTCGGCATCGGTCGTCGCAGCGGCAAACATCTCGGGAATCCCCGACTCGGTGTAGTCCATGCCACGCCTGATGCGGTAGCTGGTCATGAGCGAAATAGGGACGGTGGAGAGCCCGTGCTCCTCGTGGAGCGCGGCGAGATTCGGCTCGCGCTCAGACGGAAAGGTCGGCGTGCTAAAAGCGACGATCGGAATATACCACGGATCTTTTGTACAAAACCGCATTAAATGGCGAATTCCTTGGGTATGCTCGATAACTTTTACCGCGTTCGCGATGAATTGCTCGCTCGGCGAAAGTGTTAACGCGGCGCGCATCTCAACCGTATCGAAGATCTGCATAAACCGAGCCTTTCGCGCGGCTGATTCCGCTGTGAGTGGGCGTCGGGGGAGCACCTCGCTCGAAAACTGATCGAGGATATTATTGAGTGCATCGATCGATACCTGATCGGCTTTGCCGATACGGGCGCGCTCGCGTAGTTCAGCGATCGCCCGATAGAAAGAGGTTGGCTCCCGCTCCTGAACCGCGAACACTGCAAGGTGGAGACCCACCTCGATGACCCGTCGTTCGATTTCGGGCAGCTCTTGGAGCTGTGAATTCTGGGCACGTTGGCTGAGCGTCGTAAACTCACCGAGGATCTCCCCCATGTCGTGCACAAGGCATCCGATGGTCAGGGCACGGTGAAGATCAAGAACCTCATTCGTTTGACGTTCAATCTTGGTGAGCCGGGCACGACGAAACATATCAGTTGCAAGAATAACGCAATGGCCTGAATGCACCGCGGTGTTTTCGCCGAGCCATGGCTCGAGGTGGAATTCCCCCTTGAAGCGTTGGGTTTGTGAGAGCGCGGTAAGCATGAGCCCCGCGGTCTCGATGTCCCCCTGGTCGAGGTTAAGATGGCACCGTTTGTTGAGCTCGTGCGTCGCTGCGTTGAAGTCGTAGGCGTTATACTCATACGAGCCGAAAAGCGGCAGGAGTTGTCGAACCGTGTCGCGGTAAAAGCCCTCCGGGAAGTCCGGGAGCGGTCGTCTCGGTAGCGACGCCCCCTCAAGCGGAGTTCGTTCGGCGTGTAATCCGAGGATATCAAGGGACTCTGAAGGCATCATAGCAACAGTCCTTTACGCATCATTCATTTTTTTAACGTTCGCTCGCCCCGCAAAATACTGGGGTTCGTAGTGCTTCGTCGCGAGGTCGATAATCTCGGCACCCGCTCCATCTCTTCCGGCTCGGCCCGTACGCTGGGCCCATCGAATCGCCTCGGGGGTCTGGATGTAGTTGATGATCCGTCGGGCGGTTTGGGTGTCTTGTCCCACCTCCAGCGCGCTCGTCGCCACGATAACGTGCGCGGCGCCGCTATCGAAGGCGCGGATGGCTTCGGTCCGACTCATCTCCACATCGTGTCCTGCTCCGACGCAAAGGACCGCACGGGTTTCGATATCCTTGGTGGTGTGAATTCGGTCGACTAAGAAGCGCGCCGCCTCGACCTGCTCGACGAAGATAATCGTGGGCTTCCGGTCGGGGCGCCCGGCGTCGCGTGCGAGAATTGAAAAAACCGCAGCTTCCTTCGGGTGATCGGAGTAGTCATGCCAGGCGAGTCGTTGGCGCAGGGCGGCGAGGAGGTCTTGGCGCAGCTCTGCCCCAGCGAGTCCGATTCGAGCCGGTCCCCCCGGTATCGCCCGCAGCGCCGCCGCTACCGTGGCGAGCTTGGGAACTACCTCGAAGGGTGTTCCCGCAGCGACGGCGTGGTAAGCCTCAAGGACGTCGTGATCTCGATACACGTAGTGGACGTAGCGCGGTAGACTCGCCCGTGTTCGTTGGGCGGTTTTTGCGGTTTTTTCCTCGCGCAGGTCAGGAATATTAAGGGCGAGGAGCTTGTCGGCGGCAAGACGTAAAAATGCGTACCGTCCAAACCGAGTGAGTCGATCGTGAAGTTGCTGCACCTGATCGAGTGCATGCGCCAGGGTCGCTGCCTGATAATAGGCGCCGTTACTGGAATGGAGAGCCACAAGCTCGCGTATTTCTCGGTGGATAGTCAGGATCGCTTTCTTTACCGGCATCGCGAAGCGGGGGCCGGCAAGGTGGCGCTCGCGAATGGCCTGCGAGACCTCACCCGTATCTTCGTCGCCGAAATCAACAGCGAGGCCGTTCAGGTGCTCGGTAAGCGCGGTGAGAATACTTTTCGCCACGCTCCCCAGCTGCTCAGCGGCGAGGGTTAGGGTGGGATCGAGTTCGACGATCTTTGGGGGAAGAACCGTCTGTTTTAATACCGGGGTGGCGAGCGAGTATATCTCATTCACCCCTATATTTTGAAGAATGATAGCCCGCTGGGCTTTGTCTTTCCCCATCGTTCCCGTGAAGCCTAGGAGCCGCGCACCGCTTGTCGTAAAACGTTCCATAAGCTCAACGTAGGGAAGTTTGCCGAAGGCGAGGTGACATTCATCGAAGATCGCGAGTTTTAGACGGGCAATTTGGGTCGTGTCGATGCGCCCAGCAATGATGTCGTTGAGGATTTTGCCCGGCGTTGTGATGACGAGGTGTCCCCCGGGGACTGCGAGGTCAACCGAGTAGAGACGCCCCCTTTTTTTTGGAGTCCAGTCGTCTCGCACCGTGTGAATCCGTGTCTCCTCAATTAAGAGTATCTGCGCGGCACGCTCGGCTGTCTGACTAACCAGGTTATCGAAGGGAGTGAGGTAGATGACCGATTCGCCGCGCGAGAGGTATTGCGCCGCCACCGCGAGTGCCACGTTCGTTTTGCCGCTTCCAAGTGCACCTTTAACAGCGAAGTTCTTCGGCGTTGAGCAGATATCGTAGATACATTCGACCTGGCCTCTGCGGTAGCCGAACCGGTTGCGGTCGAGGAGAGACAGATTGCAACGCTCGATAAGTGCCCCGATAGTTGGGGGAAGGGGGTCGGAGGAGCTGGAGGCCGGAGCGGGAAGTCTCGTCTCGTCTCCCCAATCTGTGTTTAGGTTCAACGGAGCAGGGGTTGTTCTATTCACCCGCTTTGGTTCATCGGGGAAGAGGAATCCCTGACCGGGAGCATCGTGATGGCGTGGCATGGTTACTACTCCGTTGGCCGTCCGGTACGTTTCCGTCGATTATCGCGCCGAATCTCGGCGAGATCTGATCGCCGTAGGTGTCGGGGGTGCCCCTCGATTTGTTGAGCCACCCGGTGGGCGAGCCGAAAGTCGCCGAAATCCAGTACGAGGTCCTCACGGTGCACCGCCGGATCCGCGGCCATGGCGTCTTCTATCCATGCTGCCTCAGGCTTAGCGCTGAATTCGTGTTGGGTGAGGCGTCGCACGATAGTCCCGTTTCTCTGATTGACAAGGTTTATCGTTGCAGCGACATCGAACATCGTCCCGTCGAGATCGAAGAAAACGATCTCCCGCGCTGAATGGTGAGGTTTCACCTCACCGTTGCGAAGAGTTTGACAGATCCCCCGCCAAATTCGTTCGGGATCGATTCGGTTGGCGTCGATAATCACGAGACGACCGGCGGGGAACTGCCGTGCCTTCTCTCGGGCAGCTTCGAGGTTGCGTTGCTCGTCCTCATAAAAGATAACTCGATCGTAGCGGCGGTGGAGCGGCTGTATCTCTCCCGTGGCGGTACGGTACTCTCCAGCGGCGAAATCCTCCAAGATCTGCGCCTTGCGAGCCGCCCCGCTGGGGAGATGACGAACCCGTAAGTTTAGCGTCTCGTCCGATACAAAATATAGATTCCGTTGCATGAAATCGTACCCAGCGAATTGAGCGAGAGCATTGATATGTCCGAGGTTGCCTTCCCGACCACTTCGCAGGGTCAGGACTCCGAGCTCAGCACCCCGTATCTTAGCGGCGAGAAGGGCGAGGTGAGCCGGTTTGTAGGTCTTCAGGACATCGAAGACGATATCGCCTGTCGCATCGTAGAGCGCCGGGTCGACGAGGCAGCGGCTGAATTGGGCTCGAACGATGCGGGGTTCTTTCTCCTTATACGCCCGATAGAGTGGGTATATCTGGCTTGTATCGGTACGGTCTTCTTTGACGAAGGTGAGGTTTGCGAGAACCCACGCCCGTTCCCCGCCAGTCATCTGGTCGAATCGTTCCGCCATGAAGCGTTCAAATTGCTCACGTCGCTCCTGGGGGACGGGCCTGTGAACTTCGGTCGGCACCTCGTGGCGTTCTCGGGAGGTTCGGCTCGTTGAGACGAGCGCCATGATCCGGGGATTCCGGGCGTATTTCTGAAAATGCTCCTCAAGGAGTAAAAACTTCGAAGGAGCGAATTCGGCGAGTTGGCGGGGGAGACGAAAGTACTCCGCAAAGCTTACCGCGAAGTCCTCGCTCGGGTTAGCTCGGCTGTAGTCATCGATGCTCCACTCCGCGCGCACCGGATGACTAAACATCTTACGAGTATCGGCGTGGTAGACGAGAAAGACATCTTTTCCCTCGAGCTTAGCCACATCATGGGCGACACGATATGAAACGCCATCGATAACCGCCGATTTCCCGCCGTGAGTAATGCGATATTTCGACGGCTCAACCACCGACCAACCGGAGATCCGGCGATATTCGCTCGAGTGAAAAAGTGGGGGATTGCGGCCATCCTCAAGTTTGGCTTGAGCTATGTCGTATCCCCGATCGCTCTCGTACACGTGAGCGAACTCGTGGGTAAGGATGACCCCCAACGGACTTTTATTGCCGTAGGCTTTGCGGGTCTCGCTATCGACGTGGAGCCCCTCTCGTAGTTGGATCGTACCATCCTTAGCGATCCACAATCCGAAGACCGTCTCGGTCGGAGTAGAGAGCTCGTCATCGGGAGTTTTTCGGATCGTCTCCAAGTGTTTGCTCAAAACGACGAGACACTCCGGAAAACGCCGTAGGGTCCGATCAATTTCGGCGACCTCGGACGTGGACCAGAGATCTACCAGTCTTTGACCGCGTTCCTGGCGCAGCGTTATGGCGACACCGTATCGAAATTCGAGCTTAAGTTTCGCCGCAATCGAGTTGGCAAGCTCGCGAAACTCTGCCGCGTCGTCAGCCTCCTCCCGTTCCCGTGCGATGAGCCGAATGTTCGCGTCGATAATGTTGCGCATGCGCTTACCGAAGGGGGTATGGGCGAGTAGGGGATCGGAACGAACGATGCGGCGTGCTTCGCGGAGCGTTGCATCAAGTTCGTCGAGGTACAGCTCGGCCTGGTCTATCTTCGCGCAGCTCATGAGGGGGCACGGAATACGCAGATCGCGGAGCGAATCGATGATTTCGTGCCGTGCCAGGATATCAAGCATCTGAGCGCTTCTGGTGCGGCGCATAATCTGGGAGCCGACGTTGCGACACAATTCTTTGAGATCGGCGAGATCGTCACAGGCGCGAAAAATCTCAGCGGCTAACTCATACCGGTCGCGGCGGCGTCCCGCGGTGTGGTCGAAGAGGTGTCGTACGAGATCTCCTTTCTCATCGTTCGAAAGGTGCTGAAGGAGAAACGGGACTTTGTCGCGGACGTACGGTCGAAGGTGCGCTTCCCCAAGACTCGCAGTGATAAAGGGAGTGATGAAAGCTACCCGTTTATCGGCAGGGGCGTTTTCGAGCGCTTTGGCGAGCTGCGGGAACGGCATACTGGCCCGGAGGATGATGGCGGGGTCGCTGGAGGCCCCGAGGCGAACGAGGTCGCGGCGGGTCTCTTTATCGAAGGTGCGAAGTTCCTTCAGCGGATCGAGTGCTTTGGTGACGTTGCCGGGGGTCGCGGCGGTATGAAGGCTCGGCGGTCCATCCGCACGATGGTTGGATTGAGGTGTGTGGTGCCCGAGATCGTTCATACAGCCGGTAGATCGTCGCGCGTCTTGACGCCGGGGCGAGTATACATGAGACCGCGAGCTTAAAGAAATTTGAGTGCCGCTCACTTCGATGAACGGACGGACTCTAAGTCGGCGTTACGATGGTGTTTTTTGATTATAGGGGTGGAGTGAAGAGAGCTGATTCGAAGTAACTGCCGACCGGGAGGGGGAAAAACACCACCACCCGGTCGGCATGAAACGGCCCCGGCTCTCACCACCGACCGGTGACGACGAGACGGGTAAGGACGGCGAGGGCGGAGAGGCCGAGGAGCGCCACAGCGACCCCCACCACACTCCACGCCCCCGAGCCCATGAATCCGAGGGTGATGCCACACAAGATCATCCCCTCGAACAAACACGCCAGGACCAGTGTGCGCATCAATCGATCCTGCTTTGGCATGAAAACCTCCGTCAGTGGAATCCACCCACCGAGAATACTCCGAGTATTCCTGGTTAGGGTGAACAAACTTGAAAACCTTGAAAGCTTCGAATCGCTCTCTTCCTCTCCCCACGGTTGCGTGGAGAGGGGAGGGGGCCGAACGACGCAAGGGGACTCCTATCTGGTCTCCGACGAGAAGTCAAAAACACCGATTTTACATCCGCTCAATCGTCTCGATTCCAAGCAAGCTGAGTCCGTGCTTGAGCACTCGGCCGACGCTCTCGACGAGGCTCGCGCGGGCGAGTTTTAGGTCCGGCGTTTCCGCATTCACGACCGAACAGTGCTGATACATTCGGCTAAACGCCTTCGCTAGCTCGTAGGTATAGCCGGCAAGGATGTGGGGGGAGTAAGCGGTAAGCGACTGTTCCACGACCTCGTGGTAGCGAGTGAGCTCGAGGATCACCGCCTGCTCGGTCTCGTGGGTCAGCAGGTCGTAATTTGCCGTCGTGGGATCGAGCGCTCCGAGCTCCCGCATGATAGAGCGGATCCGAGCATAGGCGTACATCATGTACGGCCCGGTGTTGCCGCTTTTATTGGTCCACGCCTCGAGGTCAAAAACGATCTTGGTATCGGCCGCTTGGTTGAGCATACCATAGCGCATCGTGGCGAGGGCGATGCGGTGGGCGGCAGTCGCGATCTCCTCAGCTGGCCATTCGCCTTTGTATTTGTCGAGGAACTCTGAGTTAATCCGGTTTAAGAGGCGCTCTTGAAGCTCCGAGAAGTAGATAACTGAGCCCTTACGGCTACTCATCTTTCCGCTTGGAAGGACCACTTGGGCATAGGCCAGGTGAAAACATTTCTGTACCTGCGCATAGCCGGCGAGTTCGAGTACCTTGAAGACTTGTTTGAAGTGGTGAGTCTGTTGATCGTCAACAACGTAGATCGACCGATCGATCTTATATTGCTCAAACTTTTTGCGGGCGAGTGCTAAGTCGCGGGTCGCATAGTTCGCCGTGCCATCTCGTTTAATAAGGATGCAAAATCCGAGGCCGTAGGTCGTTAGATCCGCCCCGACGGCTCCCGCCGAATCGATCAAGAGCCCGCGCTTCTGAAAATCTCGGGCGATCTCTTTGCCAGCTTCCCCGAACTCGGACTCGTAAAAGTAGTGGTCGAAGCGACAGTTTAGCCAACGATAAACTTCGTGATACTCCTCCATCGACCACTGTTTGGTCTCTTTCCACAGTGCGTGGATCTCGGGGTCGGGCTTTTCGAGGCCTTGCAAAATAGCTGAGACCTCTTGTTCCCGTTGATTGAGTTCGGCGAGTACGGAGCGCCCTTCCGGGACCGCCCCGGCGATCCGACCCAGTTCAACTACGGAGGTGCCGAGTGGGGTAGTGGGGGGGAGCTGCGCTAGTTTGAGATTGTCGGCGCTCTCGGCGTACTCGAGTTCGCTCAGCACCATCCCGGTGCTGATGACGCCCCCCTTGTCGACCTGCCCCACAATCTTCCCGTTGAATTCAACGCCGACCGGCACGTAAGGAACGATATCGTTCGGAGCAGCACCTTGTCCCGCAGTGACGACCGTGACGGTATTCCCCGGAATATCGAGGCGCAAGACGCTCCATTTCGCCTCCTTAGGGTGGACGTCGACCGTGCCTACTCGCGCGGCGATGACCCCCGGAAACGGCTTCGTGGTGAGCGAGCCGAGGTCGAGAAGGGTAACCGCTTGGCTATAGAACCTACCTAAGAACTCCCCGCGGTGGTGCGCCGGTGGTGTCTCTTTTGAGCGCCGGTAGAGCCACAAGCATTTGGCGACGTGGGCACCTTCGTCCCCGATATAGTTCACCGGAATCGTCGTGTGCCCACACCATTCGAACAGCCGCGTGAGGCTGTCGCCGAGGGAGGCGTTGCGCACGTGTCCGACGTGAAAAGCTTTATGGGTGTTAGGTTGCGAATACTCGACCATAACTCGGTCGGATTTACTGGTCCGCGGTGCGAGGTAGGTGCCGCCCAATATTGTCGGGAGGAGCTCGTGGGCGAGCATCGCTTTATTAAGGAAAAAATTAAGATACGGACCGACCGGGTTCACTCGGGCGATGAGGCTAGTCGTAGCGACCGCCCCGGCGAGCTCGCCAGCAAGCGCTGGTGGGGGACGCCGGAGTGATTTCGCGAGGGTGAAACAGGGGAGCGCTAGATCTCCGTGCGTTGGGTCTTTCGGAGACTCTAACAGAGTAGCCAGATTTCCGATCTCGATAGCGGTTTCAGGGAAGGTTTTCTTGATGGCGTCGACAACGAGCGTCGCAACACGAAATTTAATATCCATGGCGCAATTTCATAACGGGTAATCGATTGCACTGTACGGTATTTCGTTTCGCTGTGGCAAACCAGAGGGAGCAAGGTGTCGAGTCAGCAGTAGCTCTTTGAGTAATGAATCGCTGTTCGTTCGCCGATGCCGCCCTGAGCTTGGAGCGTTGCCGCGAGGTTAAGAGGCTTATCCCCTGTGCAACTTCTCAAGATCAAAGCCCCTTCGTTGATGTTAAGCTTTTGAAATCATTTCAATTGTAAGCCCGGCGCAGAGGCGAGTTGGAGTTGTGAGAGCGTGCTGCGCGATTGCATGGTGGGGTTCTTGAGACGCGCAGTCGCGCAGCTCTAAGACACACCGATAGCTAACCTCTTTTGAATGATTCTGGGACAACTCTGTGACAACTTCCTCCGCCGATTTAGGTAGCTTCCGGCTTGTTTGAAAGGCTGAATCAATTAGGACGCGTCGATGAAGCACGGGGGGCGCTATGGTAGATTTTTCATTCGAAAATCGTGAAGAAGAGTTTAGGCTCGATGATGAATCGATTCCTGGACGATCGGGGCTGGTTTTCGGATTTGCGCCGAGTGCTTGGGATAAGGTCGTCGCTGCGTCCCTTTTTGATCCCAAAATCGCTGCGCAACGTCAGCCCGAGGGGGAGTTCAAGGGGGGGAGGGAGACGACGTCGGAGGGCAGCCAGCCTCCTCCCGCTGTGGCGAGTAGCGGATCGACACAGCCGCTGCGTGGACCGACCAAGCTCTCGAATCTGACCTTCTCGAGTAAGAGTGAGGCGGTGTGTGGCCTAATGCTCGAAAAGTATATCCCCGGATTTCAGCTCGTCGCGGGAGAGACTTTTCAGGTTGCAGTGGGGTCGAAACGTTTTGATTTCAAAGTGGTGGGCGTCTTTATCGAGTTTCATCCGGTCCAGTTGCGCCACGATTTCACCTCCCAAAATGCGTACCAGAAGTTTCTGAGTGCGCTCGGACGTCTTCCTGAGTGGCAGCGTAATGAACTCGCCGACATATTGCACGAGGAGTTTGCCGGTCAATACGCCAAACGTCGACGCGATGTCCTGAATTCATTCGAGCAAACGAAGAGCGCTGAGCTGGTTGTCTGTCACGATCGAGGGGATTTCGTTCGCAGGGTGATCCGACGTTTCGGTGGGGCGGGGGTTCCCTCCGAGACAAAGCTCTTACGCGAGTTTGAGGCTCTGTATCGAAGGATGCAGCGCCGATTCCACCAGGAGGACTGCTAGTCCTTCGACCAATAAGTTTTTTCACTCCCGCGGAGTGAAAAACTAACTCAGGACTAGTGGTGAGCATAAATTCTATTACCTTGCAGGTGAAAGAATTTGATGGTCGAACCACTAGTTCGCCTTCGGGCTCCGCTCGGCTGAGTGTTCGAGTGAGCTCACCCCGACGCTAGATACCAGCGCCTCGCTTCGATATTTGCCCGGGCACCCTGGCAGTGCTCGTGTCTCGGCCCCAAAACCCCTACCAGGTGACAAAAATTATCGGATGGACTACGCACTGCCCTCCAAAATCAGGTCTTCAAAAGCGACGTCGAGCGCTTCGGCGATCCGCATGACCGCCCCGATCGATACGTTATGTTTGCCGTGCTCGACCGCGCTGATGTAGGCCCGATCGAGGCCAGCGGAGTGGGCGATGTCTTGTTGGCTCAACCGTTGGGCGCGCCGATGCTTCTGGATCATCTGCCCAATATGGAGCAGTCGTTGATCGAGCGAGGACGCCGAGGGCGGAAGCCCCACGAGTTGGCGCGCTATTTCGATCGAGTCCTGAGCTGAGGTGGTGAGACTATCAGCGCCGAGCGCATCGATCTCGCCCCGCGCCGTCGTCGTTGCTTGACCTCCAATAAGAATCTTTGGGCGGTTGGGGAGGGTTTTAAGAAGTCGGATCGCCTCTTTCGCTCCGGGAAGCCCCGCCTTGACCGTTATTGAAAGCCCCACAACGTCGACTTTTTTCTCCCGCGCGACCTGGAAAATCTCACCGGGGGGGGCATCGGCTCCCAGGAAAACTACCGACCATCCATCCATGTGGAGGAAGTCGGATATCATCCGTCCCCCGATAGAGTGCATGTCGCCGGCGGGAGCGGCGATAAGGATCTGTTTGTTCAGTCGGGGGCGGGGCTTCAACATCGGACGGAGTCGCCCCATCTCGGAGAGGGTAATCTGGGTGCCCATGTGTTCTTGGGCGATCGAGATTTTTCCCTCGACCCACAGAGCGCCGAGTCGGGCTTGGCTCGGCATCAAGATGTGCAGATAGACGTTTTTAGGAGTCACCCCGGATGCGAGCGCCTCGTTGATGGCGCGAGTTGCACTTTCTGCGTTTCCTTCCAGAAGCGCTGCGATGTAACGCTCCCGGTTCTGCAGGATGGTTGAGCCGCGCTTTTCGGAGACCTTTGGAGACATAAGCATAAGATTGACCCCCTGTTATGGCTGTATTATAAATATATCATATCAGCCAATTCTGTTGAAAGTGTACATCATCAGCTAAGCGCGGGGCAATGGGTATAACTATGCTTAAGAACAAGTCTTTTGTGGTTTTTGGTGGCTCTGGAGGGGTCGGTAGCTGTGTGGCTCGTTTGTTAACTGAAGGCGGAGCCCGAGTCGCCGTGCTCGGCCGTTCGGAGGAGCGCCTTCAGGCGGTGTGTGCGGAGCTGGGGGTAGAGGGGCACGTTGTGAACGCCACCGATGCAGGTGCGGTCGCGGACATTTTGACGAAACTTAAAAATTCCTACGGTGAGATACACGGGGTAGTCAACTGTGTGGGCTCGCTGTTGTTGAAGCCGATCCACCTGACATCACCGGGGGAATGGGCGGAGACGATGAATCAAAATCTTGGGTCTGCCTATGCGGTCATGAAAGCTGCGGTGAAAACAGTGGTAGCGCCAGGCGGATCGATCGTACTCGTTTCCTCTGCCGCGGCCCGCACGGGGCTCGCCAACCATGAGGCCATCGCCGCGGCTAAAGCCGGAATCATCGGATTAACGTTGTCTGCCGCGGCGACGTATGCTTCACAGGGCATCAGAATAAACTGCGTTGCCCCAGGTCTTACCAAGACACCGCTCACCCAGCGTATCGTGAGTAACCCGGAGAGTGAGAAATTCTCCCGCTCAATGCATGCGCTGGGTGTTCTAGGCGAACCTGAAGATGTGGCAAAGATGATAGTCTTCCTCCTTGGGGAGGATTCCCGCTGGATTACCGGACAAGTCTTCGGAGTCGATGGCGGACTCGCGACGGTGCGGAGCAAGGGATAGGTCGCCCGCGTGCTCGAGCACCCGTAGACGAATCACTCTGAGGCTATGCTCGCTGTGAGGAGATGCTCACTCTAAAGTCATGCGAAGCGCTCAGTAGGGGGGTGCCGCAGCGCCGAGCCCCCGCTCCGCTGCGGTCAGATAACGCTCAAACCACTGCACCGCGAGGGTGGCGACTTGGTCAAGCGCACCGGGCTCTTCGAAAAGGTGAGTGGCGTCGGGCACCGTGCGGAGGTCCCGTTCACAGCTCAATGCTCCGTACGCGGACTCGTTGAGCTCAATTACCCCCCGATCGTTTCCCCCAACGATAAGAAGGGTCGGGGCACGGACCCGGGCGAGGTAATCCGCTGCGAGATCGGGGCGACCTCCGCGCGAAACCACCGCGCGGATATCGGCGGGTAGACCCGCCGCAGTAATGAGTGCAGCCGCCGACCCCGTGCTTGCCCCGAAAAGTCCGATCCCATTCCCGCCGAGACCGGTATGCTTGACCCATGCGACAACCTCGCTCAATCGCCGGGCAAGGAGTGGGATATCAAATCTTTTGCGTGGGGTCGTATCTTCAGCGGGGGTCAGCAGGTCGAAGAGGAGCGTTCCAAACCCCTCTTGGGCGAGCCGATAAGCGACGTAGCGGTTGCGTGGACTCTGGCGTCCGCTCCCACTCCCGTGGGCAAAAACAACAACACCGCACCCTCGAGCGGCGGGGGTGAGGTCCCCGACGAGCTCGACTTCGGATAAAGGTAGTTTAATCTCTTGAGGGTTCGGTGCACGCATAGCTTCTCCTACTCAAATCGTGGAGCAACACTTTCAGCGATGCTGGCTGAACACGGGATGATCTCGATGCGCTTGTCGGCCGGAATTACGCCGGATCCGACCGAATCGGTCGTATAAATCCGTTCGACCCCGAGATCCCACAACGCCGCCCACCTCGTCCCGGTTAAAAGTGCGTGAGTAACGCATATGATCGTGTGTTCCGCGCCGCTCTCCCGTAAAAATTGTGCCGCGGCAAGCATGGTTCCGCCCGTATCGAGGATGTCGTCTACGATCACAGCCCATGAGCCGCTCCAGGGGGGGAATTCGGTCGTGACGCCGTCTGGCGAGCGCCGTTTTTGGCCATGAACGACAGGTGTCTGTATCCCCAACTCTCGCGCGAGCGCTTGCGCACGCGCACGTGCGCCCTTATCAGGGGCGACGATAGTCGCGTGTTCGAACGGGGTGCCGCGTAGTCGTGCGGCGAAGAGCGCTGCCGCGGGGAGCGAATCCAGTTCCACCTCAAAGTCGACGAGCGCCTCGGGGTGGTGGATATCGAGCGCGGTCACACGCTGAACGCCCGCTGTGAAGAGCAAACGGCCCAGAAAAAAGAACATCTGCCCCACTCCGGGGTCGCCCCGATCGTGCCGAGCGTACGCGAGGTAGGGTACGACAAGTTCGATCGATCGAGCCCCGCACCGCTGGAGTGTGTCGATAAGATAGAGCGTGTGGATAAATCGCTCCGCGGGCGGAGTGAGTGTGGCGACGACGATGACGTCATGATCCTCGACGGTGCTGACTACTTTCACGGTGAGCTCGCCGTTGGGAAATGCGCCGACCGTAAACTCGCCACACACGCTCCCGCGAATCCGTGTCATCAGCGCCCCACCGACCTGCGCGAGGGCGGGCGGGAAAAACACAAGGGGGGGAGACCGCGGTCCAGGGGGAAACATCGCTAACGGGCTTAGCTGGGGTGAGCAGACTCAGCCGGAGCGTACGGCTGCGGGCGTTGTACGAGAGAGAGATAGCGTAACACCTCATCGTCCGACACCTGCGGAAAATCGCGGTACCATACTCCCACCGCCCAAAAAGGCTCGGGGGTCGTGTGGTGACATAAGAGCAGCGGCTTCTCCTCGGTCATAATAAGATCGCACGCTTCCCGGCTAGCCACAGGCGCAGCGACGATGATTCCGCCGGCTCCACGAAGCTTTGTCCATTCGATCGCGGCACGCATGGTCGCTCCCGTCGCAAGCCCATCGTCGACCAGGATGACCCGTTTGCCATGGAGTTCCGGGTACGGACGACCTTGCCGATAGATCGCTTCCCGCCGCTCAAGCTCCTGGCGCTCCACTTGCTCAGCCATCGCGATCATATCGCTTGAAAGAGCGTGATAGGCGACGACCTCAGGATTCAACACTCGAACACCCTCAGGCGCGATCGCTCCCAGGGCGAGCTCAGGCTGACCGGGTGCCCCAAGTTTACGCACCACGATGACATCCAGTGGTACCTGGAGCGATCTCGCCACCTCAAAAGCGACCGGAACCCCTCCGCGCGTCAGCCCCAAGACGATGACGTCAGGTTGTCCCCGAAACTGCTTGAGTTGGGTCGCGAGAATCCTTCCCGCCTCTTGTCGATCCGCGAACATAGGTTCACACTCCTTTACGCGCATACTCCGACCGGAAAGTTCTTTCCCCTGAAAGCAGGTCCGGGGGCGCTGTCCGTCTAAAGACCAACAACGCGATCCTCCGACCATCGAGCGGCGTATTCAACTGCTTCCTCCGCCCCACCTGTAACGTTGCCAGCGACGTAGGAGTGAGCACCGGTTCCGGCGAGGACACCCTTATCGACGATAAGGTATTCCGAACGGATCGGTTGCCCCGCGAGCCAACATTCTAGGATCTCGCGCACTCCCGCGGCGTAGCGCGCCTGTGCGGGAAGGCTCGTACCGGCGATGTGTGGTGTCATGCCGTGATGGGGCATGGTGCGCCACGGGTGGTCGTTCGGAGGAGGTTGAGGAAACCAGACATCCCCGGCGTACCCAGCGAGGTGACCGTTACGGAGCGCTCGCGCGATCGCATCGCGATCGCAGATCTTTCCCCGGGCGGTATTGACGATGTACGCTCCCCGCTTCATCTTTCCGATGAGGCTCTCGTTCACCAGATGTTCGGTGCGTGGATGTAGCGGACAGTGAAGTGAGACAACATCGCTGATCCGCACGAGCGAGTCGATATCGCTATGATAGGTGAGCCCCAGCTCTTGCTCCGTTTCGATGGGTAGACGGTGAACGTCGTAGTAGTGGAGCTCCACATCGAATGGTTTGAGCCGCTTCATGACGGCGAGTCCGATTCGTCCGGCTCCAACGATCCCCACCTGCATGCCCTCAAGGTCGTACGAGCGCATCGCACAGTCAGCGATGTTCCACCCTCCGCGAACTACCCAGCGGTACGAATCGATATAATTGCGCACGAGGGCGAGAATCTGCATGACGGCGTGCTCAGCAGTGCTGATGCTGTTACAGGAGGTGACCTCGGTGACGGTGATGTTTCGTTTCATCGCTGCCGAGAGATCCACGTGATCGGAGCCGATTCCGGCAGTGATGGCGAGCTTCAACTTCGGCGCGCGGGCGATCCGTTCCGCGGTAAGGTACGCTGGCCAAAAAGGCTGGGAGATGATCACGTCAGCGTCGGCAAGTTCACGATCGAGTGTGCTCTGAGGCCCATCCTTATCCGCGGTGACCGTCAGTGTATGTCCACCCGCCTCAAGAAATTTTCGGAGCCCGAGTTCTCCAGAGACGCTCCCCAAAAGAGCTCCCGGTTTGAAATCGACTGCGCTCGGGGAGGGGAGCTTTTGCCCATCTGGGTAGGAGTGTAACGCCGGTATACTATCGCGCGCATACGATTTTGGATAACCACTGATAGGATCTTCGTACAAAACACACACGACTTTCGCCATCGCTTCACCCCAATAATTTAACTTCGCTGAGTCTATCCGATAGTTCGGTACAGTCGCATGACGACCCTCACGGGGACTGGGGCGTGTGTCGCGCATACTCGACGCGAGTTCAAGCGTACACTTCCGGGGAGCGAGCGATGGAGAAGAACCGCGGCATAGGCTGTCTGCAGTCCCCTCGCTCCGTGGCGGTCGTCGGTGTGTCGCATGATGAGAGCAAGATCGGCACCCGAATCTTTCGTAACATTCAGAGGAATGGATTTAGCGGCGCGGTATATCCGGTCAGCCGTAATCCGTTCGAACTCGATGGGCACCCGACATACCGCTCGCTCACCGCGATCGACGGCCCGGTGGATCTGGTGGTTATCTGTGTACCCAACACCGCGGTTGAGGCTGTGATCGCTGAGGCTGTCGCCATGAAGGCTGGTGGTGCCTGCGTTATAACCTCCGGTTTTGCCGAAGTCGGGGAGCAGGGCGGCGAGCTCGAGCGGCACATCGTCTCGGTGGCGCGGCGTGGGGGGCTGCGGTTGATCGGACCTAATTGTTTCGGAGTTATCAACGGAGATCCCTCAGTTCAGTTGGTGGCAACCTTTGGTCGGGCCCCACGGCTCAACGGCACCACCGCGATCGCGACTCAGAGTGGCGCGTGTGGCATCCTCATCCTCGAGGGGCTCGCTGCCGAAGGTTTAGGGGTGGGACGATTTGTTTCGCTCGGCAACTCAGCCGATCTCGCGGTGGCTGATTTTTTAGAGATGTGGGGCGAAGACCCGACGATCCAGGTGGTTGCGCTGTATCTCGAGGGACTGCCGGACGCTAGCCGATTCATTCGCGCGGCACAGGCTGTGAGTGCTCGCAAGCCACTCCTCGTCATGAAAGGTGGGCGAACGAGTGTCGGTGCGCGGGGAGCCGCCTCGCATACTGCTGTGGTTGCAACCCCATCCCGAGGAACAAGCGCGGTATTTGAGCGGGGTGGCGCGGTTGAGTGTACCTCACTCAGTGAGCTCATCGGAGCAACGGCATTAGCAGCGCGGTGGAACGGGCCCCCACCGCTCACTTCAAACGTCGCGGTGATAACTAATTCAGGTGGTCCGGGAATCTTGTTTGCCGACCGGGGAGAGCCGCTCGGACTCCTTTACCCCGAACCGTCACCAGCCCTGCAAACGTCCCTCCAGGTGCTCGTTTCCCCTCAGGCTGGCCTGACGAATCCTTTCGATCTTACCGCGGCAGCGTCGCCAAGCGACTTCGTTGCGGCGCTTGAAAGGTGTGCCGCCGAGTACGCTGTGTTGGTAGTGCTCCTCGTTGATATCGGCTTATTTCCCTTTGATGCCTATTGTGAATCGCTCGTCCGTTTGGACGCTATGGTCAAAAATCGCCTCCTCTTGGTTCTTCCGAACGCACCGCGGGAGGGCTACTTTTCCGATGCTGTCGGCAGTTTCCCGGTCTTCCGGGATATCGATGCGGCGGCCACCGCGCTCGCAGCATTTCTCAAGACGCGCGCTTATCGAGAGCGGCTCTCTTGCGAGCCGTCGGCGGTTACGGTGAAGCCGCCTCGGGCCTTGAGTGCACTCCGCACCCCAGCGGAGGAGCGCTGGCTTCGATGGGAGGAGGTTGTTCGTGTCCTGCGCGATTTTGACCTTCCGTGTGTCGAGGGGAAAATCGTCCCCATCGACGACGCGGGCATGGCGGCCGCCGCGCTGGGTTTTCCCGTGGTGCTTAAGGCCCACGCACCAGCGCTCATACACAAATCCGATGTTGGCGGAGTAATCCCCGATATTCGGGATGCGTCGATGCTTGCCGGGGCGATTGAACGGCTTAAGCGTATTACCCTTGAGTCGGGTCGAACGATCGAGAGCGTCCTTGTGCAACCGTTCGTCCCGGAGGGCTTGGAGGGCTATATCGGCTTCTCACGGGACCGGAATCTTGGACCTCTCCTTTCGTGCGGTTGGGGGGGGACCACAGTTGAAGTTCACGCTGACATCGCCGTGGGCGTGGCTCCGGTGACGCATAGAGACGCCCACCGCATGGTCGATACGGTAAAGTTTGCGCGCTTACTCACTTCGTTTCGTGGTCGGCCACCAGCCGATCGAAACGCTTTCGAAGACGCGATCGTGGGCCTTGGTCAGCTCGCGATCGCGCGGCCGGAGATCGTTGAGTGTGACCTCAATCCGGTGATGGTCCTACCGGAGGGCCAGGGTATCCGCATCGTCGATGGCCGGATGCGTCTTGGGATACCCCGTTGAGAATTCGAGCCCCCTTGCCCTTACGAGTATGGGCAAGGGGGGGGAGCCCAGCTCGCCAAGGCCTCATTATGTTACGCGCACAAAATATACAGTTCAGCGGCATTCTGGCATATTACCGGCCGGATAACTATTCGAGCGTATCAGCATGAGTAACGTTATTATCGTCGGAGCAGGGCTCAGCGGTCTTGCCTGTGCGCGTGAGCTTGCTCGTCATGGAATCACGGCAACGGTCTTCGAGGAGCAGACGCAGGTCGGCGGACGGGCATCGACGCTCCGCACCGATAGCGGATTTTTACTCGATCGCGGTTTTCAAGTGCTTTTAACCGCTTACCCTGAGGCTCAACGAGTGTTCGATTACGACGCGCTCGAGCTCGGATTTTTTCTTCCGGGCGCACTCGTGCGATGGAATAAGCGGTTTTACACCGTTGCCGATCCGCTCCGGTCGCCCCGTTACCTCCTCCAAAGCGCGCTTGCCCCGATCGGGTCCCTTGGCGACAAACGACGCATCGCCCAGCTCCAATTCGAGGCGTTGCGCCCCCGATTCGGAGATTTCTCTGGCCCTGAAACGACTACCCTCGAGGCGCTCCAGCGGCGGGGGATGAGCCCCACGATTATCGATCGATTCTTTCGCCCCTTTTTCGGGGGAATATTCCTCGAGTCCGAACTCTCGACGAGCGATCGGATGTTTGAATTTGTCTTTAAGATGTTTAGTCTCGGCTTTGCGGCTCTGCCGAGAAACGGCATGGGCGCTTTGGCTGAAGCGCTGCGTGATCAGCTTCCCGGGGATCGGGTGCGCTGTTCGACACCGGTGAGTCGGGTGAGCGCCCACGCGGTGGAGCTGGCCCATGGAGAGGGGGTAAGCGGTGACGCGGTCGTCGTTGCTACCGATGGGGTTGCGGCTCACCATCTGATTGGTATGGACGCCCAGCCACTTCGGGGGGTAACGAATCTTTATTTTAGCGCCACCCGTTCGCCCCTTGAAGCCCCGTTTCTCGTGTTGAACGGCGAGGGGCGTGGTCTCATCAATAATCTCGCTGTTCCAAGCGACATCGCCCCCAGTTATGCGCCGCCCGGTGCCGCGCTTATCTCGATAACGGTCCTGTCGGAGAAGGCGATGGGACAAAGCGCTCCAGAGCTCAGCACCGCGGTGTTGAGCGAAGCGCGTGAGTGGTTTGGTAAGACGACTACCGATTGGGAATTCGTGGGTGGATTCTCGATCGAGCGTGCCTTGCCGATTCAGAAGCCTCCGTATTTTTCGCGTTCACCCGGTCTGCCGGAGTCGGTTGATGGAGTTTTTCGCTGCGGAGACTATCTGACCAACGGTTCGATACAGGGTGCGCTTCTTTCTGGAAGGCTCGTTGCGGAAAAAGTGATCGGACACTTACGGGGATAAAAGATGCTGCTTACGGTGCTCTATGTTCACGCGGTGACGACTCTCCTGATGGTGGGGGTCATTTGGGTTATTCAGCTCGTGCACTATCCGCTGTTTGAACTGGTGGGTCGGGAGAACTTCGTGGCTTACGAGAGAAGTCATACCGTTCGGATAGGTCTCATCGTGATCCCGACGATGTTGCTTGAGGCGCTCACAACGATGCTCCTTGTTTTACTGGACGGGCAGCTCCTGACTATTTGTGGGGCGGCGATTCTCGTGGTGATTTGGGGTGCGACCGCGCTTTTTCAGGTGCCGTGCCATGAGCGGCTAGCGCTCCGTTTTGAGGAGGCGGCGTGGCAGCGGCTGGTGCGCACCAATTGGATCCGAACCTTTGGATGGACTACTCGCGGTGGCATCGCCATCGCACTCCTTCACCAAATCGTCAGATAGTTCGATATTCATACGCGCGGTGTCTTGGAGCACCTCAGGTGTCGCACCCGCGGTCCGTGTCCGCCAAGCACCCTTGATTACTCATTTATCTTTCAGTTCAGGGGCTATGACTCCGCTTCCTCGACCTATTCCGAAGCTGTGTGGAAGTTTTCTTAGGAAATGGATTTGAGGCATCTTCGTGCGCTATAATGGGACATGGATTTTGCGAAAAGCATGAAGGCATTGCAGTCCGGCACCGACGATGCCTCGCTCGGTTCGGCGGGCGAGTTCCACCGCCGCCTAACCCTTGTTTCGCGCGACATCGTTGAGACGACCGATGCGCTGCGAGTTGCGCTCATGGGGCTGGAGCAATCTTCCGTATCAGCCATCTTCGAGCGGAACGGACGACCGCCCAGTCAGATTGAGTTTCATTGCGATACGGTCGACGGGCAATCCGACGTCCGTCTGACGCGTGGGGTTCGGGTTCTCCGTGGTGCCGAGATGATCGCCGCTGAGGAGCGGGCCGCCATAGAGTATGCGGAGAGCGATAGAAATGGGCTCGGACTCCTGCCGGAGGCTTCGACGGACGATTTTCTTCGAGCGATGACTCGTGAGTTCGAGCGGGATCCGCTACGGGGAGGGTTTTTCATGCGGGGCTTTTGCGGGATCGATGGGGGAGAGCTCCCCTACGAGGCGCTCGCTCGAGCTGGGCGTTTTGAGGATCGGGGCGGCGAGTATCGAATTGAAAAGCTTGCCGGGAGTTCAGAGATCGATGTTGACCAGTCGTTCGATGATGCGGGGCGACTCAACGCTCCAATGGTGTATGGTCAGCTTGAGCCCGCGAAGCGATATCGTGTCGACCTTGCGACGAATGAACTGAGCTTTAATCTCCCGGTCGCTGAAGATGAGACGTGGGGTGATTTTGAGCCTTTGGCTCCCACTGCCGCTGAAGCCGCTTTGATCCTCGTCGATCTGAACGACCTCGATGCTGCGCTCAGAGCCGCGCTCGCGCAGGTTCGCTCGAAATCAGGGTGAGTGCACCGCTGGTTCGCGTTCTCTCTTTCCTCAGGTGACGCGCCTCGTTACTATCTCGCTGGACGGACGATTTTGACGGAGGTCCGTGTAGCTTTGGGGGGCAAGCGAACATGAGTGTGGCGCAATCTGTATGGGAGAGGCTTGAAGCCGCGGCCCGCAGCGTTATCGTTAATTCATACTCGCCCTACAGTCGCTTTCAAGTCGCTGCGGCGCTTCTCACCGATCGCGACGAGATCGTCACTGGGGTAAATGTCGAGAATGCCTCGTACGGCTTGACGATCTGCGCTGAGCGCTCCGCCGTTTATGCGGCCATCTCCGGAGGAGCTAAGAGCGTCCACGCGCTCGTGGTGTATACGCCGACTCTAACCCCGACCTCTCCATGTGGGGCGTGTCGGCAGGTTTTAAGGGAGTTCGGACCCGATTATCCGGTACGTTCGATCTGCGCAACGAAGCAGTTACTCGAGTGCTCGATTGCGGACCTTCTCCCCCACGCGATGGGGGCATCGAATCTTAAAATGTGAGTCCTTGAAGTTACGAAAGTTCCGCTTTTAACCGCGCGTGTGCAGTAAAAACAGCCCCGTCGAGCGGCGTGACAACACTTGGAGTGAGACGGGCTGCAATCCGGCGAATCCTTTCGAAGCTTTCGAAGAGGCGCTCCTCGGTAAGAATTTTCTTGGCGAGGCACGACGCCATCGACCGCGCCAGATGAAGGGGGCGCTCGGAGGTCCCATCAGGGTAGCGCGCGATGCAAAACATGTCGCACCCTGCGTTCATGGCGAGTGCTACCGTGTCGTTCGCATCAAATCGTTGCGCGATCGCCTTCATGTCAAGGTCATCGCCGATAATGACATTACGAAACCCCATTCCCTCACGGAGAAGTTCGCCTAAGATTCTCGGCGACAGCGTCGCAGGGAAACGGGGATCGATTTTGGGAAATAAAATATGCGCTGTCATCACGAACGGAATATCGCTCTCGACCAGAGCTCTAAAAGGAATCAACTCGCGGTGTTTCAATTGCTCGGTAGTCAGGTCAAGTGTCGGAAGCTCGAGGTGTGAATCGACCGACGTATCTCCGTGGCCGGGAAAGTGCTTGGCGCATCCTAAGACACCTTGCGCCATGAGCGCTTGAGCAAAGCTCAGTGCCTGACGACCGACCGTCTCTGGGTCGCTCCCAAATGACCGATCGCCGATGACCGGATTGGTCGGATTTGAGTGAATATCCGCCAGCGGTGCCCAATCGACGTTGACACCGATCGAACGGAGTTCAATGCCGATCGCTGTGCCGACTTCGGCCGCTCTTGCACCGTACTTTGCAGGAGCGGGGAAGGCGGTGAGGGGAGGCGGGGTGCGCATCACTCGTCCCCCCTCATGGTCAATAGTGACGAAGAGCTCCTCGCGCTCGGCATAATTTCGAACCGCAGCGAGAAGCGCCTGTAATTTCGGGAGCCAGACCTCGTATGGCGAGGCGTGATCAAAGTTGCGTTTGAGCAGCAATATTCCTGCTGGCTTCACTTTAGCCAGCATGCGCTTATCGGTATCATCGAGCGTGAGCCCGGAAAGTCCGATGAGGATGTGGTTACCGAAATACTCAGGCTTATCACCGGTGCGAAACTCAAGATTCATAGCAGGTGCGATTATTTAGCTTGTGGGGCTTGTCAGCCGCCTGAGCATACCGTGCGGTGGTCAGGCCCGTCTATGCTCCTAACTGACTGACTTTAAATCTTTTTTTCGCCCCCACTCTTGTCCCTTACCGTTCCCTAACGGATTTCTCACCTTCTTCTTGCCGGTGCGAGACTGCCTTTGGAAGTATAATGAAATTGGTTCGTTTGAGGTTCTTCCGTTCATTACTTCCATGCCAGGTCTTGCTGCCATCGATATCGGTTCAAATGCGATCCGTTTGGGGATCGGGTTTCTTGACCGTGAGCTCAGCCTAAAGTTTATCGAGGAGATCCGTGAACCGATTCGCCTCGGTGATGAGGTGTTCAAGTCCGGGATGATTTCCGAGCAGGCGATTCAGCGAGCTGAAGCGGCGTTTGCTCGTTTCAAGGGGGCATTCGAGCGCCATGCCGTGACTCGCTATCGTGCGGTTGCTACCAGTGCGCTGCGGGAGGCCCGCAATCAAAGTGAGTTTATCGCTCGTATCAGGCAGGCCTCAGGCATCGATATCGATGTCATTAGTGGAGAGGAAGAAGCCCGACTTGTATTCCTCGCCGTGCATCAAGTTTGTAACCTTAAGGGTAAGCTCGCTCTCCTCGTTGATATCGGTGGAGGAAGTGTTGAGGTCTCGATAGTCAAGAAGTCCGAGGTAGTCTTTTCCGAAAGTCTCAAGATGGGGGCGGTGCGACTGCTTGAGCTCTTTCGCGGACGACCAAACGGTGAAAAGATCTGCGCCCGGATCGTCAAAGGGTACGTGGATGGCTTGCGTCGTCGACTGAAGCGAGAGCTGCGCGGGCGCAAGATCGATCTTTGTATCGGCACTGGGGGAAATATCGAGGAGCTCGGTGACCTCCGAGTTCAGCTATGCGGTCGACGAGGCAATCGCGAGATCGATCTCAAAGAGCTCGACCGAGTTATCCAGAGGGTAGGAAAACTCTCCTACGGTGAGCGAATAACTGAATTAGGGCTTCGGCCCGATCGCGCCGATGTTGTCATTCCCGCAGCGCTCATGGTCCGGGAGGTGCTCCGACACGCGCAGCTTCACCGGCTAATGATTCCGCGCGTCGGGCTCAAAAACGGTGTCTTGGCGGAGCTTATCGCTCGAACGGGCGCACACTCTCCCCGCTCGGAGCGTCGGCAGGCGCGGACCTATGCAGTCGAGGTGGGACGGCGATTTAATTTCGACGAGCCCCACGCCGAAGCAGTAACGAAGTGGTCACGAAAGCTTTTTGTCGATTTGGCGAGTATCCATCGGTGCGACGAGGAGCTGCTCCTCCCTTTCGAGATCGGAGCGTTGCTGCACGATATCGGGCATATCGTGAATGTGAATGGCCACCACAAACATTCGTGTTACCTGATCCTCTCTTCGCCGTTACTCGGACTCACCGAGCGCGAGCGGCGGATCGCGGCGTGTATAGCCCGCTATCATCGCAAATCTTTTCCCAAGTCAGAGCATCCCGAGTTTGCGGCGCTCGACCCGGTCGATCGCATTGCAGTGACCAAGCTCGCTGCACTTCTGAGGATCGCCGACGCATTAGATAGTGGGCATACCCAGTCGATTCGTTCGATCGGGTTGGAGCTCTCAAAGAGCGACTTGTCGATAAAACTTCGGGGGGACGGCGATCTCGTGCTCGAGCGGTGGTCGATCGTACAGAAGGCGAATCTATTTGAGTCAGTCTTTGAACGGAAAGTGATCGTAAGGTGACTATGCTACAGCAAACTCGTGGAGCGCTCGCTGGTAAACTTATCGCCGTTGAGGGGCTTGATGGATCGGGTAAGTCGACCCAGATTTCTCTCCTGCGTCGGTGGCTCGAGCTTGAGTCGTATAAAGTGTACTTTACGGAGTGGAATTCGTCGTCGCTCGTGCGGAAAGCCACCCGCAAAGGGAAGCGTCGGAAGATGTTGACGCCGACGACGTTCTCGCTGATTCACTGCACCGATTTTGCCGACCGATACGAACGACAGATTATGCCCCTTTTGCGGGCAGGATACATTGTCCTTGCCGATCGTTACGTCTATACCGCATTTGCGCGCGATGCCGTGCGGGGGTGCGATCCCGAATGGCTGCGTGAGTTGTACAGCTTCGCCCGTCCACCGGATATCACATTCTACTTCGATGTGCCCCTTGAGACCGCACTCGACCGGATCTTACGCGGGCGCCCGGAGCTCAAATACCACGAAGCGGGGATGGATCTTGGTCTATCGGAGGACCCGTATGAGAGTTTCAAGATCTTTCAAGGTCTCATCCAAAAGCGTTACGAAGGGCTAGCCGATGAGTTTCGATTTAAGATCGTTGATGCGACTGAAGCTCCGGAGCAGCAACAGGAGTATATGCGGCGTATTGTCGGGGCCACGATCGATCTCGCAAGCTTTAAGTCGAAAGTGTCCTTTCGCTCGCCGGGTGCCCCCGCGGCGAATCGGCGTGATGTTTTAGGGGGGACTCGATGAAGAGCTTTTACGGTCACGGCATTCCTCGGGTTGATCCGAAGGATCTTCGAGGGCATCTCATCGTGGTTGAGGGAGCTGACGGCGCGGGGCGTTCAACGCAGGTCCAGCTCTTGCGCGATTCCCTCGAGCGGCTCGGTTATCCCACCGTTGAAATCGGATTGAAGCGTTCCGCGCTCGTTGGTGCTGAACTTCAGGAGGCGATGCAGGGAAACATCCTCTGTCCACTGACGTTGAGCCTTTTTTACGCAACGGACCTTGCCGATCAGATCGAATCGAATATCATTCCAGCCCTCCGAGCCGGGTTTGTGGTTGTTGCAGATCGCTACATTTATACTTTGATGGCGCGTGATCTTGTGCGGGGAGCTTCGATGAGCTGGCTTCGGCAGGTCTATGGCTTTGCGCTTGTTCCCGATCTGGTCATTCATTTAAAGGTCCGTCCCGCGATCTTAGCTGAGCGGAGTTTTCAAAAAGACGGTCAACTCGATTACTGGGAGTCGGGGATGGACATCCAGCGCTCCGGGGACATGTATCAGTGTTTTGTGCGCTACCAAAACAGGATCGGTCGGGCGTATGCCCGCATGAGTAAGGAGTACGGTTTTTCGACCGTCGATGGGAGCGGTGAGCCGATGGCGGTCCACCGAGCTATTCGAGATATCGCCTGCCCCATCGTGACGAGCGGCGCCCCGCCCCGATCTGTCGCGACCGGTGCGCGGCGCTCTTAGGTGCCTGAAAAGCCATTCTTTGCCCCTCACAGGTAAGTAACATAGTCGCTTTTCCAGTGAGTTAAGCCGAGTTGCCCATCGACGGTGTCCGCCCGATGGTGAAAGAAGGAGAGCCGTGCTTTACTTGGGGAGCCGGATTCGTCGGGTCGTCGAGAAGTTGTCCGCTCGGAAAGCTTCCCGTGGCCGCGTGAGTTGTTGAGCCGTTGAGAGAGATCCGACGAGCTGCGCCCAAAAACAACCGTATCCGGTGAGATCAAACAAGCACGTTACTGTTTTTTAACAGAGGTGACTTCCATGACCGATCCGCAAAAGCGGGCACGCGTGCGTGTCCCAGATATCCTCAATCGAAAATCGTTGGCCCGCTCAACCGACGATAAAATCACCGTCATTACAGCATACGATTTTACGATGGCGCGTCTCCTCGATAACGCCGGGGTCGATGTGATCTTGGTGGGAGACTCACTCGGCTCTGTCGTCCAAGGAGAGACGACCACGATTCCCGTGACGTTGGATCAGATGGCGTACCACTGTCGGTGCGTGACGAAGGGAGCCGAATACGCGCTCGTCGTTGGTGATATGCCCTTCATGTCCTACCAGGTTTCACCGGAGCGCGCAGTCGAGTCCGCGGGAAAGCTAATGAAAGACGGTGGTGTTGGCGCGGTGAAGCTCGAGGGGGGCGTCCATATGGCCCCAACGATCGCACGGATTACCGCGGTCGATATTCCGGTCATGGGGCATGTGGGGCTCACACCTCAATCGTACCACCGCATGGGCGGCTATAAGATTCAAGGTACCGGTGGGGGAATCGAGGGCCGACCCAGCGCTCCTGGCTCAAGAAGTCGGGTGATCGAAGATGCGCTCGCGGTTCAAGAGTCGGGAGCTTTCGCTGTGGTACTCGAATGTATCCCCATTGATCTCGCCCAGGAGATCACCGCCAAGCTTGATATTCCTACCATCGGAATCGGCGCGGGGCCCCACTGCGACGGTCAGGTGCTCGTCTCAGCCGACATGTTCGGTTTTCAGCCGCGGGTTCCCAGTTTTGTGAAACGGTACGCTGAGCTTGGTCGCGCGATTGAAAATGGGGCGCGGGCCTATATCGCTGACGTTCGGGATGGAGCATTTCCCCCGCTCGACGGCGAGACGTCTCGCCGTGCCACCGCGAAGTAAGCCGAGAAGTCATTTCAGAAATCAGCCGGGGCCGGCCTTGAAGGCCACTTATAATTGTCCCCGCGAGAGGAGAGGATTGTTTATGCGTCGCATGCTTCATTCAAAGATACACCGAGCCACTATCACCCACGCGAATCTCGACTATGAGGGTAGTATCACCATCTCGCCTGAGCTTCTCGCCGCCGCCGATATATTGCCCTTTGAGGCGGTGAATATCTGGAATGTGACCTCGGGGACTAGGTTCGAAACGTATGCGATCGAGGGGCTCCCCGGTTCAACCGATATCTGTGTGAACGGCGCTGCGGCGCACCTCGTGACACCCGGTGATATTATTATCATCGCCTGTTTTGGGCTGATGTCAGAGGAGGCAGCGCGTGAACACACCCCGCGGGTGGTTTTTGTTGATGCTCATAATCAGATAGTGCACCGTGGGCCAGAGATACCAGGGCCTCTGCTCCGAGTGTAATATCGCTGGGGAAAGAGCCTCCGGGCAGGGTGGCTTTTTGGCGCCGCTCCTTGCTACACTCTGCGTGAACAAACGGATAGGTCCAACATCCCGTGAATAAATCGAAGGTCGAAAATGAGGGCATCAAGCTCATCGCGGCGAACAAGAAAGCGCGCTTCGATTACCACATCATCGAGACCGTTGAAGCGGGTATTGTCCTCACCGGGGCGGAGATAAAGTCGGTACGGGCCGGGGGGATCAGTATCGCCGAGAGCTATGTGGCACCGGGTGAGGATGCTCTCTATCTCCTGAACGCCCACATTAAGCCTTACTCCTTTAGTGGTGCGAAAGAGTACGATCCGATACGACGGCGAAAGTTGCTCCTTAAAAAGAGTGAGATCGATAAATTTCGGGGCCGGGTCGAAAAAGCTGGTCTTACGATCGTACCGCTCCAGGTCTACCTCAAGGGCGGCTATGCCAAGGTCGAGATAGCTCTCGCGAAAGGGAAAGCTGCGCCGGATAAGCGACAGACTCAAAAACGGAAAGATGCCGACCGCGAGATAGCTCGGGCGGTGAAAGGGAGAGGTTCCTGACGGAATTCGCTTTTGGGATACATCAAACTCCCCTCAAATTAGCGCCTTGGCGTGCCTGAATAGAGCTGCATAAAGAAACGTGTTGTATTTGGCGTTGAGATAGAAATGCGTTTTGATGCGCCCACCCTGATGCGTATCATACTGCCATCATCACCCCCGGCGAATTATATGGCGGTGAGAAAAGCATGGAAAATGAGACCGAACCCTTCGAATCCTGGTCAGCGGACCTGCGTTCAGGAGCTACGGATGACCCCATTGTGGCTTATCCTCGCGATATTTCTTTTCGTCACAAATGTCCTGGGGATACTGCTGTTGCGCCAGTGGAGCGCCTCAGTCAAAGCATGGATTGCCCCCACCGATGAGCTGATCGTGGCGGTGAACCAGGCGACGAATCTTATTAATGAGGCCGTGAGTGCCCGAAATCTCGGGTTGATCCGAAACGATATGTCGCTCGCTGCGGTAGCAACTTGGAACAAGCGCACCCTCGAAGAGGAGATCCTTCCCCAAATCGCCCGTCTTACAGCAGACGAACCGGATCAGCGGGGGCGGGGAACGGAGTTTATCGCAGCGATACGACACCAGCTACTATCTCTCTTCGAGGAGCTCCCCCTGAGCGGCCAAGCCGAAACAACTCTTCGGGCGATGGAGCAGAGCGAGGCTAACCGTCTCGGTGCCTCGATTCAGCGACTGAGTCAAGAGTTGCTTTACGGTCAAGATACCCTCAGAGACCGTCGCGATGATGCATTCGCGCGCTCTTTATCGCGATATATCTGGCTTATCGTCGTTTGCAGCTCGATGCTCACGATTCAGGTGATAGTCGCGATTCGTCGGCTACGCCGCGAGTTGGCGCTGCGAGAGCGTGCAGAGGAGGTGGCACGAGAGAGCGAGCTTCTTGAGCGCGATCGTGCGATCGAATTACAAACCCTGCTCGATACGGTACCGGCAGTTGTTCTCATCTCCCACGATGCGGATTCGCGCATCGTCAGTGGAAGTCGTGAGGCTTACGCCTCGTTGCAGCTACCGATAGGAGCGAATACATCAAAGACGGCTCTCATCGCTCCTCCGCAGCACTTTCGAATCTTTCAAAACGGCCGCGAGCTGCCGTACGACGAGCTCCCCATTCAGTTTGCAGCCCGCACGGGGAAGCCGGTCCGTGATGTGGAGCTCGAGGTCGTCTTTAAAGATGGAGCGGTGCGCCATCTCTTTGGAAGCGTTGAGCCTCTCTTTGATGGGGAGGGGAAGTCGCGAGGTTCCATCGCTGCGTTCACTGATATCACCCAGCGTCGCGAAGCTGACCTCCTGCTGAAGGCGAGCGAGGCGCGGTGGAAGTTCTCGCTCGAGACCGGGCAGCTCGGATTTTTTGAATACGATTATGATCAGGGTACGACGCGCTGGAATGATAGTGAATACCGTCTCATTGGCCGCGAGCCAAGCACTATTTCCGCCAGCCCCGAGGCTTTTGTTTCAGCGGTACATCCGGACGACCGTGATCGCTTGAAGGGCGATTGGGCTGTCGCGCTCCAAAAGGGTAGCCTTGATACTGAGTTTCGAGTCGTCAGACCGGATGGTGAGGTGCGCTGGCTGGTCGGTAAAGGGACCGTGATTCAAGATGGCGCGGGCCGAAATCGGTGGTTCACCGGTGTAAATATCGATATAACGAAGGCCAAACGTATAGAGGAGGAGCTCTCCCGTGCTGTCCGAGAGCGAACTGAGGCGCTCAATACCCTTGACGCCTTCATGCGGGCGGCACCGATGGGGATGGGGGTTCTCGATCGAGAGGGGCGGTGTCGTTTCATCAACCGACATCTCGCCGAGATGGTGGGGCAGGCACCAGAGGAACAGCTCGGGAGGTTGATAGAGGAAGGGAATCCCGAGGTACTTGCGGCCGTCCTCCCCCGATTTAAAGAAGTTCTAGCTAGTGGCATAACGATCCAAGAGTTTGAGTTCGAAGGAGATTCTCCGACTCATCGAGGAGATCCCCGAGTCTGGGTAGGAAGCTGGTTTCCGATCTACGGTGGTGGGAACGGGATCAGTGGCGTGGGAGCGATTATTCAGGACATCACCGAAAAAAAGCGCTCAGCCGATGAACTGTCACGGCACCGCGACAAGCTCCAAGATATCGTCGATAAAAAAACTCGAGAGCTCGCCGATTCTCTTCAGCGCCTCCATTCGAGTGAGCGACTTGCGGCGCTCGGGACTTTGGCTGCTGGTCTGGGGCACGATCTCGCGAACCTCGTCCTCCCGATCCGTGCGCGACTCGAATCGCTTGCGGTTGCGCCGGCGACACCGGAGATGCGGGGCGATATCGTTGCTATCGGCCAGGCGCTCGATCACTTGAGTAATCTCTCTGCGGGGATGCGACTGATGGCGCTCGATCCGACGCGCTCTCGTGCAGCCTCAGAGGCGACGGACCTCTCGGTTTGGTGGACCGAGGCGCAAGGAGTTCTACGGGGAGTCCTACCCCGTAGTGTGCGTCTTGAGGCAAAGATCGCCGGCGGCCTCGGAGTGGCGCTGCCCCGTCACCAGCTCCTGCAAGCCGTATTCAATCTGGTTCAAAATGCGGGTGAGGTGCTCGATCACGATGCAGATGGATGGGTGCGGGTAGAAGTCGAGGCAGACCCCGAGGATGCTGGTGAATTCGTCCTCATCTCAGTGCGTGATAACGGGCCCGGCATGACCGACGAGGTCAAATCTCGCTGCTTCGACCCGTATTTTTCGACGAAAGGTCGGTCGATTTCGACCGGCATGGGACTTTCCCTTGTGAGAGGGCTCGTTGAGTCTGTGAAAGGCTCAGTTTCGGTTGAATCGCGTCAGGGGGGCGGTACGACATTTACGTTGCGACTGCCACGTTTTTCACCTTTGAAGGGGCTCCTTCATCGTCGGAGTGGGGCGGCACGTTCGGCGGCCATCTCGATTACGGAACCGCGCCAGGCGGCTCTAGCGACGATGATCGCCGAGCGGCTTGACCTTAGAGTGGAAACTCTCCGCGATCGAGCCACGCCGCAAGCAGAGGTATGGATAACCGATGCAGCTTCGCGTGGAGAGGTGGAATATTTCCTCGCCGAGGCCGAGGAGCATCGGGTTGTCTATCTTGGAAGCCGCCACTTCGATCCGGCCACGTTGAATGATTCTGAACGGTATCGGGGGCGGGTTGTCGTCTTACCCTTTCGGCCTGCTCCGATTATTTTACGTGAGACCCTCTTGCGGGTTGTTGAAGGTGGCGCGTGAGTGGAGATGGCGCGCTCCGTATCGTAGCGGTAGATGATAATCGCCTCGCTTTGTCGGCGATCGAGCGATGGCTTTCGAAGAGCGATAACTTCCGTTGGCTGGGGGGCGCTGAGAACCCCATAGAGCTATTCGAGATCTTGAAGCATGAGGAGCCGGACCTCGTGCTGCTCGATGTCGATATGCCGGGAATCGACACGTTCGAACTTCTTACGCAAGTGGCCGACCGCTATCCACGAGTTAAGGTCGTTATGTTTAGCGGATATGTTCGAGCTGATTACGTTGAGCGAGCGCTTGCAGCTGGTGCGGTTGGATACGTTATAAAGGACGAGTCGATGGCCACGATCCTTGATCTCTTGCGCCGCGCAGCCCTGGGAGAGTGCGTGTTAAGCGACTCCGCCGCTACGGCGTTTCTGCAGGGTTGAGTCTAGTCCAGACTCCACAGGCTGTGACTAACAGGCTGAAATCACGCTATTCTTCTCGATGGATGCAAAAGAGTGGCGACTCGACTATCATCCCCGATCTTATCCGTAGAGGAGGGGAGCTGTCTGAGCCCAGATCCGTTTGATAAACGCCCGACGCCAGCCGAACAAGCTGAGCTGCTGCTTTCTTCGATCGAATTGACGTGCGAGATCGAGGCAGAGATTCTGCGCGATTGTTTCCGGGGACGTGCGCTGCGGGCGGTTGAGCGAGACGGTCCGGTGGCGATGGCGGATAAAGCGCGGGGCCGCTATGAGTCGCGCTTTCGAGAGCTAGTCGATGAGCATCTCGGTTCGGTCTTTGAGTTTCCTGAGAATTCGGGTTCGATCATTGAGTCGCGGGTGGTTTCTGAGTTTTCCTTTCGTCACGGTAACTCCGCGACTCCAGAGGTGCTCGGCCTCATCGAGCTTACCGCTCCGGGAAATCGAAGTGTTGTACTGACTGAGACGAAGCTTTTCACCCTCGACGCAGGTGTCGCCCTCGTGGAAGGGCGATCATTCGACGATGGCAATAGCTTTGAGGTGCGGCCGCTTTTTTCGCCACGTGCTTATGCAAGCGAGCTCGAAAACTTGCGGGGGCTAGCTGAGGAGACCCGCAAAGACCGTCATGTGCTTGAGCGGTTAGAGGATCGTTCGCTGCTTTATTACCTCATCCGTAAGGAGTTGGCTGACCGACACGGCGTTGCTGCTTCGTGGTATCGAGAGGTGGGTTATCTCGCTCCGATCGGGTTCCCGGATCACCCTGCTTTCGAAATGCTCTTGACCCCCAACGGTAAGTTTATCGCTCGTCCACTTTACGAGCCGTCGTCGTGCCGGGTCTCAATCCAAACACGTTCCAGCACCCAGCACTGAACGGGTTGTTCAGTGCGTCGCGCGTGGCCGGCCACTATTTTGCCTCGCTGCGGAGCCGCCCACTCCCTCCCGGGGCCGCGATTATGTGCTTGTTCCAGCGAGTTATTGCCGGATCAAAGGGAGCCGGGATTAGATGGAATAAGGGGCGCCAGCGCAACCGGCCCCTTGGCGAGGTGGCGCAGATCCGTTATTCTACGAGAACGCTCCATTGAGCCCCCACCGTTCTTTAATCCTCTCATCATCCCGAAATCGCGGTTACGCCGGTCCGATACTCGCGCGATGAGTGAAGTTGTGTTTCCAAACTGGTCTAATTCGCGGTGGGTAAGGGCGTAGTTGTATGAACGGAATCGACCCCATTTCCGGTGCAAACGATACCTCTTCTGAGGTACCCAAAGCGCTCTCGCCTGAGGCGCAGGGGGCCAGCCGTTTGGAGGGGGAGTCGATGGGGCGGGGGGCCGCTGAGGTTCGACAGCTCTTTCGTCAGGAGTTGGCCCTTCGAACTCAAACCCTTCTCGACTCTTTAGCTGGACTTGATATCGAGGGCCTTAAAGGGGTCAAGGATGGGTTAGTCGTCGCGATGCATCCGAAGCTTATCGAGGCTGCGCGTGAGGGATTCGGCCTTATCGTGCAGGATGGTGCCTCGCCAGGAGCTATCCCGAATGCACTCACCCGCATGAATGGGGCTGGCCGGTATTTACGGGGTGGGGTCACCGTTTTTAGCGCTGATGCGCGCCTTCTCTTCGGTGAATCGGACAGCGCCACCGCCTCCTTTCATTCCGTGGAGACCGGTGCGCGGATGCAATTCTTTACCGGTGCATTCGGAAAAATTCATAACCTACCAGGGACAACTATCCTCGGCGTTAACGGTTCGATCGATAGTCGTCGGGTGACGGTCTATCTCTCCGACCGCGGAGCCGATGGTTCGGTGAGTCAGTTTTATTTTCCGCCGTGCGTCGAGCGGGATCCCATCAAGGTATGGCGGGCCGGTCAGATTACCGCCGCGATTGCGGGGTTACATTATCTTGAGGGGTGGCTAGAGCAGCGCTCGCAAAGTCGGTGTGTTTTACAGAGTCATTCGGCCGACATCTTGCTTACCGAGCGGCCACGCGGTGCTCCGGAGCATGAGGCCTCGATTCGTCTCATCAAAACAACGAACGATCAGTACTTTCGCCAATTGAGAAGTCTTATTCGGAGTGGGGGACACGAGGGCTTTATCTTTGGTGAGAGCTTTACCGGTGGGGCGATTAATTCCCTTTTCCAATCGGTCCCTCGCATGGCCCGTTACGTTGATTATGCCGTCGTCTGGTATGCCCCTGAGTTTAAAGAGGTCTTTGGAGTCGATCGCTCGTATCTAAACACTCAAACGATCGCGACGCCCCGCACCGTTGAAGAGGCGGCTTTAGGGCTGCTTGCGAATCCACCGTCGATCGTTCCGTCGCCGTACCGGGCTGGGATTGTGGGTACGAAGGGGGCTCATACGGCGGTGACGACAAGTGGTTGGGCGAGCCTCGATATCCCGGGTGGGGTGGATAATTTTTCTGTGTGTGTCCGCTCTTTGTGGGGCGGGCGAGCTGTCACGTATACCGGCCAGTTGAACGTGGAAACCTCGCGAGCGCTCCCGCCCTGCTACGCTCGGAAGGAGATTACGAAACAGCTGGGTGTCACGGTAGCACTCTATCTTGTCGGTCGTGCGCTTGCGGATCTGAATCAAACGACCCCGGTGGCTTTTAAGCGAACGACGGCAGCGCTCGGTAACTTTATCCGGGGCCACGCGGGCTCTTCGCTTAACGTCGGGCGGGAGATGAGCTGAAAGAAGGACCGCGAGTCCTTCTTTCATACACCCGGGTGCCCCCGCTCCCTCAGCCCCTTTAAGCCTATTATCCCCAAGGATTCGCGCGTTTTTGCAAGAGCGCATACGCTGAGATGACGCGGGAGTGGAAAATTACTATTCCTGTGGTTATACTTATAAGGAAACGCCGTCCAAGCGGCCTTCCATGAGGGGGTGTACCGGTTTCGACGGGATGTACTGAGGTGATGGTAAGCACGTCCAGGGTCCGCAGGCCTGGTAAAAAAGCGGAAAAAAATCAAACGCAAACGCTGATGATTTTGCGCCTCGGGCACTCGCTGCCTAAGGCACTAAGACCCACTGCATAGCTTTGGGTCGGTTGAGTAACGGCGCGCCCGTAACTGTTATTCGGCTTAATATTCTCGGGCTAGCGACCTGAGCCTTGCTCTAGGCTTAGGCGCAAAACACCAAGAGCTGGCGCTCCGGAATCTTGTGACCTTGAGTCCGTAGCGTGAGATTAAATCGGCCACTAAACGTGTAGAAGGCCATCGCTGACGCTTCTCGGACGGGGGTTCAATTCCCCCCACCTCCACCATCTAGGGTATTTTACCTAATCATTTTAGTTGGTTAGGTATGTAAAAGTTAGGGGTTCGCTCAGGTGGTACACCGACTGGTACACCACCTGAGACACTGACCAACCCTCAAATCGCTCTTCTAGGGTGCTTTACGCGCTTTAGGAGAGCATCTATTTGAACCACTACACCCCATCATTTCTCATCAAAAACCGCTTCGGTACTTACTATTTTCGCTACTTAGTACCTAAGAAATTCACAGGTTATTCCGATAAACGCTTTGAGATCAGAAGATCACTTGGAACGAATCTTCGTAGTCTTGCTGTTGAGCGAGCACGAAGACTTCTAGTCAGCATTGAAGCGTTAATCACTGAATACGGAATGAAGCAGCAGCAACAAGATAACCCGATTGAATGGTTGAAGCGCACCATCACCGAACTAATGAAGCGCGATGAGATGGAACGCGAACAGCGTCAAGATTTCTTTGCGCGTCTACTTGCTGAAGCAACTAATAAACTTGAAGCACCACTTGAGGTAATGCATTTCTCTGAACCTTCTCGCAGAAGACAGGAACGAAAACCTCGTCTTTCAGGGCTTTTGGCGATGCGGCTCTCAGAAGTGATTGAAAAGTATTGTATGGAAAGTCGTGTTCATTGGCGACCAAAGACTGAGTTTGAAAATAGATTTCTACTTGACCTGATCACAGATGCTCTTGGCGATAAACAGATCGGTTCGCTGACACTTGAAGATATGCGGGCTTATAAAGAGGCGGTGCTATCTTTACCAAAAAACAGATCAAAGATGCCAAAATATCGTGGCAAGTCAGTGGCTGATCTGATCGCAATGAACATACCGCAAGAAGAACGGCTAAGCGGGCGTAATGCTCTCAAGTATCTTTCACGTGGCAAAACATTCTTCACTTGGGCTCGGCTCAACGGTTTTATGACGACTGAGATCGGGAGTGTGCTTACCTATAAATTACCCGTTGGTCAGATCAAGACGCGAGTACCTTTCAATCATAAAGAACTTAGATATCTGATTAAGTCTGAAGAGTATTTGAAAGGTCTTCATAAAAACCCACATCATTTCTGGCTACCACTGCTTGGAATGTTCACTGGCGCGAGACTAAATGAACTCTGTCAACTTCACTGTAAAGATATTGTTCGGCGTTCAAACATTTGGGTGATCTTAATTCGCGATGGTGATGATAAACGAGTGAAGAACCGCACCAGCATCAGAGATGTACCAATTCACAGTAAACTTATTGAACTTGGTTTCTTGAACTTTGTTACTGAACAAAAATCACGCGAAGAAGAAAGGCTCTTCACGCATTTGAAAAAACATCGTGATGGGTACGGTGGCAGTGCTTCAAAATGGTTCTGTGAGTATCAAGAACGGTGCGGAGTAAGACCTCTTGACCCCAAGCGCGAACTGAAAGGCTTTCATTCCTTCAGGCATACAGTAAGCACGGTGCTGGCAGCGAAAACCGCACCTCTATTACACGAGAGAGTGATTAATCAACTTCTTGGGCACGAAAAAGGTCAGTCGGAGACGATGAAGACCTATGCTCATACGATAAGTATTAAATCGCTTCACGAAGCCGTGGAACATCTCAAGTATCACTTGGATTTTTCACATTTATTGAACCCGAAGATCAATAAGTGGGTTATTAGAGTTTCTTAAACACAGAGTTCAAACTCATACTTTGCTAAGTATCATCAAACGCACTTATATGTTATAAGTGCTCCATTACATTGCTGATTTAATTTTCAAACTAACGGAGCAATTATGGCTAGCTTCTCTCGGCGTAGGGCGATCTATTATTTCATTCTTACACTTCTGGTTAGTTTTGGACTGACTCACACGGTAGCGGCTGAATCTGAGTCAAAGACCACAGAGGTGAAGACCGAAAAGGTTGTTATCTCTCAATTCGGCAAGGAAAAGTTTCTTCTCTATCTACCTCTCTATATCGCAATGGAAGAGGGGCTGTTTGCGAAGAGGGGTTTAGACATTGATCTAAGATTCGTGGGAAATGATGATCAGATTTTTGCTACCGTTATTAGCGGTGATGCGATGTTCGGAGTCGGCGACCCAGTGTTCGCAGCGATCTCAAGAGAGAAAGGTGGACCTGGCAGAATCGTTGCGATGATGATCACTAAATTAGGATTGTCAGGATATACCAACAAAAAAGAGATCCCAGACGTTGTTAAACCTGAAGACGCAAAGGGCTTAAGGATCAGTTCGTTTTCAGCACCATCTACCACCTACACGCTACTAACAGAGTTCGTCAAAAATCACGATCTAGCTAAGTCTGGTACGAGAATTGTTCAGGCAGGTGTAGGTGCGCAACTCGCAACACTGGAAGCGGGACAAGTAGATATAGCAGTGGATCTTGAACCAACGGTTTCAATCGCAGAAAGCAAGGGCTATAGAGTAAACTTTTCTCTTGATAAGTTCACTGATTCACAGGCTATCACTGGGATTTCAACTCTTGAATCAACGATTAAACAACGACCTGACTTAGTTCAGAAAGTCGTATCAAGTTTACAAGAAGCACTAGGGCTCTTACACAGCAATCGGGAAGTCTGTTTGCGAGTATCAAAAAAACTTTTCCCAACTTTGACCGAAGCGGTTGTGAGTAAAGCAGTAGATCGGATGCTAAGTCTCGGAGTTTACCCGAAGTCAGTTAAGGTTGATGACTCTTATTGGCAGCGGACGCTTAAGACACGTCTTGATTCTGGCGAGCTTAAGAAACCTCAGGCAACTGATTTCACAGTGGATAATCGCTTTGCTGAACAGGCGCTGAAGGAGTAAGGCGCTTGGTGAGCGAGGATAGTAATATCATTTTATCAATTGAGAACCTCTCTAAGTCTTTTTCAGACAAAGGAGGCAATCTACTGGCTGTTATTGATGGGCTTACTCTCTCGTTATCGCAGGGAAAGATTACAACAATTCTGGGTGCGAGTGGGTGCGGGAAAACCACACTTCTAAAGATGTTGGCGGGGCTGGAATTACCCGATGGTGGTTCAGTTCACTCAAACATTACACGACCTGGAAGAGCTATTGGCTATCTTCAACAATCTGAAAGATTACTCCCTTGGCGAACTGTTCTTGAGAATGTCGCATTAGGGTTAGAACTTATCGGTGAAGATAAGAATCAAGCACAGATTAAATCACGGGCACTACTTGACGAAGTTGGGATGCTAGACTTTTCATCGGTATACCCATCGCAGTTGTCTGGCGGGATGACTCAACGAGTATTGCTGGCACGCACTCTAATCACGGAACCTTCACTGCTACTACTAGATGAACCCCTTGGACAATTAGATTTAGTGGCGCGTAAAGAACTCGCTAGAACTATTCGGAACTATGTACACGAACACGCTGCGGCGGCGTTGTTGGTAACTCATTCTGTGGAGGAAGCGGTTTTTATATCAGACGTAGTTTTTACTCTAAGCAGAAGACCGTCAAAGATAGTAGAAAGATTTAATCTTGTCAGTGGCGCGGACGCGAAAGCAGATGGATCCTTAGACCGACAATCTTCATTTGATTTTATTCTTCAGGCACTTCTGAGAGCATTGGGCGCAAGTGGCGGCTCAGCGGGGGTGTTATGAAGAAGGCAAAACTCTTTATAGGATTTCTACCAGGCATTCTGTTTCTTTTGCTTTGGGAGTATTTTGTACACAATGATCAACGACTTCAGTTTCTTTTTTCCTCCCCATCTTTGATCGCTGAAGTCGCATACGCTGAACTTCAGGGCACTTCGATCTGGAATGACATTTTTATCACCTCTTATGAAGCGATACTGGGACTGCTTTTGGGGTCTACTATTGGCACTCTGATCGGATTACTGCTTTGGACAAACGAAGCAGTCGCTAAAATATCTAGACCATATATTGTGATTCTTGGTTCTATACCGATATTTGCTATCGCACCGATGCTTATTATCTGGTTTGGCACTGGATTGCTTTCTAAGGTGATTATGTCGGCGTTCGCTGTTTTCTTTGTGGCATTGGCACAAGCATACGAAGGAGCACGACACTGTTCTGCGGAGTATTCGCAATATGCGAGAACACTGAACGCTTCACGGTTTATTCTCATCAAGAAAATAATTGTTCCTGGTGCTTTACGTTGGGTATCGGCGGGTTTCAAAATGAGTATCGGGCTCGCGATTGTCGGAGCTTTTATTGGTGAGTTTGTTAGTTCGCAGGCGGGGCTCGGGCACTACATTCTAGGTGCTGGCTCGCTTTACGATATGGCGCGTGTAGTGTTTGGCGTTGTTCTCATCTCGGCGCTAGCACTGACTTTAACCTCGGCGGTTTGGCTCATTGAACGATGGAAACCGCACCTTTTTGCGCGTTAATTTGGTTAGGAAGGTTCATTGCTTTTTTGATTTCGCTGACAGGATTTTCTCAATCGTTTTCTGAATATTTTCAGCATCAAGAACACCAGTAGTGCTAATATTATTCGTGCTCGCGGACATCTCAGCATAAATCTTCATCGCACCAGCAAACTCAAACGCAACCTGAAAAATCAGATCAATCTTTTTATTCTGATCATCTTCGCGCACCCCTTGACGGCAATCGTTCTGGATCTGACTAAGTGCGCTAAGAAGTTTTGTCTTATTGGCGGCGTGTTGACGGTTTTGACCTATGGCAAACCCCTTTCCGACAAGGCTTTCATCTATTTTGCTCTCTGGGCGGTTATCGGAGATATGCTCGGCGAATGATTTTCTCGGTTTCATTTTATCTTGATTGAAATCAATATGACGTCTCTGTGATCGGCAAAGTGCGCTTTGGCTTTTTTGATAAACGCACTAATTTTAGCGTTCCTTTGTGGATCAGGTTCAGCGCGCTGGACGAGTTCGGTTATCACCTCTAAAATGTCGGCTTTGTTGATCTGGCGCAGTAGTTCAGCTTTGGATATTAACTTCGGCACTTTATCTCTCTCTATCGGATAAGTGCTGCTGAAGGCGGCGGTGTGTTCGGTCTTTGCGATCTCGTTCTTGGAAATAGATTTCTAACTGGCTCAACTCTTGGTCAATTTGATTGCGCAGGTACAGTCTTATCAAAGCTAGGCGAGTGGTGTCTCTTGATGTGGCTATAGTGTCTAACTCTTCTACCATCTCACTTGGAATTAAAAGTCTAAGTTGGGCTATCTCTTTCTTGTTAATGGACATAGGCAATGCTCTTTTAATGTTTTTAATTTTATATACTTTGTATTTATAGGATCGGGTCTTGAAGAATTGAACTTGCTGGCGCTACGTTCAATTACTCGCTTTGCTCGTTGGCATCTGTTAATGACTTTGTTTCAGATTTTGGATAAAGCAATGACACTGCGGCACTCAAACCGATAAGGAAGCAAGACGACCGCGGCAACGAAAACAGCGTAGCTGATACCCAGTGTGGTCTTTACGAGCAAAACTCTGTGGAAATTATGAAGTTCTCAAAGTTTTGCTCTATGAAGCAGTCTTTTGTCGTATAGAAGGAGACCTTTCGTAAATCTTCTTCAGTGTTAATTAAATCAATTTTGATATTACCTGCTGGACAAAGTTTCTTCCAAATCGGGTTGGCGATTTCAATAAAATGCTCAGTTTTACCGATAGGTGGAGTCAATAGAAGGTGATAATGAAAGTTGGAGTTCAGTTTTTCTGGAAAAGCAAAGAAGAAGGTTCGCTTGCTTTTGCTTACCCTATAGAAGTTCTTACCGTAAAACGTATAGTCAACATTTTTGTGAAATCGCTTGATGAGGTTTCTTGCTCTTTCGGGTGATGAGAAATCATTGATAACTGCTGTCGCGAAGACCTTTGGGTGAGTTGAATGGACAAGTTGTCTAATCGCTTCTTTAAGTTCTTTGCGGCGGTCGTAGAAACTTTTGCTTTCGTAATACATATTTTTAACCTTCAAAAAATGGTTGGTGTCTCAACGCTGTACACAGAATATTTAGGCAACAAAGGGTCAGTTTTTTGGTCATTGGAGAACTTTTTTTGAAAAATTGACCTGAAAAGATCGTTATTTGACCGATTTAAGGGTCTTAGTCGGGGGTTCGTGATCTTGGATAGCTCTAGACTGATAACAGAAGACACAATATATGACGCTCTGACCTAACCCATCTAGGCGACTTGGCTTTTACTTCGTGGCAGGCAGACGTTCATTGGAACTGATAATCTTACGATACCTCCTTCAGAAATAATGACATTCAAGTGAGGTTTTTATGTTGAAGAAGCAAGCAAAGGTTTTAAGTGATCAGCAGGTGAAAGCGGTTCTCAAATATCTTGAAAGTTGTCCACGCAACTCACTACGAAATCAGGTGATGTTTTTACTTTCTCTTCACGGTCTGCGAGCAAAAGAGATTGCTGAACTACAGGTAAGTATGATCGTGAACTCTAACGGTCAAATCAGCGATGTAATCGCATTGGAAGATAAGGCTTCAAAGGGCACCTCTGGCAGGCTTATACCGATGAATAAACTGCTTAGAACTCGTCTGAGTGATTATCTTGGAGATCGGCTTAACGCTTTTTCAGATTATGTAATTCAAACCGAACGATCAGGAAAGTTCAGTGCTAACGCTATCGTGGTGCTATTCAAAAGGCTCTATTTCAAGCTGGGCTTTGTCGGTTGTTCATCTCATTCGGGCAGACGAACCTTTATCACTAACTGTGCGCGGCGTACTTCAACTGTCGGTGGATCTCTTCGTGATGTAATGGCACTTGTCGGTCATAAAAACTTGGCGGTGACCCAACGCTATGTAGATGTTAATTCTGAAGCACAACGCGCACTCGTGGATGGTCTATATTCTGGAATTAAGTGAAGAGTTGCATTGTGTACCACTTTTTAGCACACTTAGTGGCACACTTTAGGGTAGAGCGGCTTAAAAATCTTCAATACTCCTGAATGGTTAGGTACGAAAATGGTCAAAGTAATCGTTTCCCCCCACCTCCACTCGACTCGCTCCGCTCGCTCGTGGCAGGCCACTCAACCCTTGAGCGAGTCGAGTGCCCTGAGTAAGGGAGCGTAGCGACCGCATCGAAGGGCTGTCTGTAAATCGCTCCGCTCGCTCGTGGCAGGCCACTCAACCCTTGAGCGAGTCGAGTGCCCTGAGTAAGGGAGCGTAGCGACCGCATCGAAGGGCAGGCATGCGACCGTGTGAGCGAGTCGAGCGGTCCTTTTATTTTACCGTTCTCCTGGCAAGCTCCTTAAGCGCTTCCAAATTTCCAGAAACTAAAGCCAGCTTCTTCTTCCCACTCCATCTCTTGATCTGTTTTTCCCTCTTCAGGGCGATTTGTTGGGATTCGTGGTGCTCGTGATATACGAGCTCCCAGGGTCTGAACTTCGCAGTATGAGGTGATTTGCCTTGATTATGGGCAATCAGGCGAGCAGCTAGATCAGTGGTGCTGCCGATGTACAGCTGCCCCTGCCACCCAATACTTCTCAAGATATACACATACACCATGCCTATTTAATCGGTATGGACGCATGAAAGTTGCTATAGCAACATAAGTCTTCAGATTTTCTTCCTCATAAGAATCATCTGACCTCCCACCGCACCATAGGTATCTGCTTGCGGGTGATATCCAATTCTTTCGTAGAACTTCTTCGAGGTAATACTCGATCGCAGAGGTACCTCAGTAGCCCCTCGACTCTTTGCAAAATCCTCAAGATGTCTCACTAGGAGCTTGCCACACCCCATGCCGCGCTTCGACGGATCTACGAAAAACTGCCCGAGCCTCTTCTCCTCGGCGTATGCCGGTAGCAACTATCGTATTATTCGAAACCGCACCGAAGGTTTCAGCTCCCGCGAGCCATTTCGCTCCATAAGCGAAAACGAGCGTCGAACGCCCTCCCGTGGCGTGTCCCCCTCCGACGGCACGGACAGCGATCTCTCTGAGCCGGCACGTCAATAGCATGGACGTTCGCTCACGACGAGCTGGTGCGCGTCTTTCGAGATGCGATTTGACTATACCGGGAAGACGGTAAGTGCGCTGGCTATGACGGGCGGCGGTCCGCAGAGGTATTTTTAGTTGACTTTCCGGTTCAGTACTTATATTTCTTATCGTATAACTACGATATACGATAATGGTCGCCCCAAAGAAAAACGATTTCCCGGAGAGCGATGTCACCCTTGCTGAGCTAGCGCGGGCGCTTTCGCATCCTGCTCGGATTGCAATTCTCAGGGTGCTCGCCGCTCGACGTCGATGTATCTGCGGGGAGATAGTGGATGAGTTACCGCTATCTCAGTCGACGGTTTCCCAGCATTTAAGGGCCTTGCACCTAGCCGGTTTGATAGAGGGGGAGTTCGTTGGCCCTAAGACGTGTTATTGCCTTAACGAGGCAGGGATAGCGAAGCTTCAAAAGGTCTTTCCGGCGTTCGTTGGCCGGATACACGCGGGGGTTGTAAAGTTAAAGAAGTGTTGTTGATGAAGGAGGACGTGATGGAATCTGCCGAAGAGCTCAAGAGACTCGTCCGTGAAAAATATGGTCAGATTGCTGGCGGGTCGAGCAGTTGCTGCTCAACGACGTGCTGTGGTGTCGCTGAGACGAATGCGGCTGACTACACCATCTTTGCCGAGGATTATTCGCATTTGACGGGGTATACTGCAGCGGCAGACCTCAGACTCGGATGCGGTGTCCCTACCGAGTACGCGGCGATTAAGCCGGGAGATGTGGTGGTCGATCTCGGCTCTGGCGCCGGTAATGATGCGTTTGTTGCCCGAAGTCTTACCGGCTCGGCTGGCAAGGTAATCGGTATCGATATGACCCCCCAGATGATTGAGAAGGCGCGAGCCAACGCAACAGCGCTCGGGGTCCAGAACGTAGAGTTTTTGCTCGGTGAGATAGAGGCGATGCCGCTGAGCGAGAAGAGCGTCGATGTTGTTATCAGTAATTGTGTTCTCAACCTCGTTCCAAACAAAGCGGGCGCTTTCCGCGAAATTTTTCGAATACTAAAGCCGGGCGCTCATTTTTCGATCTCTGATGTCGTGCTTGTATCGCCGCTTCCAGGGGAGCTACAGCGCGCAGCGGAGATGTATGCAGGGTGTGTCGCTGGTGCGATGTTAAAGACGGATTACCTGGCAACTATCGAGCGCCAAGGGTTTCAAAATGTGAGGATTCAGATCGAGAAGCCGATCTCTATCCCCGATGATGTTCTGGCCAAGTATCTTGATGCAACGGCGATGCAAGCCCTGAAGTCGCAGGGGCCGGTGATCTGGAGTTTGACCGTATACGGGGAGAGGCCGGTTGAGAGTAGGGAGCGGTAACCCCTCTGACGTTAATACGATCGTCTCTTCGTGCAGATGGAGATTAAAGTGTGGGGGGCGTCACTGCTGCGGAGAGACATAAACGGGTTCTCTTCTTTTGCACCGGGAACTCGTGTCGTAGTCAAATGGCTGACGGATTGGCAAATCATTTGTATGCGGACGTCTTGGAGTCTTGCTCCGCTGGCACACGGCCGCACGTAGTGGCCGTACGGTATCGGGGCATTTTTTGTTAGACTCGCTAGTTTCAATGGGTGGTTCGTGGATCTCGCATTGACTGAGCACCGCAGCCCGACGATCGAGGCGCGTCCGCATGAAGTGGGGCTCCAGTTTGAGGAAGGGATCGCCGCCTCGCCGGCCGCGTTCGTGGATAGTATTGCGCTCTCCCTCGAGCTACGGGGGCGTCGGCGGATCTCAATCTTGCTGGTCTCGATGTGACGAAGCGGTGGTCGGTGAAGGCTGCTTTTCTCCGGCTCGATGCGCCGGAGCTTGATCAACACGGTGAGGTAACAGGGAACGATAGTCGCTTCTCGATAGGGCTCAATCCCTTAAAGCCAGGCCTGTAGCTGGTGTGGACGTGGCTTGAGCATGCGGGGGCGCCTATTTCTTTGAACGCTATGCAACGCTCCGAGGTGTTTGATCGCGTTGCGTCGATGATCTGAATTTTAACCCCGATTCGCGGCATCGCCTAGCAGGAGATTCCCGGTGCGAGGGGAAGTCCCGGTGAATGCGACTCTCAGCGCGCCAGCCTCGTGCAGGCCGGCTAACTGCGGATAAACACTTTCTTCCCGGCTGGCGTTGGGGTGGCTCCATCTGGAGGTGTCGGGGTTGGGGTCGATGTTGATTCCGGAGGGGGCGTGTTCGTCGGAGTTGGGGATGGTATTGGTGTCGGCGTCGGCGAGCCGTCAGGGGTGCATTGGAGCTTTATTCCAGGGCATCGACATACATACAACACGGCCAAGCACCCTGAGTTGGGGTAAATAACTTCGCACTGCCCGTTAAGTTCGCCGCCGTCACCGGCCCACGGCTCGCATCCGGAGATATGCGAGCCTTCAGGGCAGCAGAGCGTGGCACTTGAGGAAGCGCTCCCTGCCGACGCATTTAAAGTAACGCAGCGGCGCTCTTCGCCGCCAGCGATCTCGGCTTGAAGCATACTGCAGACCGAGCCGAAGAATTGCTCGAAGAACGCACAGAGCGGACCACAGTCAAATAGGGAGGTAAAACCGCAGTCCTCGCCCGGACACTCGCTTGGCAGGGGGCAGCATTGATCGGGGTTCCGTGGAAGCGTATTTTCCGGACAGGGGCACTGGGCGTTAAGCCAGGCGATACAAGCATTTTGGTAATTCTCGTAGGTGTTCATCCCCTCCGAGGTATAGCCGCACAGTGGTCCGTTGGTAGCCGGATCGCAGCGACACGAATTAAACATCGATGCTGGGCAGTTAGAATCTCGGTACGATTCGAGGTTCGGAGCAGGTGGTCCACCGAATTGGCCCGCGCAGTGACACGGGCAAGGTTGAGGGGCGGGATTGGAGTCCGGTGTCGCCGTTGGGGCCGTCAATTGCCCAAGCAGCTCAAGGGGGAAAAGGCAGAGAATGACCCACAACGTCCTTATGAAAAGTGGCGAGCCTACGTTGGCGCTGCCCCTCAGAGGTTGAACTGGATGGTTAGCGTGTGGCGCCATGATGTGTTAAAACATAGGGCTTAGGGGAAGAGCGGTCAAGTTGGTTATCGGCGGAGTGCGCTCTTTTGAGCGTTTCGACCTTTGCTGAATCTATTGAGGCGGTTTTAAGAATGGGCAGGCGCGCACTTTTCAAACCTCTTCAGGCTGAAGGTAACTTTGAATGAGCGTTTATAAGCTGTCGATCTTTGCATGTCTTGGTGTCCTTCTCGTCGGTGTGGCAGCTCTCGCCGGCTGCCGACGAGATGAGACCGCCACAGAGACGGAAGCGGTCGGGGTGCCGTCTTCCGCTGAGAACGATCGCGGGTCCAGCCCGGCGAGTGCGGTGATTTCTCTATCCCCACGAGTGACGATGCAATCGGATGGACGGAGTGAGCCGAAACCGGTCTTAAAGATTGAGATGCTCGGCAGCTCGGGGGAGCAAAAAGCACTCGATATCCCGGTGGAGGGGCTAAAGGATATCGGCTCGCAGGTGCGGTTCTCGGTTGAATTCGGTACCCCGGTACCGGGGGGCGCGAGTGGAACCACGTCGAGCCCCTAATCCGGATTCGGAAAGTGATATGAAGAACGAGACTAATTCCGCTCTGCGCGGCATCATCCTGGCGGGTGGCTCGGGGACTCGACTGCATCCGATTACTCACGGCGTGAGTAAGCAGCTCCTTCCGATCTTTAATAAGCCGATGATTTATTACCCGCTCTCGAGCCTCATGCTCGCGGGGATCCGCGATGTCCTCGTGATCACGACACCTCACGACCAAGAGTCGTTTCAGCGGGTCCTCGGTAATGGGGCGTGGCTCGGGATGAATATCGAGTACGCAATCCAGCCCAGACCTGAGGGGCTCGCGCAGGCTTTCCTGATCGGCGAGCGATTCATTGGGCGTGATCGTGTCGCGCTAGCACTCGGAGATAATATTTATTACGGCCACGGTTTGCCCGATCAATTCCGTTCGGCTGCGGCACGAACCGCCGGTGCAACGGTCTTCGGCTATGAAGTGAAAGATCCGGAGCGGTACGGAGTTGTCGAGTTCGATGCGCACGGTCGCCCGGTTAATCTGATTGAGAAGCCCACGAAAGCTCCCTCGCCGTATGCGGTAACGGGGCTCTATTTCTATGATAACGAAGTTGTTTCGATAGCTCAGAACCTTAAGCCCTCACCCCGGGGGGAGCTCGAGATTACCGATGTTAATCTCGCTTATTTGAAGGCGCAGAAACTTCATGTTGAGCGGCTCGGTCGTGGAGTGGCCTGGCTCGATACCGGTACCTATGAGTCGCTCCTGCAGGCCTCTGTTTTTGTCCAAGCGATCGAAGAGCGCCAGGGTCTCATGGTAGCGTGTGTTGAAGAGATCGCCTATCGGTTGGGTTACATCTCCGCCGAGAAGCTCTCGGAGCACGCTGAAAGCCTCAAGAAGAATGCGTACGGACAGTATCTGAAGCGATTGCTCCAGGGGGCCTAAAAAGAAGCGCCTCCGCCCCTGTTCCTATTTCCTAAGCCAGATCTGTTCACGTTCGTTGAAGGTCGCACGCTGAGCGATCAATGAGCGAATTTCTGCGGCGTCGAAAAAAGGTAAGAGCGCTGCTAATTCGTCGGTGACCTGCTTCGCGGGTAGAGGCAGGGCGTTGAGAAGTCGGCGCACGACGAGCTCCGCTGCCTCGCCGGTCTTGGTATAGTAGCGTTCGCAAGTGCGTCCAAAGATCGTTGGATGCGTCGCTCCGAGTGCACTCAAGACTATCCGTCCCAGTCCGCTGTTCACTTCGAGGGGTAGAGGCTCCGCGGGGTAGGGGGAGAGGAGATGATCGAGGGTGATACCAGGGCCCTGGAGGGCGAGAAGCCAGCTCCGATATTCTCGCGGTGCCACCTCATGAAAAACCTTGGCAATCTTAGTATTTGCGCTCGCGAAAAGCTCGTTGGTAATAACTGGAGCGAGCTGCAGAACAGTTGCAACGACATCGTTTGTTGAATCCTGGCGAAACCAGGCTACGGCTATCTCCGGGGCGGTGACAGTTGCGGGGAGGTTCGCGAGGAGGCGCGCGAGCGGATGCTCGCTGTTGCCATACGTGGCGATGAGCGTCTCGAGGTACCGTAACGCCGCTACCGCGTGAGCGGGGAGTTTAGTGTTCGTTCGATCGGCAAACGTGAGCTCCGGAGTGACGGAAATCTGTCGATTCGTTCGTGCCTGTTCCTCTCGCCCTGTGCTGGCATCGATATGTTTGCTCGGTGTAACACTCGCGCTGGCACGTTCGAGCGCGTGAACCACATTCAGTATTTTTGCTCCATTGAAAGAGCGTTTTTCGAGCATCACAGCGACCTTCATCTCGGTGATCTGTTGGAGGGTCAGCGCTTCCTCGAACGGAGCGCGGGGCCACCCCTCGTCCCAAAAATCGCCGAGGCGGGACAGCTTGATGCGATGAAAATTCGGTGCGTTCCTCAGCGCCGTGATCGCCGCCGTGAGGCGCTGCTCCGCCTCCACTGAACTCAGACGGGGTCCGTCCTGGCTGCTTGGGCGCTGTGTCTCTTGGGGCGGCGGGATCGGCTGGAGGGGGGCCGCCGGACCAGCCCCGAGATCGGAGAGGGTCTTTAAGAGCTGCTCATGGTCCTCCGGTGCGAGCATGGCGATATCCTCACCGAGTGATTTGGAGTCACGCAGCCGCTCGCTCAGATCGCCCAAGGTGACCCCAGTGAGCGAGGTCGATTTTCGCGCGGCGGTAAACTCTGCAACGATCAGGTTCTTGAGAAAGTCGAATCGCGGCGAATCAGCGAGCCGGCTGATCGCTTCTTCAAGTTCACCTAAAAGAACGATGTCGGTTGGGAGACGCTTTTGACGGGAGCCTTTTCGGGCCTTCGTTGATGGGGGTGGGGGGGTCTTCTTGCGTGCCATGCGAATCACAAGGGTTGGTGGATTGCGGGGGCTCGTTAAGCCAGCGATTTGGCTTTATCTTACCGCAGGACCGGTTCCTTACGCACCGCTCTTCTTTAAGCTCGTAGCGGCACAACGGCGAGGGTGCAGCGCGACATACAGACGAGCTCCCCAGCCTCCGTGGACAGTCGAATCTCCCAAACTTGAGTCGAACGGCCCCGATGAACAGGCAGAGCTACGCCACGAACGATACCGTCGCGAACCCCCTTCATGTGGTTGGCGTTTATCTCGATTCCAACCACTGCGAATCTGGTTTCGTCTACGTTGAGCCAACCGCCCACCGATGCAAGCGACTCAGCGAGCACCACCGAGGCTCCCCCATGAAGGAGACCAAACGGTTGTTTCGTGCGTGAGTCGACCGGAATCGTTGCAACGACACGCTCAGTATCGAGCTCCTCGTACACCATGCCAATTGTATGGCCAAGGGTCTCGTTCGAACGAGCCTTCAGCCAGGCTACTTTGGCCTCGAGTTCGGACTTTACCTTCGCCTTGAATTCCATATGGAACACGATAGACTGCCTGATATCGAAAGGAAAGCATGGTAGTGCGAAGCCGGTAACGGAGGATTTTTCGAGATGGTCAATGAGCTTGGAGCGGTAACGACTGCGGTGACAGAAAGGGTCGCAACGGTGTCGTTTTTTCACCCTCGTAGCAACTCGCTCCCGGGGGCTTTGTTACGCCAAATCGCAGCAGCGATCGATCAAGTTGGGGAAGATGCGGCGGTTAAAGTTGTGGTGCTGAAGAGTGAGGGCGATAAGGCTTTCTGCGCAGGTGCCTCGTTCGATGAGCTGTGTGCGGTTAAAAATCTCGAGGAAGCAAAGTATTTTTTTAGCGGCTTTGCCACCTTAATCCTGGCGATCCGTCGGTGTCCCAAGTTCGTTATCTGTCGGGTGCAAGGTAAGGTTGCTGGAGGTGGGGTCGGTGTCGCGGCGGCTGCGGATTATACCTTAGCAACGGCGACGGCTTCCGCACGTCTGAGCGAGTTGGCGATCGGAATCGGTCCATTTATTATCGGTCCAGTCGTTGAACGTAAGATCGGATCGGCTGCATTCGGGGAGATGGCCATAGACGCGGATTGGCGCGAGGCGTCTTGGGCGAAGGCGCGTGGCTTGTATGTAGACATCTATCCATCGATCGAAGAACTTGACACCGCCGTCGCCGCGATGGCGCGTCGGCTCGCGGGCTACCATGGCGCCGCGATGGGTCACTTGAAGACGGTTCTGTGGGAGGGCACCGCGCACTGGCCGGAGCTGTTGCCGGCGCGTGCTGCGATCACAAGTGAGCTTGCCCTGACCGATTTTGTGCAGCAGACGGTGGCGGGGCTCAAGGGGGGCGCGTAGTTCCACAGAGCGCGCACCGTTAACTCTCTCTGTCTCCGCGCGGACTTCTCGAGCCACTCGTCAGGAGGCGATCGATCGAAAATACGATCACACCGTTGAGAGCCCTCACAGGATGATCGGGCAATTCCAGCTCTCGCGGGCTTAGAAGAGTCTCTCGTAAGCACCGCGTAGATCAGAGAGTCCTCGTAAGATGCGGAGATCGTCCGTGCGTCAACGGAGGTCGAGTTCGGCGGCGGCAGCTCGGTCGACAATAAAAGTCACCTCGGGATGGAGTTGGAGGTACGATGCGGGGCAAGCTGAATTCACCGGACCGGTGAGCGCCGCTCTCACTGCCGCAGCTTTGCCCGCTCCGCTCGCAAAGAGCACGATGCGCTTGGCTTCCAGGATAGTTGCGATTCCCATGGTGAGCGCATATCCGGGTACCTCGTCCAGGGAGCCAAAGAATCGCGCGTTCACCCTCCGAGTAGCTTCGTCGAGTTTCACCACGCGGGTTCGTGACCATGGAGATGCCCCCGGCTCGTTGAATGCGATGTGCCCGTTTTGACCGATTCCAAGAATCTGAAGATCGATCCCTCCCGCTTTCACGATCGCTTGCTCGTAGCTGAGGCAAGCCTCACCGATCCGTTTGTCGGCTGCGGCTGGTACAAAAGTTTGGCCCCACCGGGCCCCTTCAATTGGGGTCAACGTCAGATCAACATGCTGAAAAAGCTTCTCGAGCATGAAGCGACGGTAGCTTTGGGGGTGCTCCGCCTCGAGCGGAAAATATTCATCGAGGTTGAAGGTCGTAGCGTTTTGAAAGGAGAGTTTTCCCGCTTGGAATCGGCGAATCACCTCGGGGTAGAGCGATTCCATCGTTCCGCCGGTGGCGAGTCCGAGCACAGCGTTGGGCTTTTCCCGAAGCGTTTTCTCGAATTCGTCAGCACCTTTCAGCGCCATCGCTCGAGCATCGGGAACGATGATCAGCTTGACGTTTTGAGTTTGAGGATTTGCGGCGTTCATATTGGTGCGAGCTGGACCAAGGAGCTCAAACGCTGCCGGGCGCGGGGGCAGTGTGGCGTTGGTGAATGCAGCGGTTACCGTTGTGGTGATATGCGGTGTCGTCATGGAGCCTCCTCAGGGAGTGTAACGTAGAAGCGGGTAGGGGGAAATCCGTCACCATTCGTTCGGTGTATTTTGAGTCAGCGGATTTCTCCGATCCCGTCCCGTCAGTTTTATCACCTGCGAGAGTTTATCACCTGCGAGAGGTTTTTCGGGCAGGCTCGTGCGCTTTCAATAGGTTTTTTCACCATGCAGCGTGAAAGGCGCACTCGTTTTTTAGCGGCTTTCCCCCGGACCTCCTGTCCTGCGGAAAGCACGCTCCAAGCTTCGAAAAGGCCGATAACGGGCCTGTTCTACGCGTCGCTCCAGCCGCCTTCGCTCCGCTACGGCGGCTGCCCGGCCATCCCTGGCCGGGCTCGTGACTCTCTCAGAAAGTGAAAAAACTTTCTGAAAGAGTCACTCGTCACCGGGGGGTCGCTCAGAAGTGCGGATAAGCGTTCGAAGAGCGGGATCGGAGGGGACCTCGGCAACGATTCGCTCTAGCGGAGCGGTATCGAGGAGAGCTGTCAGTTTCTGACAGATCGGCGCGAGGGTTTGAGGATCACACCACCCTTCGATCTCTGGCCGAGCCTCCTCACGGAGGCGTCGTCGGGTAATCTGATCAAGGTCACGCGCAAACGCCAGCCCCATCGAGGCGACTGATAGATCCAGATTCGCACGATCGAGGAGTGTCTTTTGGAGTGAAAGCGGTATGCCAAGTTGCCACAGTTGAAGCTGATGCTGCAACCGTACCGCGATCTCACGGAGTTTCACGGGGTCGAACGCCGTAATCTTAAACTCCCCGCTGGAGACATCGACCGTCAAAACGCCTCGTCGTTCAAGTTCCTGAAGGACACCAAGGGTCGCTCGCTCAAGCGCTCCCGCCCCTCCTGAGCGGAGCGCCAGCAGGGCTTCGTACCCCGCCAGGATGTTGAGAACTAGTTGAGCCGTTGCGGGATCATAGCGGGTGGCATTCCCCACCGCCCCGGCGATCACGTAGGCGTGAGCGGCGATGTCTCCAGGAAGTCCCGAGATGTAGCGCGCATCGGAGTCGGCTGTGTTCGCTGCCTTGAGGCTGTCGGCGATAATACTGGCTCGGGCGAGCTCGTCGATGAGCGTTGGGGGAATCTCGCGGAGGGATGCCATCGCGTGGGTCACACCGAGGGGAACTACGTTGACGAAAACAGGTCGTTTAATGAATTCGACCGTTTGCTCGGCTGAGCCGAGAGCGTTCTCCCGCGGAGCAACCGGCGTTATCGATTCTTCGCGTGAGGCGGCTCCGTAGCGGGCGGCTCCGGCGCTGTCCAAAAGACGCAGGAAGGGTGTTTGCACTTCGGGGGAGCCGAAACCGTGCGGGAACGAGGTCGGGGGTAGGTCGAAGCCTTGTGCCCGCACTTCCTCGGCGGGGAGATATTGGGCGATGATGAGTTGGAAATTTCGTTTCTCTCCGACGAGAGCAACCATCTCGCCACAGTTAAACTGAACATCGAGAACGGTGTTGGAGTGGGTCGTGTCGATCCATGCTTCGCTCGGCAGGCCCCACTGTGGGGTGGTACTCGGAGCTAGGCACCAGCCGACTTGGCTTTTGATAAGCTCTCGCAGCGGCGTTGCTTCGGCGGGCAGGAGATTTTCAGCGGTCAAAAGATGGCCGCTCAGACGAGTGAGCTCCGCGCGGAACTCACCCGAATAGGGGACCACCGTAATTTCGGGAGCAAGGCCAGGGCGGATCTCGATATAGACGCGGGTGCACGGATCAAAGGCTCCGTGGGCTTTCGCAAGAAGGTCCTCAAGGGTAGCCTCTTGAGCGGTGAGAATCTCACGACTGAGCGTTTCATAAGTCGATAGTTCCGCGGGGGAGATGTCGCCGGTCGCGATAGCCGTTTCAAATATCGAGCGGAGCTCTGCGGTGGTGCGCGCAATCTTTGGGTGGTGCGCCTCAACAGCCTCACAAAAGTGATCCCAGTCAGAGCGCGCTTTAAAAACAAAGTGGCCTTGGCCGATCGAGGGGCGCGGATCGTAGAGATGGGTTAAGACGGTGGCGAGATCGAAGTGGGGGTGTTGCAACTCGGGGACATTGGCGAGAGCGGTCGCTAGTGCCTCTCGAGGCACCGGTGGGATAATAACCGCGCCGCTCACACAATCAATCGCGCCACCGGCAGAGAGGATTCGGTAGAGGTAGCCATCGAGCTTGGTGGTCAGTTGAGCGGGAAGAGCAGTACGGTGTTCGATGATTCCACGAACAAGCCCGATCGTTTTTCCATCCAGTGGATCCATTAAGCGATCGGCGAGCGATTGGGTGAGGCGGGCCGCCTCGGACATAACCTTCACGGCGGCGTTGTATTCATTCGCGGTTTGAGGATCGCGGGGAACGAACTCCGTATTCGGTACAAGTGCGACTCGCACCGTCTCCCCCGAAACTTTGAAGACCGCTGAGGATTGGGTAGGGCTACGCACACTCGACCAGGCGAGCTCGGCTCGATTCGGTTGATCGGTCGCAACAACCTTAAGGTCGACGAGATCGTTTGACGCCGTTACCATGACAGGCACCTTGGGGTGGGTGAAGGCCGCCTTCGACCACGGGTTACACGCGCGGATTTCTTGTTCGGTGGGTGTGGAGGAGCTGATGCGCTTTTACAGCACCGAGGTACCCGCCACTCTGGCCGGTCCGAAAAGAGCATCCGCAACACTCTGATTGTACTGATGTTTCGTTCTAAAGTCACCGCGGTGCCCCGTGCGGTTCGAGCGGATCGCCTAACTAGCTGATGACGTTTGATTTTCAGTTTTTTGTCGCCCTCATCAGCCGAGCTTGAGGCACTCGTTGAAGGTCTGAGAGATCGCCTTAAAGTGGACCATGAAAGCGGCTGAGCTTTGGAGAAAGCTTTCCCGCGGAACCTCGAGGTAAACCACGCCAACCCGCTGCGAGTATCCGAGCACTCCGGCGATCGACACGATTCGATGCTCTTGAACGGTGTATTCGGTGGTGATCGGAGTAATACTCTCAAACGCTCGGGCCACCGGTTCGGAAAGCACCTGCGCATCGATCCACTCGTTCGACTGTCCGTGGCGTTGTCCGAAAAGAAGCTGAGGCACGAGTCGTAACACCGCCGGCTCGATCGTGTAGACAATGCCGCCGCTAAAGCCGGCAGACGGGATAATCTCGTGGGCGAGTGTCGCGATCTGTTGCTGCGATATGACCGGCGATCGGGCGAGCTCTTCGTAGAACGCCGTGAGTCGCTTCTCGAGGTGTGGTCGACATTGTGCGATGTATGGATTGCGCTGAATAAGGCCGGTGTGGCGATGAGAATATTGACGATACTCCGGGTCGAGCATCGTTCCCCCGCGAAAGATCGCGCGCACGACGCCGACGTACCCAGCACAACTCTCGAGGAATATCGTTCGAATAACCCGTAAACCGTCGGGCCCGAGTTGCTGAGAGATGATCGGCTCCGCGTGGTCCCAGTCTTTTTCCGCCGATGGATAAACTTCAGGGTGATTCGCTCGGGCAAGCGCCTCGGCGACGGTGCAGATGCTTGCAAAAGTAGGTGCCGCTGTTGCACCCAAGAGCGCCTCGCTTTCGAACCAGTCCGGCTCGACCGGTGCGATCGCGCTCACGAGTTCGGTATGGAGTCCCCAGCTTTCGAGAATGCGTATCGCGAGGAGCGCGGGGGAGTAACCTAAGATCTCGGTGATCGCGATGTCCAGATCCCCGGTCTTATCGAGCGACTGAATCGCGTTTTCATAGACGGTGGGATAGTTCCACGCGATTAAGGTGAGGCCGAGCTGCCGGAGGAGCGCGGCTGAAAAACAAGCATTCCCATCGAGATTGTGGCTCGAGGCGAGAACCTGCGCCGTGCTGGCGCTCAGGAGCGCTTCCTCGAGTCGACTTTGCTGCAGAGGGGTAATCGTCTTGAGGCGATGGAGTGAAAGCTCGCTCTCCTCAACGCTGAGAATCTCTTTGAGGCTCTCGATACCGGCTCCGAGAAATAGATCCTTGGGACTTACCGGAACCTCCGCCCCAACCGCTTGAAGCATCGCTCTGAGTTCGCGCAGGCAGTACAGAAAGAGGGAAAAGTCTTGGCGCACGTCGGTAAAGAGCGCCGCGACATTTTGGTCGTACATGCCGCGGGAGAGATCGTCTTTGATACGGCCGAGCAATTCCGGATTCACCGGAAACCAACGGTCCGACACATAGTCGACCGCCCGTTTCACCCGTCGTTCGGCAAACGACCTTTCGCGTGATTTGTTGTCCATGAGCCATTCCACTCCGCAGGGGGTACCTTCGTGGGATTGAGCCACTCAATCCCACGGCGAGCGTCCCCTGTCATAGGCCGCCGGGTTCAGCACCGACCTGCCCAGTGGGACAATCGGCACTTTCGGTCCGAAGAATGAGCGGATAAATGGGGTGCCGTTTTATATTTACACCGAATTCGTAATAACCTGATTTTGCTGTATTTTTAGTTGTTTGCGCGGGGTTTCAGGAGGGTAAAGCTCTGCAGTTTGTTCATACCGCTGAGTAGGGTCCTTCCTTGGGCTCGGCTGGTGGGGGTCCTAAGCGGGTATTAGAGCCGCGATAATCGATCTCCCGGTCGATTCTCGCAACGCCACGGTTGGAACGGGGATTGCTCCCTCGTCTATCGCTGCATGATTGCGTTTGCTCCTACACCGACGACGGGGTGGAAGCGTTGCGAGAGTGCCAGTCCCTCCATTCGCAGAGTTCCGTTGCTCAATTCGTTGGGGCGGTGTCGCGTTGTCCACGGCACCGCCCCTTTTTTATTTCGTGGTCCGCACCTTGGGGGGGCGGGGGAGTTGCTGAGCCTTTCGCTGACAGTTGGGGCAATAGTGGGTCGAGCGTTGCCCGACGATAGTTCGACGCACCGGTGTGCGGCATGCCCGGCACGGTTCATCAGTACGACCGTAGACCGCAAAATGCTTCTGAAATTCACCACCACGATAGACCGCATCAAAAGAGGCGCCTTTGAGCATGATGCCCCGTTTCAGGACCGTTCGAATCGCTCGATAGAGTCGGAATATCTCCACGTCGTTGAGCGTCTGCACCTGGCGTAGCGGACTGATGCCGGCGTGGAAACAGCTCTCATCCGCATAGATATTACCGATGCCGGCGATAAATTCCTGTTTCAGCAGGAGCGCCTTTAGGCATCCTTTGCGCCTCTCAAAGAGCGCTTTGAATCGCTCCGGTGAAAAATTCGGATCGAGTGGCTCGGGGCCCAAATGCCCCACGACGTCGTTGGGATCGCGCACAAAAAACACCCGTCCGAACTTCCGCGGATCTTTAAAGCGTAGCTCGTGGGCATTATCGAGGGTGAATGCTGTATGCACATGTGGGGGGCGCGGGGTCGCCGTCCGCTCAACTAACAGATCACCACTCATTTTAAGGTGTACCAAGAGGGTTCGCTTATTGCTGAGAGAAAAGAGGAGATATTTCCCCCGGCGCGTCAGAGCCTCGATACGCTGGCCGGGGAGATCGCGGATAAGCTCGGCTGGAGATGTGCCGATTGAATTACGCCAGCCAACGTGAACTCCCGTAAAAGTTCGGCCAAGGAGAGCTCCTTGGAGACCTCGAACGATCGTCTCAACTTCGGGTAACTCTGGCATGGTAGTCGAACTCTCTCTTCTTCGGGTGGCTTAAGCAGTCGATGACTTTACGGGATTTTATAATTAGTCGGGAGAATAAGGCCACATAAAGCAAGCCAAGATCGTTTTGAGGCTGCTCATTCGGGCACCGTAGCGCCGCGATGATTCGGGAAATAGCGGTCGATTAACCCAAATAGCTGGTCACCCCGAACTGGTTTGGTGAGGAGTTCGTCCATGCCGGCTTCGTGGCACCGGGTTTGGATGTCCTCATCGAGGTACACCGTCATGCCGAAGATAGGAGTATACTTCCCCCCACCGCGCTCGGCTCTCCGGATCTCTCGGGTAGCCGCATAGCCGTCCATGGTGGGCATCTCACAGTCGATGAGCGCCAGGTCAAAGGAAGCAGTCGCTAAATGACCGGTAGCCTCGCGCCCGTCAGCCGCGACGACGATGTTGTATCCTCGGGACCGCAGGATATCTCCGATCATCCGCTGATTGAGGCGATTATCCTCGGCTAAAAGAACCCGCAACGCCGCGGGTGTGATGGGGGCGGTGATCGGCGCTGTCTGCTCTGGCGG
>JBILDU010000140.1:0-6132 GCA_044352465.1 Bdellovibrionota bacterium
TGACTCGATAAGCCAGCAACTACGGCGCCACAAAGATAAGCTCACTAAGCACCACTAGTAGCGAGCCCGCTCAACCTCTGACAGGTGAAAAAACTTACTGGACGGGATACGCGAGTCAGTTTTGGAGTACCCCAACTTCGTATGAGGGTATCCTCTCCGGATCGTAAGGAGCAGAGCGGTCATCTTTGTCCTTAGGGGGCTCCCGAAGCTCTTTCTCCCCTGTTCAGTGCTCGAAAAGAGTACCATTCGACCATAATTATCGCATCGTGCTGCGGAAAACACGGTCTGCCCGAAGGTGCCTCACCAAAGCTCAAGCAGCTGACTTGACCGGGCCGATCCGGAGCGCTTAGACTCTTCCAAACCGCCCGACTTCACCCTATGGAGGCTCACTGTGGCTACACGGAAGTTCGTTTTTACCTCAGAATCGGTCGCCGAAGGACATCCCGATAAAATCGCTGACCAGATCAGCGACGCCGTTCTCGATGCATGCCTGAGCGCTGATCCACTCAGTCGGGTGGCGTGCGAAACGGTGGTCAAAAACAATACCGTGATCCTCGCCGGGGAAATCACCTCGAACGCCAAACTCGACTACGACTCGATTGCGCGGGGCGTTGTTCGTGACATCGGGTACACCGACCCGGCGTGCGGATTCGATGCTGACTCATGCGAACTCCTCACGTTTATGAGTCAGCAGTCTTCCGATATCAGTATGGGCGTTAGCGAAGGCGAAGGGCGATTTAAAGAGCAGGGCGCGGGCGACCAAGGTTTGATGTTCGGCTTCGCATGCAACGAAACCCCCGAGCTGATGCCGCTCCCCATCGGACTCTCACATAAATTAATGGCCGAGCTTGCGGCGCTCCGCCGGAGCGGGAAGGCTTCTTTTCTCCGCCCTGACGCGAAGAGTCAGGTCTCCGTTCAGTACGTTAACGGAATCCCCGAGAGTATCGACACCGTGGTGCTCTCAACCCAGCATGACGACACGATATCGCTCAAAGACCTCGAGCATTTCGTCATCGAGCAGTGCGTCAAGAAGGTCATCCCTTCACACCTCCTCCGCAAAGATACCCGCTTCTTTATTAACCCCACAGGACGGTTCGTGATCGGCGGGCCAGTCGGTGACTGCGGACTCACCGGAAGAAAGATTATCGTCGACACCTACGGGGGCTACAGTCGTCACGGGGGGGGAGCCTTTTCGGGCAAGGATCCCTCTAAGGTCGATCGCTCAGCCGCGTATGCAGCGCGCTACATCGCCAAGAATATCGTCGCTTCAGGTGTCGCTGATAAGTGTGAGGTGCAAGTCGCCTACGCTATCGGCATCGCCCAACCGGTGTCCGTCTACGTTGACACCTTCGGCACCGCGAAGGTCGCCGAGGAACAGATCGGGGAGGCCGTGCTCGAGAATTTCAATCTGACACCGCGAGGTATCATCGAAGGACTAAAGCTGCTCCGTCCAATTTACCGTCCTACCGCAGCCTACGGACACTTCGGCCGAACGCCGACAGCCGCTGGGCATTTTAGTTGGGAGACGACCGATAGAGCAGAGACTCTACGCCAAGCTTTAGGGCAGCGCGCGTAAGGAATTCCGACCTCGCACCGCTCTCTTTGCGCGCACCAGATTTGCGGTCTATCCCGCGACTAAGTGGTCCCTCAGCTCCGAAACTGTAGCGAGAATGCTGAGCTTCGCGAAGATGTACGGAAGCGGCTTATCAGTCCGGCGAACACTCGCGACGATTTTTCGTAGATATCTTTTCCACTCAGGATGCCGGAAAGAGGCCCTACAACCTCGCCCTGGGTTTAGCGGGGATTACCAAGACGTGCCCCGTTAAACTGGTACTGCCGACCGGAGCGATCCGGTTCAATGACACGAGATTCCCCTTCAACCCCCCGTCGCTCATCATCGAGCGTGCGCTGGGTTCGGACGATCTGGTCTTGATTTGATTTAATCGCACGGTCTCGCTCGGCGAGAATCCGCTCCTTTTCAGCTTCGTGATACATCACCCCGAGGGCGATACCAACGGGGAGCCCTACCGCCCCACCCGCAATCGCACCGATGCCTGCTTCACCGCTGGCAGCTCCAATAGCTGTGCCCGCCCCAGCACCGATAATCGTACCGGCGGTTCCACCAGCTACCGCACTACCGGTGGTCGTGGCGCAACCGGAGAGCGCTGCCGAGGAAAACAAGACGGTCGCGAAGACGAAACGACGTACCATAGCGGATACTCCAGCGAGAAATCGGTTAACTCACTCATGATATGAAGAGATTCCAACACCCTGTGCCCTAAAATCCCCCGAAACGGCGATGACCAGCGCTCTGGACTTATCCGCCACGATCTGTAAATTCTATGTTAGATTAACAGGTTATACTAAGCCGACCCCATTTCTATGGAAGCTGCGAACGAACTACCCCCTGCGTGGCGTAGCTCCCCCGGAGCCCCATTCGTGCCCCGTGGCGATTGGACGATGCGCCACCTGGAAAAGCTCGTCCCCGCCCTCAAGTGCACCCCCCCGCTGAAGACTCAAGCGGTCGATGGTGCTGAAATCACCCGTCTCGACACCGCAGGAGCGATGCTGATTTTAACATCGCTCGGCATCAACATCGCAGACTCAACCGTTACGTTGACAAACTTCGCCCCGCATCACCGTAAAGTTATGGAGATGGTGCTCGCGCGTTATCGCCCGACGACGTCCCCTCAAGACGAGCCTACTCGCGACATCATTCAGGAGATCGGTCGCGGGACCACCCTGATCTTCGAACAAGCGCGGGAGTTTCTCGCCTTTTTCGGAGAAGCCGCCCTTGCCCTCGGACGAGTATTTCGGGAGCCGCACCTTTTTCGCTCTCGCGAGCTCTGCGTTCAGTTGGAACGTGCGTGTGTTTATGCGATTCCGATCGTTGCTCTCGTGACCTTTCTCATCGGCGTCGTCGTTGCATACCTCTCGGCGACCCAACTTCAAAAGTACGGGGCAAACATATTCCTCGTCGATGGAGTCGGGCTTACCATGGCTCGGGAGCTCTCTCCCGTCCTCGTGGCGATTATCATCGCAGGGCGATCCGGATCGGCTTTTACCGCCCAAATCGGGGCGATGAAGATCAATGAAGAGATCGACGCCCTCCAAGCCCTCGGTCTCTCACCGATGCATGTCCTCGTCATCCCGCGCCTGTTAGCACTTATTATCGCGATGCCCCTTCTTACCTTTGTGGGAGATGTGGTTGGTATCGCTGGTGGAGCGCTCATCGCCGATACTTCACTTGGCATCACCCCCACCACATTCTATGAGCGACTTCAGACCGTTTTACCCCTACGCTCTTACCTCGTCGGTATCGGCAAAGCACCGGTGTTTGCGATCGTTATCGCTCTCATCGGCTGCCGTATGGGTCTGAAAGTGGAAAACACCGCGACCAGCGTAGGAATCAATACGACCTCAACCGTCGTGCAAAGTATCGTCGCTGTTATCTTACTCGATGCCGCTTTCGCAGTGGTCTTTCAGAAACTCGGGATATAGCCTCCATGACAACGCCGATCATCGAGGTAAAAGATATCGTGACCCGCTTCGGTGAAACAACCGTTCACGATGGGGTGACTTTTTCGATCACTCCGGGGCAGATCGTGGCGATCATCGGGGGGAGCGGCTGCGGGAAATCAGTGCTGCTGAAGGAGGCTATCGGCCTTTTGCGCCCCACCTCCGGCTCGATATCTATCTGTGGCCACGATGTGTGGAGCGCCTCAGAGGTTGAGCTCGAGGAGCTGCGCAAACGATACGGGGTTCTTTTTCAAAACGGCGCGCTCTTTTCAGCTCTGACCGTTGGGGAGAACGTTGCGGTCCCGCTAAGAGAGGAGACGACGCTGCCGCCCGATGTTATCAACGCTATCGTCGAGCTTCGTCTCGGCCTCAGCGGCCTCCCCGTCTCGGTCGCCACCAAGATGCCCGCCGAACTCTCCGGTGGAATGCGTAAACGCGCGGCTCTCGCCCGCGCACTTGCACTCGAACCCGAGCTTCTCTTCCTCGATGAGCCGACCTCAGGACTTGACCCGATTAACGCCCGTGCCTTCGACCAGCTCGTTCGCACCCTCTGCGACGGTATCGGCCTCACCGTCGTGATGGTGACCCACGACCTCGACACCCTCGAGAGCATCGTGGACACCGTTATCGCCCTCGCTGACGGCAAAGTGCTGGCTCAAGGTCCCGTCAATGAAGTCGCCAAAGTCGAACATCCGTGGATAAAATCGTATTTTTCTGCGAGAGTTTAAGAGAGTTAGCCTGATGGAATCGCACGCTAAATATACCCTTGTTGGTGCGGTCGTTTTGACCCTCTTAGGACTCACTATATTCGGTGCTCTGTGGCTTTCCCGCGCGGGTGATAGCCGAGAATACACTTTCTATGCGGTCTATTTCCGGCATCACTCCCTCGCCGGCCTTCAAGAGGACTCAGCCGTCACGATGCGGGGTATCAAAGTTGGGACCGTTAAAAGCCTCGAGATCGCCACTCCCGACGTCGAGCAGGTGAAAGTCGTCCTCAAAATCGAGTCGGGGACTCCGGTCAAAACCGACACCGAAGCTGTCGTACAACGGAATCTTCTGACGGGACTGGCTTATATCGACTTAGTACGCACGAGCGCCAACGCTCCCCTTCTCTCCATCAAAGACGGGGAGAACCACCCGGTAATTCCAGAGGGACGTTCTCAGCTCGATGCCATTACGTCCGATCTCCCCCGCATGATTGAACACTTCAATGCGCTTGTCGCCGATGCGCGCGGCTTTTTAACCCCCGAGAATCAAAAGGCCGCTGCCGCAATCCTGACGAACCTCAACGATATTTCAGCTCAATTCGCACGCAACGGCGGGGACCTGAGCGGGTTTCTCACCAACCTCTCGAAACTGAGCGGCGATCTCGATACCCTCGTGAAAAAAATCGACCTCCGGACCGATGAACTCACCCGGGCGCTCAAAGGCACTTCGAGCACGATTTCCCTCGAGACCCAAAATATCAGCCGCGATCTCGGTCGGGCAGCGCAAGGGATCGCGCAAACTATCGAGCGATATCAAGACCCAGCAAGTTTACTTGGAGGTCCACCGCCGGGCGCTCTCGGCCCCGGTGAGCGGTAAGGAGAGGTTGCTATGAGAAAAAAATCACTTTTTGTGTTCATCGTTGGACTATGCACCCTTACCGGCTGCGTCTCCCTGGTCAAAGCGCCGAAAGAGGCGACGACGACGTTCGTCCTTGAAGGTGAAAAAAATCAGCCCGAAGCCGAACGCGATCCCCTGCCCCTAGTTCTCTACGTCCCACGTGCGACCGCCCCAGCTTACCTCGACTCGAATCGAATCCTTTTTAGTCGCAACGGGGCTACGCTCAGCGCCTATCAGTACGCCCAATGGGCCGAGCCTCCGCCCGCAAGGCTCACCGCTCTCCTCGTCGACCACCTTGAGCGGCAGAGACTCTTCCGGGCGGTAACTCGCCACACCAGCGGCACCTCGCCCGATCTGGCCCTGAATCTTGAGGTTCTCGATTTCCGTCACGACGCCGCCTCAACGCCGGGACAGGTAACCCTTCGTCTCCGCGCTGAGATCGTTGACTTAAGAGGTGCCCGCATCGTCGCCACCCGCCTCTTTGAGGACCATGCAGCACTCCCCACTGCCGACGCCCCGACCGTTGCTGCAACCCTCGGTGAAATCACCCGCCGCACCGTCAGCTCCGTTATTAAGTGGATGGGTGACCTGGCGAAGAAGCCCCTGCCGCAAGCGGTGGTGGTGGAAAGGTAGGGGGAGAGACAGAGGAGACTAAGCGAGAGCATCATTAACCATCCGGAGGAGCAGTTACCGCAAACCTGACAGATACCCCAGCGGCCTCCTCGGGGGCGAGACAACAGCTTCTAATGCACTTGCAAATAGGATAAATTTCAAGTTCCTTGTCTATAATTCTTTAAAATGATGTATGGTGAGGAAGCGTAAGGACACAAAGAACCGACACGGCACAGGAACCGTTTTCATCAGAGCCTCAAAACTCGAGAAACTGTGAAAGTCCCTTTTAATAGGCCTTCGATCTAAGGAAACGAACTCGAATATATCGCCGATGCGCTCGCGCGTGGCCAAACCTCCGGTGGTGGCTTCTACTCGCGCAAATGTATGTCTTTCTTC
>JBILDU010000006.1:0-58252 GCA_044352465.1 Bdellovibrionota bacterium
CTTGAAGCGCCACTCGTGGATCCATATTCGTCATACCTACATCTCCCCTATCGCAATCGCTAAAAGTTCGCGGACGACCTCAGCTTTCCTCTCTTCACTGACCTCTGGGTCAGAGAGAAATAGATCAAGCTTACGCTCGATCTCTTCAATCAGTTCCTCACTCGCTTTTTTCACCATCTGTTTTGGCCGAAGTAACAAAAGATATTTTAGGTGTTATGAGGTCTTAGTCAGCGAAACTAGTCCTCACCTTTGCCCCATAAATCGAGGGGGCCGCGTTTTGAGGCAGCGATAGAGAGTTAAAGGAGCTTTTAAGAAATAGTGGTGTGTGGACGAAGGTGTAGGAAGAGGCCCCCATAGTCCTTACTAAGACGACGGGGGCCGAACTCCTCGGGTGAACGGATTAACAGCGGATGATTTCCGAGTTCTTGAGGCGCGGCAAATCGGTTTCAGTGCCTAGGCCTCTCTTAGGGCTGAGAGACTCCCAGTTTTTTAAGCGCCTCCGCCGCCGCCTGACGAACATATTCATCCTTATCCTTCAGCGCCTCGCAGAGTGCCGGAACCGCGGGCTTCCCGATCGTTACAAGCGCCCATGCCGCCCTCTCCCTCCCATTCGTTGCGAAAGTAGACCGCGCTGGCTACGCTCCTTCAGGTCGAAGTATGCCTGTCTAAAAAAGGGGGGATCAACACTATGCCGCAGCGGTCTTAGCGGGCTCAATCTTTTTTAACACCGCATCGATCTCTCGCTCGGCAATCCTTAGGTCATACTCCTGTTGGAGGTTAAGCCACACTTTAGGACCTGTTTTTAGGTACACGCCTAGCCGGAGCGCGGTATCGGGCGTAATCGCGCGTTTACCTTGAACGATACTATTAATCCGCCGCACATCGACTCCGATTGCAAGGCTAAGTTTATTTTGGCTTATCCCCAGCGGCTCCATAAAGTCCTCAAGGAGGATAAACCCTGGATGAATCGGCTTTAATCGGCTGCCCATAAAATCCCTCTAGCGATAATCAACTATCTCGACCTCGTACGCCTCTCCGTCTTTCCACTTAAAACAGATTCGCCACTGCTGGTTAATCCGAATACTGTATCGCCCCTTTCTATCACCTCTTAGCGCCTCAAGTCGGTGCCCTGGAAGGGCCCCAATCGCCTCCAGAGATTCCGCGGCATGGATATAGAGCAGTTTTTTCCTTGCTTGCCACTCAACTGCGTGGAATTTCGGCACGCGCTTATCAAAAAACAATTTCTCGGTAGCATTACACCGAAATGACCGAATCATGTATGTATAGTATTATACGCTTAGCGTGGGACGCAATACCAAAAGAGGGGGCCGGAGCTCGCTGTTTATAGGCCCCTCGTCCATTATTTTTAAGGGGATAGGACTCCTGTATCGTCCCCTTTCGTGAGCATAAGTAAGGCCCTAAAAGACGAGATTATCCGGTCGAAGCAGACCCGCTACGCCATCGCGGTTGGTTCCGGGGTGGATCACGCGATCCTACGGCGATTTCTATCCGGTGAGCGCGATATAAAGCTTCACACCGCTGAGCGGTTGGCGGGGTATTTGGGGCTTCAGTTAAAGAAACGGGGAAAATGATAGAACGAGCATCTCGCCCGTAGGCATCATGGATGCCCTCTACGCGACCTCATTGTCTAGGGTGCACCACCACGAAAGTCCAATCTCCTGCGGTTTGTACCACACTTAAACTGGGGGAAGTTTTAAGTCATCTCCCGATTCAAATAAAGCGGCGAAACTCTCAGGCCCCGACGCTAGCTTTCGTGTGCCGAAATCAAAAAATATGTGCTTCGTCTTTGCCTCCGCGATTACTTTCCCCGAGGTCTCGTTGGTTACATGATAGTAAAGCTCGAATCCCCGCCGAGAGGGAGGAGCCGCTAAGACACGAACCTGAAGTTTATCCCCGTAAAAGCCCTCACCGTGATAATCGACCGAGGCATGTGTAATCATGTATCCCACTGAGCCCGACAGGCCAAGCTCTGTCATGTTATTGCTCTTTAGCCAGCGCATCCGCGCCTCCTGTAGAATCGACAGGACGGAATCATATCCGAGGTGGTTCCCATAATTTAGATGATTCACCAAAACTGGAACTGTAGTCGTAAAGAGCTCCCGCCGCTCCAAAGTACGCTCCTCATCCAGGCTTTCATCATTCGAGTTCTTATCGACCATACATCGCCCTGTGCTCCTCAACTAACCAAGATTCGCTAGATATCGTTCCCCATAAGCGCAGTGAGCATCCCCCTGCCCTCGTTAATCCCACGCGGAAGATAGCAGCCAATCTCTACAAAGCCGTCAGAACCGGTAATAGAGATCAAATGTTGCCGAAACTCTGGGGGTGCCCCCATCTCAGCCTCCGAGTCAGGAATTTGATTTCTAGGGGGGCGGCGGAATTACCCCAAAAACCGCTCGGGTGTTCGGCTCTGGCAAAAAACGGATCCTCGCCTCTCTACCTGCGGAGCTCCGGCACATACACCGCTGTATAGTGCAAGAGCATCTCGTTATGAATATTCGGAATAACATCGAAGTGTCGCCCCCCCATCGAGGACAACTCATTGAAATCGAAGTTTCCCGGCAATTTAATCCCTACATTTGCAAAACGCAGAAGGCTATCGACGAGCAGGGGACGGGCATCTGGTTTAAACGAATCCAATCGAAACCGCTCACACTGAGCGTACTCCGAGCCTCCCCACGGCGGATCTAAGAAAACCGAATCGGACTTAACTGTGCAGAGCGCCTCTTGAGCATCACCATGATGAAACGTGATTCGTTCAAGCACACCCGCTGATACTGCGTTTGCCCGTGCCATTTCCAACCGCTCACGATTAAGCTCAACGGCATACACTCTCTTTCCCGACAAGGCGAATGCGATAGCATTCCCGCCGATCCCACAAAAGGCGTCGAGAACGGTATCGCCCGGCAGTAAACGAGCAATCTCCAGTGCGAGAGGCCGGACCGTTAGCGAATATAGACCCTCGACATCCATTTTCATTGCCTGCTCTTCGGGAGACAGAAGTTGCCAGTACCTCTCGAGCTCCTCCCCAAATGGACAGGGTTGGCAACCGGACGTTGGCAACGAATTCTTCGCTAGATTCTCGAAGACCTCACCTCTCGCCGCGTCGGGAACTTGATATCGTGGTTCCATCCAAGCACCGTCCGATACAATCATAAAAGCACGAATACTAGCTCGGAGTACTGATTCGTTCTCTCAACCAATACATTCATCCTTGGAAAGAAAGGCAGTAAAACCCAAACGCTTTCCCTCGAACAGATCCTCTTGAATTCGCACAGCAACATTGAGGGTTCCGAGCTCCTCAAGGGCAAAATTTTTCGGCAGTTTTATGGCCACTTCGCGGGCGAACAAGAGAGCTTGCTGCAACAACTCCCGTCCATCGGGTGAAAAATCGCGTAGTGTGAAAGCACCCCGTTGCCAATAATCAGGCCCACCCCAGGGCGGATCTAAATACACAGCGTCAGCTGAGCATGTCTCGAGGACCTTTACCGCATCTCCGATATCGAATGAGATCAGGTGCGAGACACCAAAAAGATCAGCGTTGCGGGCAGCCAATGCTAGTCTCTCCGGATTCTTGTCAGAAGCAAGAACCCTCTTTCCTGCCTGGGCGAATGCAATGACGTTTCCGCCTGCGCCGCAGAATGGATCGAGAACCGTCTCTCCCCGGAGTTTCATGGCGATATCCCTCGCAACAGACTGAATTGTGAGCGAATATAGCGCCTCCCGATCGAGACTCATCAGACGCTCTCTGGGGGAAAGCCTATCCCAGTACTTCTGAAGGTCGGCCCCAAAGGGGCATTCACTGAGCTCGGGGAGCTCCGTCCGGCCAAGAGTTGACCCCTGAGGCTCGGACAGAGAATCGCCTCCTCCAGATTTTCGATCGTCCATCATACCACAGTCCTTATCTACTCATTGATAACACGTCGATGATTTCGAATAGCGAACGCTTGCCTGAAAATCTTCGAAAGACCGGGAGCCACCATCACGCGGATGACTGCAGGCATCGGGGAATAAAAAATATCACGCTGAAACTGAACCGCATCAAAACTGTCAGGAGTTGAAGAAGAGCAGAAGAAGCGATCGATCTCGTCTTCAACGTCCGGTGCCAGATATTGAAACACAATCACCTCATCACAGACCCAGATATCTCCCCTAAACACACTCGTACGCCCTAAGCTTCCTTCTATCTGTAACTCGCGGTAAAACCCTTTAACCCATCTATCGAGGGGCGACGTAGACTTGGAAATGTACCGAATTCGATCGAACCGCGTTGCGTAACTAGCTACCCCGGTCTCTCGGTGTCGCCGAACAAATGGCCACCAGGGGTGTCGCAACTGCCACAACATCTCCCTACCTACCGCAAAGTCCACAATAATCTGATCGAGCAACAGCGGCATAAAGCGGTCATATGCAGCTATCGTCGGAAAGTGGATTGCAGCACATAGAGGCGCATTCGAAACGTTCAGGGCACTCCGTCCTGTAACCTGCTCATCAGAAGGTGTGACTTCGGCAAGAGAACGAATCGCTGAGATGACTCCTAAGCGGGGCTGTAGCCAGAACGGGTTCACTAGGAATTGCCCGCTCCGCTCCTTGAGAATACCCTGCCCACACAAACGCCCTATGGCTGCTTGAAGTGCATCACGGCGAATAACTTGCTTCAAGTGACAGGTGAGGCGATGAGACACTTCATCGAAGGTTGCCGAAGGGAAAAGTGCTATTACATGCAGGGCTAAATCATCGATGCAGACAGTGCTCTGCTCAACTCCCCCACTCTCATCTGACATGGGGACACGCAGGCATTCAAAACTAAACTCAAGATCGCCCTGCGAAGTGGTAGGTTCGATAATCGCTCGTTCATCACCTCCCCGTACCCTTGCCTCAAACCGTTCGACCAGCGACAAAAGTATGTCGTCTGCAACATCGCGGCCATTCCAGAGCACACGAATAAGTTGCGGTGCCAGGAAAGCAGGATTAACAGCTACAGAGGTCGGAAGATCGCGCTTGCCCTCAGTATTCCTACGAATAAAAGCGCGCTTTGCTAGGGGAATCCCCTCCGAATCAATTCCGAAGATATCCCGCAGCCAATTCGGCTGCTTCGAAATCGCATAATCCAATGAAGCCGCAAGGCTCCCGTTACGACCCGAAATACCCGCCACGCCGAACCAATTCCCTTCAGCAATCGCATGGCTCTTTGCGACCTTAGCTTTTAAAATTGCGGTCGCGAATGCAATCACCGCTGTGGTCCATTGAAACGTCCCAAGCCCCGGAGATGCAAGAGAAAGCTTCCCTCGGACACAACGCAGTTCCCGCTTGTAAATGGGGCAGACGAATCGAGTAGATTCAAGCTCCGGCTCAGATTCCCCGGCGAATTCAAGAATGAGGCGATAATCAGGCATGCCTACACTAAACTGTCGACTTTGGAAAAACAGGTAACAAGACGTTGGCGAGAGTATCTCTACTGTCGCCGCGGCGACAGAAAAATACAGCGTACGGGGGCACTACTAGTTCATCAAACCACACCTGGCTATCGCTCACACTTGCCGTTGGTCGCTCCACTCTCTCGATGTCGAAGCCCGTTACTATGGCGAGTTCTCGGTAATCGGATTCCTTCCAAAAAAAGTCATCAACAACGATGCCTTGTCCGATCAACCCAGTCCTGACAGGGGCTCCAGAGGTAAGCTCACCGACATTCTCCGGAAAATCGACGTCATTTGACACCCATCGACCACGATAGAATTCAGCGGTATTTACAATGAAGACAAAGACTCCCCCATCTCGAAGCAACCGAAACGCCTCAGTGAAGATCGATTGCATTTGAAGCTGAGTAGAAATCTCGACGAGCATCCAACTTGAGAAAACAAGGTCGAAAGTACCACTATCCAATCGGAGTTGCTGGGCATCAGCTGTAATAACCCTCGCATCGCGAACGCGTTCGCGTGCGCGTTCACACATGAATGGATTTTTATCAACAGCTGTAACAGAGAAACCGAGATCCTCGAGGAACGCCGATGACCGACCAGCACCACACCCCAGGTCCAAGGCCTTTGATATGCCTGGGTGCGCTCGCAGGATTTTGGAAAGAAGCTCAAAAGGGATCGTGTCTGTGCCGCTCATGTTGCGGCTGCTGTATCCCTCAGCGTAGGACGCACTTCTATCGATTTGCATGATGAAAAAAGTCCATCTCGACGAGGGAGGGTGACATAGAGGTCACCCCTAGTCAAAGCAAAACACTGCTTACGTCGGCAAGGGGATTACCTCAATTCAAATGTATGGGTCACGCGGCTTACAAGAACGAAGTATTTTAGTGGCTTAGCTGGGAAGTGCAAGAACGCCCCGTCTGAAGGCAAGTCTGAAGCGTGAGCTTCAGAAGCGACGTCTAGTCGAGAAGTATCGCGATCGAAAACGCGCTACGAACAGGGCGTGGAGCGAGAGCCCAACCGGTACTCAATCCTAATTCCTCGGACACTTTTTTCATCGGAGGCATACATGACCCACGAAATGCTGCTCGAGTTTCATGGAATAACCCCTGAACTTACAAAGACACTCTTTCGGGAGGTGGGGGGTACGGTAAAGACCGCTGTCCGGGGTAAGACCAGCGGCGCCTTGGAGGGAGCTGGCACCTTTCAATGGACCACAGCGGTAAAGGCGCTAAGCCTCCTCGCTGTAAAAGCGGTGCTCACCGAAAGGCACAGCACCTCTCCCACCGACGCCGCTCTTTTAGGGGGGGCAGGAAGTCTTGCCGCAACGCTCGACTACGCGGTGAGTAAGGAGCCTGCATGGAGCATTGATATGTTTGGAGTAGACACCCAAGGGCGATCGCTCATAAGAAGGCTCATTAAAAGAACCAACACCGAGCGAAAGTACCCAGGACCTGTAACGGTTTCGCTTAATACCCGCGCCATCTCCCCCACTTCGATCTCGATCTGGTGGGACGGCAAGCGAGTTGAAGACGAGATAGCGCTTCGCACCCTTGAGCGGGAACTCCTTCAGCAAACTGGGAGTGCTCACTCAAGCGAGTCCCCAGAGGACTTCTTTCGAAAATCGAAAGCAGCATAAATCACAAGGGCCTACGGGCGCCTTAAACCTTTTGTTGAGAAGCTCCTCTAACCCGCTATAGTTGAGCCACTTTAAGTCTTTCTCGAGGGGGCCTCGCGTGGCTTCCGAGCATAATCAAGATTCATTTTCGTATGAGCGTAACTGCACCTCTGTCGCAAGTCAGCATGTCGCTGGGACCGAGGCCGCTCATGTCGCCACACTGAGGCGGTCTCGATAAATCTACGAGGCCTCGAGCTTTTGGTAACACCGGGTGTTTTTAATCTAGCTCTCTCGCACATCTGAGACCTTCTAGCTCAATACGTGCACGAACGACTGACCCCGGATACCCGTGTACTCGATATGAGGAAGGGCTCTGGACTTCAAACCCTCTGGGCCGCCCTTGCGGCGGCAGCCCAAGACTTTGGCCATACGATGAAAGTGGTCTCCTCACGGAGGGAAAAAAGGAGTCGGCCACTACGTTATTGAGCTCCACGCCTAAAACTTGCCGAAGAGCGATGAACCACGGTACCTACAGAGCTAACTCTGAAAACAGTGGGGAGCTATTCCCAACCGTCAGAAGTTTTCGCCTGTTTTACCGAATAGACCTGCCGAGGGTCCTCGCCGCAAGGGCAGCTCGGTGAATCGTAGGTAGATCTATTACAGATTCCGAAAGGAGGAACTCATGAGTGAGGAAAACTCTTCGCCACACCGCCAGCCGATGCTGAACGTTGCGGCTGTACTGGCTGGGGTGCCCCTGTGTGTACCGGGGCTCCTGGTTGGAGCAGCTCTGATTCAGAACCTCTCCTTGTTTGAGGGGCTTCTGGCGGCGATGGTCGGATGCGTAGCGCTCACTATCTACGCGGGATTGACGGGTTCTCTTGGAGCATCGACGGGGCTCACAACCTCGCAGCTTCTCCAAGCACCCTTTGGAGCGGTCGGACGTAAGATCGTTTCAGGGGCAATCGGCGTCTGTCTTGCCGGATGGTATGCGGTTCAGACAGGAATGTTTGGGCAGACGGTCAATACTCTTTTTCCAAACGGCGGGATTCTGACGTCGGTTGAGGGAGCCTCGCTCTGGGGAGGACTGCTGATGCTCACTTCGGCACTCTTTGGCATGCGGGGGCTAGCCAAACTGAGCGTCATCGCGGTACCGGCGATCGTCGTTCTTACACTTTGGGCTCTCGTGCAGCTACCCACATCACCGGAGCTTTGGGCCTCAAAACCCTCAGTTCCGGGTGCATTCGGTTCTGCGGTGTCAATGGTAATTGGTTCGTTTGCAATCGGAGCAACGATCAATCCAGATATCACGCGTTTCTGCAGAAACACTACTCACTCATGGCTAGTGACCCTAATCGGGTTCTTCGTCGTGAGTATGTACATCTTCTGTTGCGGCGCAATTACGGCGAAAGCAACGGGGGGTGGAGACCTTATTGCGGCGATGCTCAACCTTGGGCTGGGGGCTTTCGCCTTCATGACGCTCGTGTTGAGTCAGTGGACGACAAATGACAACAACATCTTCTACGCCTCAGAGAGCCTTAGCAGCGTATTTCCCAAAATGAGACGAGCCCATCTCGTTCTTGTTTTTGGTGGCGTTGCTACGCTTGCTGGTGTGCTAGGGATCGCGAACTCATTCCCGTCGTTCTTGCTGTTGCTTGGCGTTACTATTCCACCAGTCGGAGGAGTTATGCTCGCTCACTACGCAATCGCACGTCGTAGAGGTGTATCCAGCACCGCCGCGGTGTCTCTCCCTGTTCCCGCTTTTGCCGGGTTGATCCTCGGAGCCGTCGCAGGGAAATTCATTGCTATGGGCATCCCCGCTATCAATGGAATGATCGCTGCGGCGATCGTCTACGTGGCGACCCGCCCTATCTTCAACGGCCACTACGCCCACACTCCGCTCTCGGAGTAGAGTTTAGCTGAGCGGTTTGCGGGGTATTTGGGGCTAAAGAAAGGGGGGCGGTGATAAAGTGAGCGTCTCGCGCTCCGGTCAATGAGTCGTGGAAGAAGGTACACTCCGGCTATCCAGAGTCCCATGCAAGGCAATGCTAACAGGCCCGTAGTGCGACCGAATGAGCATTCTAAGGCATACAAATATGCACTCTGACGAGGGCCGTGCTGTAGTATACCTCGACCGGGCAGCCATCAATTTCGAATTTAATTCCGGAAGAGGGTCACGCGGCCCACTGCTAGAGACTTGAGGGGAGAACTGACTGTCTGTCCAATTAGAACCCAGGAATCAGGTGAGATTATGAATCTCCTTCGCCTTTGGTTTGATCAGTCGCTTCTGGCTCACCTAACGAAGGTGGAGTTTTACTCCGCGTCTCGAAAAGACGTTCGAATCTCAACCCGTGGAAAAGTTACCGTAACACCAACGACAGGCACATTTATTTGGTCGCATGGCGTTCGCGCATTATCACTTTTGCTTGTCAAAGCCAAAGTCGCGGCTCTAACCAGTGCGCCCAGCGAGAAGGCTATGCTTTCTGGGAGCCGGGGCTCTCTTGCAGCATCATTGGACTACGCTTTGAGCAAATCTCCAGCCTGGCTCCTCGATGTCTTTGGTACCGACCTGTCTGGCACGCCAACAGCGCTCCACCTTTTTAAACGTGTTAATCCTGAACGTAAACGCCCCGGACCGGTCGAGATATTTCTCAATACGAAGGTCCTGTCAGCCGCAAACATTGATATCTTTGTTAATGAGGAGCGTATCCAGTCATCAGAGGGGCTATTACGCCTTTTAAAAGGATTGGGGGGTTCGGATGATATCTCTATCCCGGAACCCCGCGACGAACTTCCAACTAATTTCGTTACTGCGCTCCCGACAATCTCCGAATTCACTTTTCGATCTCTCATGGAACTCGACTCCTTCTTCGGTAAGCTTCACTCCCAACTTCAGCGGTCACTCCCCTCCGATATCCCACTCATTGGGGAACTTCGGCACGCTTGGTGGCCGCTTCTTATGAAGCCGACAAGGGTCAAAGAGGTAAGAGCGGAAGAGCCGGTAACGTATTCGACACGTCGTTCCAGCAACCTCGATTTATGGGTAGCAAACGAATATCGGCGAAAGGCCGCCAAGGTGCTCGATGGCTCAGCATCGAATTTACCGTTCGACTTCTGGGTCTATGGGGATACCGTTTCTCAAATTTTCATACCTAACGACACCGTATCGGAAATCGAGGACCACTATGGGCACGGCCGGACGCACGAGACATTCGACCCGGACCGTTTCCGGGCTAAGTGTCTCGAAGGGCAAAATGCAGTGAAACTAGTCGTATTAAAGAATCAATCACTTGCCGAAGAGCTACGCAGACACGTTCTGTCTCAGGAGGCGCTTGATTGCAGGCGTCTCTCGGCTTAGACGCGGAGTAAACTTAACTAGAGTACGATGCGTCCCCGTGCTAATATCCCCACGTTAATCTGAGTTGACCTATGATGGAGCGATACAATAGGACGCCAATTGACGGTGCATCTGCACCGACGCTCTCAGACCTATTCGAGCGCTATTCCGCTAACACGGACGGGAAGGAAAAGATCGCCTCCTACGTGAATAGCTTAGGCAGGGATAATCCGGGCGCCCTAATTATCGACTTAGGTGCGGGCGACGGCCGGTTAACCCGATACCTCCTCGAAGGTTTTAACGACGTCATCGCGGTGGAAAGGCATCCCTCTTTCATCCCCGCACTAGCAGCACTACCAGGAGTGACGCCTATTGCCTCCTCGATCGAAGATTTTAATCCAACGCGCCCCTTCGATATCGGACTTCTTTCTTATTCCCTATCCGGGATTCCAAAAGACAGGCTGCAAGACACGTTAGACCGCCTGCTTTTAGCACGGAAGGACGGGGGGCGATTGCTCTTCGTCACCTATAGGGACGGATGCGAGTGGGATCAATTTGCTGATGAGGTAGCCGCACACTTGAACCTCCCACGGACCGGAGGGCTAGCTCGACATACAAAAGAGCTGAACGATCTTGGTTTCCACACTGAGATCATTAGTACACTCAATACCCGTATCTGGAGTGAAAACTCTCGTTCCCTCTACGAAAACCTAGGTTTCTTCTTTCATAAGAAGATATCCGAGTACATCAATAGCGCTGATCAGTTGCAACCCGCTCTCGAGCGCCTTCAGAGTTGGGATGGCAGACAGATGAATCTAAGCGTCGAAGAGTCGATTGTCGAGATTCTACCCCGCAGATAAACCGGTTCCCAGCTATCTATCTCCTTCACTCCAACCACTAGTTTCCGATTTCAGGTCCGGAAACCAGATGGACGAAGCTTCGTTACTATCTCCGCCACAACGCTGTTTCTCAAACAAATTATGGAGGAGCTCATGACCCACGAAATGCTGCTCGAGTTTCATGGAATAACCCCTGAACTTAGAAAGACACTCTTTCGGGAGGTGGGGGGTACGGTGAAGACCGCTGTCCGGGGTAAGACCAGCGGCGCCTTGGAGGGAGCTGGCACCTTTCAATGGACCACAGCGGTAAAGGCGCTAAGCCTCCTCGTTGTAAAAGCGGTGCTCACCGAAAGGCACACCCCCTCCCCCACCGACGCCGCCGCTCTTTTAGGGGGGGCGGGAAGCCTTGCCGCAACGCTCGACTACGCGGTGACTAAGGAGCCTGCGTGGACCGTTGATATGTTTGGAGTAGACACCGAAGGGCGATCGCTCATAAGAAGGCTCATGAAAAGAACCAACACCGAGCGAAAGTACCCAGGACCTGTAACGGTTTCGCTTAATACCCGCGCCATCTCCCCCACTTCGATCTCGATCTGGTGGGACGGCAAGCGAGTTGAAGACGAGATTGCGCTTCGCACCCTTGAGCGGGAACTCCTTCAGCAAACTGGGAGTGCTCACTCAAGCGAGTCCCCAGAGGACTTCTTTCAAAAATCAGCGGCAGCTTAGCGATGCGGGTCCCGTTAGGGGCCCCACAGAGCTACCAAGGCCTCTCGCTTTTGCAGGATGACAACAACTTTTCTACTACTGGACCTTAACCTGCTGACCCAGCAAAGTAGCTGGTAACCAATGAAAAAAGGCTCCTCCTCATACTCGCGGGGTATGGCAGGGGCCTCCAAGGGACGGTTCGGTGGACTAGCCTTCATGGAATCGGCTATCATCATGGGCGATGCCTGTGCAGCACCTCGACTCATTGCCCCATCTTTCCTTGCAGTTTCTTCAGGACCAAGCAGCCTCCCTCTCCCGAATTACCTTCAAGCATCCACTTACTCCACACGAGCTGATCTCTTATCGCGGTACCAAGACCGGACCGGGAGATGCGCTCGGGCGCGGCTTTACATGGTCCAAGGCTCTAAAAGCGCTGGCCTATCTAGTGGTAAAAACTCGATACGAACATTTGGCAGGGAGCTCTACCCCATCGTGTATCGAAGGCGGACGGGGATCAGCCGCGGCCTCTCTCGATTACGCTCTTGGTAAGCAGCCCGTTTGGTTGCTCGACATTTTCGGGAGTGACTCAAAAGGGAAAAGTCTGGCCCACCGTTTTCTGAGACGTTTAAATCCTGAAATGAAACGAGCGGGGCCGGTTACGGTATATCTCACCCTTGATCCGAGCTCTATTTCCGTTTCTATCGGGGAGCTGATGAGCTCTGCACCAGAAGATCTGGAGACTTTGCTCGACTCCTTCTATCCTCCTGGAGGCGCAGAGCAAGTAGGGGAAGTGAGACGGGTAGCGCAGGACCCGGTGCCAGCTACCTCAACCTCGACTGCACTCTCACCAAGTCGCTCCATAGGAATGCTTTTAGCCTCTCTCCCCCCCGAAGATGAGGCCTGTCCATCGGAAGTCATGAATCTGTACTGCGAGCAACAGGTGGAGGAGCTGTGGAGACACGATAAGGTGGCGTATGAGGGGTACGCGCTCCCAGAGGAACGACTGCTTGCTTGGTGGTCTTCCTACCCCCTCGGACTCAAGGGCTTTTTCGCCGCAGGCAAATTAGTCGGCACTTTGAGCTTATGGCCGATGAGTGAGTCAGACTACAGTGGTCTTATTGAGGGGCGACTGCATGAAGCTGACATAAATCCGGTCCCCGTTACGCGGTCTCCCCATTTGCCAACTCCCTTTTGGTACATTGGAGGAGTATTTTTCATTGAATCATTTCAAGACAAGCAGAAATTTCGGGCTTACATCAGGCAAGCTTTTCAATCCTGGTATGAGGATCGTAACTACTCTTTTCCACTACACGTCGCAGCCCTTGGCTCAACCCCTCTAGGTTCAAGCCTGCTCAATCGTCTAGGGTTTAAAATGACCGTGTCTCCTGCTTCGATGCCCGACACCTTCCCTCTTTATACAAAAACACTTCACTCCTATGATGAACTGATGCACTGGCTTCGGCTATTCAACGTGTCACCAACACCGACGGGTATGTAATCATGAATAACTCAAGCTATCTCTCGCCATTTTTGACCGAGCGACTCGTGAGCTCTCGAAAGGGTCTTGGTACTTTTGCAGCTCAAGATATCAGAAAAGGATCAATCCTCGCCGTCTTCGGCGGCGATATCCGGACCCACGAACAGCTGGATCAGTGCCCCGCTGATTCAAAGATGAATTGTATTCAGATATCCAAGGACCTATACCTCGTCCCGTCTCATGTCGGCGCAGGTGATCACATAAACCATTCTTGCGAACCGAACGCTGGAATTAGAGGTCAGATCGTTTTAGTGGCTCTTCGTGATATCAGGTCAGGGGAGGAGATCTGCTACGATTACGCCATGACTGATAGCTCGGATTACGACGAATTCGAGTGTCTTTGTGGCACGCACGGCTGCCGCGGTCGAATAACGGGCAATGACTGGCGGCTTCCAGAGCTTCAGGCACGATACCGCGGCTATTTCTCAACTTATCTGGAAGACCTTCTGCTTGGCGGTCAAGTAAACGATTCCGGCGTCTCCACTTCTAGCAATAGGCCGCTCGCTACCCAAAAGATTTTTTAAGACCTCAGATAATATTCCCAAGGGGCATGGGGGCGGGAAGTCTCTCATGACGGCGGGTGCAGGGACCTATAATTAGAGCAACGTGAGCTGATCACTGGCGAGAGACTTCGATTCATCTGACCCGGCTCCCAGGCGCTTTTTCCTGAACTTGCGGTGGTCTACTCAAGACTGCCCCCCTCCCCCGCTCTGCTGCACCAAAGCAGCGGTCGTGGGGGCACGGATACGAGCTTAGAGGAGAATTAGCAAAATCTCTCTTCTTGCCCAATCGGTCTTACCCTCCCCTCCCCTCGCCATCGTCCTAGCTCATAACGATTCCGACGGCATTCTGAATTCAGCCTGAATACGAATCCGGAATGCTCGAGGGGGAACCCGAGCTATCTTTGTTTTTAATAGCCTAAATCTCAAGTCTGACGGACACGCTATGACCCACGAAATGCTGCTCCCCCCCTACTGGTACGCCCCAACCTTTATTTTTGATTTCGCGGAACTGTTCGCCGTAAGTCTCGATTACGGAGAGCATGAGACCACGACGACAAATCCTCTCTGGAGGTATCTACGAAGTGTGTATGCGCACAGCGAAGGGTTTACCCTTTGTGGCGACGTCGTACATGAAGCAGATTATTGAAGGGATACTTGCGCGGGTACAGCGGGACCATAAAGTGACGCTCATAGACCACCTTTTTATGGGCAATCACCCGCATATCTTGATTGAAGCGGGGGATCGGGATCAGTGTAAGCGCTTCTATGGTGAGGTTCAAAAGCAGCTTACCGAGGCGATAAAGCGACTGACGGGGAGGTCGCATCTTAACCTTTGGCGGCGTAACAGCACCTCCGTTGTGTTGTACGGGGACCTTGCTGCGGTGCAGAAGCGGATTGCGTACCTGTATGCGAATCCGGCTCGAGCCAACCTCGTCGATTCGATCGAGCAGTACCCGGGGCTCTCGTCTTTTGGGGCGTTTGAGCAAGCCCCCTTAACCCTTGATGCCAAAGTAACGAAGCGGTGTCCGTGGGTCCAAGCCCCGATGATTCCGCGTCTTCCAACGCTCTCCGTTACTCCGCGACAGGACCGTGCCTTGACGGAGTCGATGAGAATTAAGGCGACGGAGCACCACGACCTAACCTATCACCCGCATAAGTGGATGCGGCGCTTTGGTATCACGACCCCTGAGGGGATCGCGGAGGTAAAGGCTGGGATTCTCCGTATCTTACGAGAGTTCGAGGAAGAGGCGCGGCAACGACGGGCTCGGGAGGGGTGGAAAGTAATGGGAGCAGCGCGGCTGCAACGCCAAGCGCTTGATATCGTCAACTATAAGCCTTCCCCCTCCCAGAGGATATTCATCTACGCCGTTGACCCTCAGACCCGCATTCGGATGATCGAAGAGTATCGGCTCTTCTGCGAGCGGTGTGCAGAGTGCTACGAGGCGTGGAAGCGGGGCGACGCCTCCGTCCTCTGGCCCCCCGGTGCCTATCCGCCAGCACCACCGGTTAGTACCAATTGGTTCATCGGCTAGAGCACTCCGTTACAGCTACTTTACCTTGTCCTCGTTACCATCTCCTCTGTGGGCGGGCCCCCTTTTGCCAATTGGATGGGTGGCGGTGGGAATGAGTGCCGAAACCGAGTGGTGAGCGCGGTCAACCTAACCTATTTAGGCTCTTAAGGGACGATTTCACTAAACCTAAGACTTTAATCGAAGGCATCAACCCAATTCGTGCTCGGGGAGCGGCAGGAGGCTCTGGCTCTACCGGTGGGGTTGGGGCGCACGAGCAGCGGGGGGAGCAGCGGGGGGCCCAGGGGGGCGGTATTCGTGTTATACTGCTGAGGGGTGTTCCATAGGGGGATTCTGATGGCGAAGAAAAGAGTTGGACTTCTAGAAGGCGCGTTTATTCAGAGTCAAATCGGGATCCTCGCGCGAGCACCGGCGACCGCGGCGCTTGAGACTGACTCACTACAAAGTGTCCTCAATAAAATGATCGACCAAAAAGTCGGCTGTATGCTTATCAGCGATAGCTCGGGGACTATCTCAGGAATTTTCACCGAGCAAGACATTGTGAGACGGGTTTTTGGAAAAGTTTCGGAGATATCAAAGACTTCGATATCCGCTGTCATGACACCGAAACCACAGTCGTTGAAATACAATTCAAGCATCGGGCGAGCGCTCCATCTTATGGCGGTTGGGGGCTTTCGACATATTCCCGTGCATCAACGGGACGGATCTTGGTCGATCGTTTCGGTGCGGGATTTTATCCGCTTTCTGTACGAGAAGTTGCAGTCGCGTCAGGAGCGGGAGGATCGTGGACTTAAGGTCTTTCGGGAGGACAACGAGGTAGAGGTATTCCTGTCTGGGGTAGTATCTACGATAGAGACGCCACCAGCAGTCACAGTAGCTGAGAATACCCCGATGGCCGACGCCGTTAAAAATATGAGCCGGAACTCAACCAGCTGTCTGGTTATCACGAGTGAGGATTCAAGGCGAATCCGGGGTGTTTTTAGCGAGCGGGATCTCCTTAATAAGGTGGTTTTGCTCGAGTCGGAAGCTTTTCTAAGCCCAATCTCAGCATTTATGACGAAAGATCCGGTGACTTTTCTCCCGGACACCTCAGTTCTCCACGCGTTGCGCACAATGAATGAGCGCGCCTTCCGCCACGTGCCACTCGTTGATTTTGACGAGCAGCTCGTGGGAGTCCTGTCTATTCAGGACTTTATTCGGGCGCTCTCCGAGGAGGTGGTTCATACCCTGGCTGATAAGTCACTCAAAAAGCAAACATCTCAGGAGGAAGAAAGCCCTTCTTCGGCCCATCGCGAGGAGGACTGAGACGCTGGGACTTCGGAAGCCGCTCAGGGAGGCGCCGGTTGGATAAGTTGGGGCGGACCAGGTGTGGGGGGTTGAGGGGGCGAATGGGGGGATGCTACGGTCAGTGGCTGTTGGGCGAGCGGCAGCCTCTAAGGTGGGGGCGACCGAGCGAACGACTCAACGTCTCTCATTCGGTGATGTGTCAATGTATTCCCCCTCACGTGCAACTCAAATCCTCCATAACCTCGTGGAATCCGCTTGGTTCCGTGGCCTCAGTCTGGTCCTCATCGTAGCTTCAGCGGCGATCTTAGGACTCGAGACGAGCCCGTCGATACGAGCCTCTTACGGTGGCACTCTCAAATCGATCGAGTCGGGTATAATTACCCTCTTCATGGTTGAACTTGGGTTACGTATCGCTGCCTATGGGAGGAGATGGCCCAACTTTTTTTCGTCGGGTTGGAATATCTTCGACGCAGTGGTGGTACTCCTCTGTCTCGTCCCATCAATAGGAGAGCTCTCCGCAGTAGCTCGGCTTGCGCGGGTCTTGCGGGCGCTCCGTCTCGTCTCTTTTCTGCCGAACCTCCAACTCCTGGTTGAAGCCCTGCTTAAAAGCTTTGCGTCGATGGGCTACGTCGCGCTCCTTCTTTCGCTCGTATTCTATGTGTATGGAATTATCGGTGTCAGTCTCTTCGCAGCTCAGTCGGCTGAATATTTTGGATCGCTGGGCGTAGCAATCATGACGCTTTTTCAGATTCTCACGTTGGAGGGATGGGTCGATGTCATGGCGCCCCAACAAGAGGTATATCCGCTGGGCGCTCCCCTCTTTTTCGTCAGCTTCATCGTTCTGGGAACGATGATCGTACTCAATCTGTTCATCGGAGTAATCGTCAACGGGATGTCAGAGGCTCAATCGGAGCTGCTCCTCAAGCGTGCCGAGGATAGCGGGGACAAGCTATATTCGACGCTCCACTCTCTGGAGGAACAGGTGAAACAACTGCGCTCAGTCATCGAGGAAACCCGTTCAGCGCAGGCCACATCGCAGCAGCGAGGCTCGAGCGAACCGGCGCGGGCAGTGGGATAAGGAGACGAGCCGAGCGACCTCTCTCATCAGCCGTCGCTGTCTCTCCCCCATAAATGGACTCGCCTAATCTTTCGGCGCTCCCGAAACGAGGCGCTATCAAAAAGCGCCCTGTTCGGCTACACTGCGTTTATGGACAAGGCTGCCCCCGCGACGGCTGACTCAACTATCGGCCGACGAGACCGATTCCTCTCGGCCGTGACTACCGCGGCGGAGCTGCTCAGTCGCCCCAGCCCCTGGTGGACCAGTATCAACTCGGTGTTGCGAATACTGGGAGAAGCGACGAACGTGGATCGCACCTACGTCTTCCAGGTTAAGATAATTAACGGCGTCGAGTGCGCCTCGCAACGGTTTGAGTGGTGTGGGCTCGGAGTCACCCCTCAGATCGACAATCCTGAACTCCAAGGATTACCGCTTGTGAGCGCCGGGTTTGCTCGGTGGGTAGAGCTTCTTAGAGTCGGAAAGCCGGTGTACGGAGATATCGCCGATTTCCCCGAATCAGAGCGCCCGATTCTTGAGGCGCAGGAGATTAAATCCATACTTATCCAACCTATTATGGTGGGACGAACGTGGTGGGGATTCCTTGGATTCGACGCCTGCTCGACTCAGCAGTCGTGGCAATCGTATGAGGTTAGTCAACTTCTCATCGCTTCGCTTCTTCTCGGCTCGGCGATAGACCGAGAAATTCACGAAGCGAGGCTCCTGCAGAATCAACGCATCGAGGCGCTCGGTCGTATGGCGGGTGGGGTTGCCCACGACTTTAACAACGTCTTGAGCATCATCCACACGGCGTTGGGGCTCCTCAAACTGAACGTTGCAGCGGATTCCAATCAGGCGGCAGCGCAGCTCAAAACATGCGCGATGATGGAGCAAGCGATCGAGCGGGCTCGGTCTTTGACCCGGCGCCTTCTTGATTTCAGTAAACGCCGGGTGGACAAACCTCAACTGGTGGCGCCGTATGATCTGCTCACCAAAGAGGAGCCACTCCTACGGAGTTCGCTTGGACCGGGGATATCGCTTGAGATCGTCCGTGTCGAATCGAAGCACACTCCTACTCGGATAAGGATCGATCCAACCGAGTTCGCGCAGCTCCTCCTCAATCTCTCCGTCAATGCTCGGGATGCGATGCCCAAAGGCGGCACCCTCAGGTTCGAGGTGGCGTCAGTTGATGCCTCCGACTCCCCAGCAGCAAGTGACTTCATCCCCCCAGGACGGTGGACACTTCTACGAGTTGTAGACTCGGGGGTGGGAATGACCCCCGAGGTGATCGCCCATATTTTCGAACCATTCTTTACCACAAAGGATAAGGACAAAGGCACCGGACTAGGGCTCGCGACGGTTCGAAACATCGTCCTTGCGGCGGGCGCGCATGTAAAGGTCTCGAGTGAAGTTGGACGAGGTACTGAATTCCGTTTCTATTTTCCCGGCACCCCTGAGACTGAGGATACTTTACCGTAAGAGTCCGTGATTTTGCGTGGGTCTATGGGCTTAGGGAATGCCTGCGGAGCTTCGTAAGATTTTTTTGATTAGCGATCTAAACCGCCGTATACCGTGTAGAGGGGAATGGTTGAACGTCGGAGAGGGACTCTTTGGGTCGTTCCACCGATGTGGGGAAAATACCTGATACGGCGACACGTTGCTCGAGAGATACGTTGCAACGCAGGCTCCGGGAGACCAAGAGCAGGAGGCTTTTGGCTCTATCCGGCGTCCGCGGCTCGCCCTCTGCACTGACGTCTTTCCATCCTCTTTTTATCAGCTCTTTTCGCACCGTCAGACCAGCACGACGCTGATTACGTCTACGGCACATCTTTACGCGCTCTCAAGCGCTGCGGAGATAGTCTTATCTTCGCCCGGGTAGAAGTTTCGATTATACGATGCGATCCAACGAACGGGTGTGGCAGCACCGCTCGCCGGATCGCGTCAAACGGTCATTGAGGTTTTGATTCTATTCCCTCACGACTCTGAGGGAAAACACTTCCAGCTCTCCGTTGATTCGACCTCGGTCTGATTAACGGAGAGCTGGGGAGTTTTCCACGCAAATCAACTAGAGGGAGTTTATCGTTATGAACACTTTGCTTCTTGTGGCCAGCCTCGGCTGTGCGATGGCGGCTTCGACCATCCAGGGGTGCAACGGCAAGATCCGCGGCACCATCCCCGGAGGGTTCGGGGGTGGGGTCGAGGTCGAGTGGGAGATGGGCGACGAGGTCCGCAACCTGCCTGCTGGGTACACGGTGTGCCCAGGTTCGCCTCGGCAGATGGAGGGGTACACCATCTGTGAGTACTGCAGCAACAGCTCGGATCCGCTCGCTCCGCGCTTCGTGCAGATCAACTGCACCGGTGGCTACCGCAAGGTGTCGCCGATGCCGATCGCCGCAACTCCGAAGCTCGCTTCGCCGCCGAACGGCCGGATCGAGTTCGAAGGTGCGCTCGAGGCAGACGCCAACGTCCTCACCAAGTGGGACGGCGAGGTGAAGCTCACGGTCAGCTTCAACGCTGAGCGTGCGCTGCCCACCGATCCGGAGTCGTCGATCAAGATCGACGGCCTCCCGATGGGCTCCGACTCGGTTCTCCGGGTCGGCAGCGAGATCGAGCTCACGGGGGCGATCGAGGATGTCGCGTACGATGCGTACCGTCTCGGCATCCGTTCGCTCTCCGTCAAGGGCGTCCTCGGCACGCTCGAGCTCCAGATGGTGCCTGACCTCGGCCTCTGCGAGGTCTGGGTGAACGGCGAACTCGAAGGTCTGCGGTTCATCACCCGCTGACCCAGAGAGGAGACAGTATGCGAATTCTCGCATGGCTTGTGACGGTCGGATTCGCGTTGGTGGGATGCCACGCGACTCCCTCCCGAGTCGCCGGCACACCAAAGGCACTCCCGGCGCCGCCGGTGGTGCCGATCTCTTTTCCCATCACTAACGGTGGTGGGACCGCTATCGTCTTGAAGGAGGGTTTCCTCCTCACGGCGAAGCACGTGGTGCCCGATGATAACGGGGCTACGAAGCTCATGCGGATCGGGGATGCACTCACCGAGTACGAGATCGTCCGCAACGGCACCGGAACGGGGCGACCCATTCCGGTGGGCAAAGGTTGGCTCGATGTGTCGTGGGAGGACTGGTCGAACGACTGGTCCCTCCTGCGCATCGCTCAGCCTGAGCTCGCGAAGGCCCCCCCCACCCCGATCGACTGGGTTGGGCGGGAAGCGGAGAACGAACGGGTCTACCTCATCGGGTACCCCGGGAAGTCTTCGCGCTCCGCTCCTCGAATTATCGAGGCGCGGGTTTCGGCAGCCAAGGATCCCGACGGACCACCCCACGGTGACTTCGTCTTCGTCGTCACCGACGAGGATACGGTCTATCCTGGTGTTTCCGGCGGCCTCGTAGCTCGTCTCATCGACGGCTGCAGGGATACTCCACCAACCTTTGAGGTGGTGGGGATGTTCCAAGGTACCTATCAGCATCGGGGAGGCACGGTCGATGTCTTCGGACAATTCGCCCGCCGCCCCCCCCGTGAGCTGAAGGAACTGCTGAACTGAGAGGATGCAACGCCGGCGGGAGCGTGTGGGGTCTTCGTGACACCCCAGCTCTCTAGACACCCACCGCCCCGCCGGCGGCATCGCTTCGCACATTGTCTGTGGTTCTTTCCACGGTTACCGTTTGACGCAGTCCATCCTTCCAACGAAAGAGAGCTCGTGACATCGTCCTATCAGATTCTTAAGAGCTTCAGCGCAATAGCCGGCTGTTGATTGGCCTGGGCCATCACCGCAGAAGCGGCGCTCTGGGTTATCTGGGTACGGGTAAGCTCAGCGGTCTCGCCGGCGAAATCGGCATCGCGGATTCGGGAGTTCGCCGCCAAAAATTCATCCCGCTGGCTGAGCAACGTCCTCGCACCGGAGAGGAGTCGGGATTGGGCCGCACCAAGCACTCCCCGCTGGGCCGAGAGAAGCTCAAGCTTCTTTGACACGATCGAAAGCGCTTGCCTTGAGTCCGCTTGGGTCTTGAGAGATATCGGAAGGAGCGGATGAACCCCGTCCCTTGTTTGGGCGGCGAAGGATGAAAGACCGAGTAAGCTGTCTGCAGCTACAATATCGGGAACACCATCGCCGTTTACATCTGAGGTCGTTACCTGCATGGGGGATCCAGCGTTCAGAAAGCTAGCAGCTTGAAAGGTGCCGTTACCATTACCGATTACTACCGCGACAGCACCTGTGGTAAAAAATCCTCCGACTTCAACGCTCGCGGTGGTAACAAGATCTTGAAAACCATCCCCGTTTAGATCCGCGGTGGTAACCGAACCGAGAGAGTCCCCAATGGCAAATGTTGAGGACGCCCCCTTAAATGTACCGTTGCCGTTGCCTAAAAAGAGCGTCGCGGTACCAGCACCGCTGTTGGTGCTCACGATATCGAGACGCCCATCGCCGTTAAAATCACCGGTAGTCACTGAATTGGGGTTGCTACCGGCAAGAAGCACCCGGCGACTCTGAAAGGTGCCGTTACCGTTGCCTATCAGGACCGACACTGTGTTGTCAGTGAAGTCAGCGGTGACGAGATCGGCTAAACCGTCGCCATTGAAGTCCCCAACCCGTAGATTGGTTGGGGCCTGGCCGACGCTCGAGGTCTGCTGGCTTCTTAAAGTGCCATCGCCGTTCCCCAGAAGTATCGAAACGTTGTGGGTAGAACTATTGGCTGCCGCGACATCTTGAAAACCATCGCCGTTAAAGTCAGCGGAGACGACCGCGGACGGGACACCGCCCACGTTAAAGCCACTCGGGGCTCTAAACGTGCCGTCGCCGTTAGCTAAAAGGACCGATACCGAATTTGCCAAGCTATTGCTTGAGACGATATCGAGCGCCCCATCTCCGTTAAGATCCGAGAGTGCGACCGAGTTAATGTCTCCATCGATGAATTTAGCCTGCCCCGCTCGGAAGGTGCCGTCCCCGTTTCCTAACGAGATACGGATACCAGAGGTATAGAGGCCACCGTTACCTGTAACAACATCTTGAATACCATCCCCATTCAGATCTCCGGTGGCAAGTGCATTAAGAGCCACCGACAAGCCGGTATTTAAGGACGGATTGAAACTACCCGTCCCGAGCTTCCCACCAACCGATGAGGCGATAGCGCCCTCAGCTCCGTAGCCTGCCTGGATTTGCAGCCCTTGAACGGTGCCGTCCAAAAGACGCTGTCCGTTAAACGCAGTCGATTGCACGATCCGCAAGAACTCATCCCGCAGACTCTGCGCCTCTTTATCGAGCGCGGCGCGTTGGCGGTTCGAATACGAGCCGTTAGCCCCTTGCTCGGCAAGCTCTTGGATTCGGGTCGTAAGCTGGATAAGGGTCTCAACTGCTGAATCGGCGATCGTGAGTGCGCTTAAGCCGTCGCTCACGTTCTGCGCACCACGGGTAAAGACACGCGACTTTGCGCTGAGTGCATCGGCGATCGAGAGCCCCGCCGCATCATCGGAGGCGCGGTTAATGCGTTGCCCCGTCGAGAGGCGTTGATACACCTTCTCTATCCGGTCACTAGCTTGACCGAGGCTGCGCTGACCCTTCAGCGCATCGAGGTTACTTCCTATCCTCACCGTCACAACGCCGCTCTCCGTGCGGAATACTTCTCTACACTCGGATAAAGCGGCTAAATATCGAGTTCAGTTAATAAACCGGCGCTATTTTTTGAATATAAGTGATTCTCTTAGGGCAGGAGCCTCTCTCCCGCGCCGGCATACGACTTGGGGGGTCTCAGTATCAATAACTACAAAGACTTAGGAGAGTTTCTGCGTTCCCTCGGTCGGTGAGAGGAGCGGTGTCGGAAGGACCTCGACCACCCCCCCCATCACCCGCAAAAGGTGAGTCGCCGCACTATCAAAGCGCTTACTGTGGGTGGCGAAGAGCACAATAGAGCCGCGGGCGCAGTGGTCCTTGAGAAGCTCCCCTACGAGGGAGACGAAATCGTCGCTCTGATTTGAGGTAACCTCGTCGAGAAACACGATATCGGGCCGGGGGATCAAGGCTGCGACTAAGAGAAGACGGTGTTGCTCACCGGTTGAGAAGCCCCTCCCCCGCTCTAGCCCTTCACCCACCCGGGTATCGAGCCCATGGTGTTTCGTCAAGTCCGCGACCAGGTCCTTGATAAGGGGATGGGTCGTGCGCGGCTCGAGGTGCACGTCGCTCTCATCGGTTCCCCGGAGGATCTCCCTCACTGTGCGCCCCTCGAGGAGCGCGATACGAGCTCCACAATAAGCGATGCGGCGACGCCATTCGGAGAATCTCACCTCTGCGAGCGGCACGCCACCGATCGTGATAGCCCCACGGGTGGGTGCTACCGCGAAGGCGAGATGCTCCAACAGGGTCGTTTTCCCGGCACCACTCCCGCCGTGAATAACGGCAAAGCTACCTGGGGGGAGGACAAGTTCCGGGATGGCGATCTCAAAGTCGCCCCGTGTGAGGGTGGCGCACTCGATATGAAGACAGTGACTCGACGGAAAATCGCGGTGCCCACTTAAAGAGTTCGGCTCAACAAAGACGTAAAACCGACGTGCCTCCTCCCAGACCCGTCGAAACGTGTGATAGGTCTCGCCATGATTTGAGAGTTCCTCTCCAAGTTCCTTGAGCTGGAGACACATAAAAGCAAAGGTACCGATCGCTAAGGCACCGGTGCTGTACTGATTAAAAAGCATCGCGAGCCCCCCGAACATCGCGCCGTAGTATCCGACGTAGGTACTGAGAAGTTGCAGGTTCTGCACCCGTTCGTGGCGATCCCGCTCGCTATCGAGCGCGGCTTGGAGGTGGGTAATGGTGCGCGTAAGGGAGTTCGTCAATCCTCCTAAAATCATCCGAATCGCCCCATCGGTGCGGTAGATCTCGGTCTCAATCCGCGCGCCCACCTGACCCTCTTTACGTTGCCGCCCCTCAAGCTCTACATCAGCGGTCACATGTTTCGCCCGGAGAAAAATTCCCGGCAAAACAGCCAGGGCAACAAGGGCACCGATGCGCCAGTCCACCGTTAGAAGAGCCCCGGCGCTGAGCGCGATCTTCGTCGCGTATGCGGGGAGGGCTACGGAATGCTCGACAAGCTGCGACACACTTGCGGCGCGATCCGATTGAAGTTCAAGATTCGAGCGAGTGCTCTCGTCGTTAAGATCCCGCAAAGTCGAGCGACCAAGGGTGTCGAGCAGTCGGGCCCGCAGATGGCGAAGATAGGTGCGACCGAGCGTGTCGGTAGCGGTCTTCCCCGTACCATCGAGGTGATCGGCGAGAAGATAACACCCACAGAAAGCTGCCATGAATCCGAGTGCCACGGGGGAGCGGGTCAGGGTGGCCTCAAGTGCCAGAACGGTCAAAGAATAGAGCCCGCCCCAGCGTAGAGCCTCGGCGGAACACCCCCGCACCGCTTCGTTAACGAGCCTTACTCGGGTGATACCGGCGAGAGCAAGATCTTCCAAAACGGTGGTGACAAGGGGACGGGCATGGGCGCGGGCTACGGATGGAAGGGTGCCCTCAATCGGCGCTGCAGATTCAGGCGCGAAATCGCCATACCGCTCTACCTCCGGTATACAGGAGGTGGTCGATGGGGGGATTACTTCTGCGGGAGTATCCCTCTTTTGTGGGTTCGACGAGCGCTCGAGCATCGCGCGTATTGTGCCGACCGACAGCTAAAAACTCAATCGCCACACCGCGATCTCTTCGCGTCGTATTTTTCCTCCGCATCGCACACTCGGGACAACCAGGGCGCTGCGGCATAGCGGCTCGTTAACTTAGAGAAACTATTGCCTCATAACTCCGCTACCTCATCAGAAGGAGGCTGAGCGCCATGACGAACATGCCGGCACAGAGGCCGAGCAGACTGTCGTGCCCCTTCCCGTAAGCTCGACTGGTCGGTAAAAGCTCGTCAAGACTAACATACACCATGATGCCGGCCACCCCGCCGAAGAGGTAACCCATGACGTGAGACGGGATCGCGCCGTTATCACCACCGAGGAAAAAAAGTATTCCGAGATATCCAAGCAGCGCACCGAGTGGCTCAAACAGTCCACTTAAGAAGGAGTAGATAAAAGCTTTGCGCCGATTTCCGGTGGCGTAAAAAATCGGCACCGACACACTGATCCCTTCAGGGATGTTGTGAAGTGCAACCGCGACTGCGATCGCCAATCCGACTTTCGGGTCTTCCAGCGCTGACAGAAACGTCGCCAGCCCCTCGGGGAAGTTATGGATACCGATCGCTAGGGCGGTAAAAAGCCCCATCCGTAGTAGTTTGTGATGATCGCGATGCGCAAAGGCTGAACCACCTTCGGCGCCATGAAGTCGCTCCGACGCGGCCTCAGATGGCGCCTCGTGAGGGTTATCAGCGGAAGGAATCAAATTGTCGATCAGCGCAATGAGGAGAAGTCCGCCGAAGAAGGAAGCAACCCCGATCCATTGCGCCCAGTAATCCCCGTATTGAGCGGTAAGCGCTGCGGTGCCCTTCGGCATTATCTCCATGAACGAGACGTACAGCATCACCCCGGCCGAGAATCCGGTCGATATCGATAGGAAGCGATAGCTTGAGCGCTTCGCCGCAAAGGCGATAGCGCTGCCGATACCGGTGGCGAGCCCCGCAAAAAGGGTCAGCCCAAAAGCGAGTAACACATTGCTCATGGCGCCCCTATCATAAATGATAGCGGCCCTGCTCTGTCCAGCAGGGTTGTGAAAAAGTACTCCGAAACGAGGAATTTCGGGTGGGTTCCCGACGGGTGCCTCTTTCAATAAGTTTCTTTACCTACCGGAGATTGTAGAGCCGGGACGCGAGGGCGGGGCTTTTCGAGGGGCCCGTTCGAGCCTGGAGCGCTTTTATCTGGGCTGGAGCCCAACTACGCAGTGCCCCCTCGTGCCGAGGGGCTGCGATGGTGAAAAAACGTCCTAAAAACGGTACTAGGCCGCGACACGCTTATCCGCGACCCACCGTTTTTGGAGCCGTTCGAGCGCACCACCGTAGGCTTGCTCAACTTTGTCGACGATCTGGGCGATGATGAACTGTTGGTCCTCGTTCATCGAGACCGGATTCGGAAGCTGTAGCATGATGCTGAAAGCCACTTCCTTCTCGTGAATCAGGAATTTAGCGGCCTTACTGAAGCGTTTCGAGATATCAAGGATATCGAAGACGACGTTATGCTCGATGGCAGCGCGGAACGAGGGCTGAAGCTCTTTAATCACCCGATGGATAAGTCCAGGTAAAATCTCCCCGGGGAAATTAGAAATACCGTAACACCACCCCTCGATCTCGATGTCGAACACCTCATCGTAGCGATCTTTGACTTGGAGCATCGAAACCCTTCTCTACGCTTTTCTCTAGGCTACCGCTCGCTTGAAAGATTCTGGGGCCAGATGGTCGAGCCCTTTACTTAAAAGGAGCTCCCCGACACGCCCCCGCATCAGTTCGCGCATATCCCCCAACTGCATCGAGACGATCTCGGCCTCCAGCGGCGGCAGCGAAGGAAGCTCCCCCTTCATCGCCAATGAGCGCCGTATCAGCTCGAAAATCTCTCGGTTAAAAAACTTTACCGTCACATCGGCGAGCGAAGGCTCTTGACGACCCTCCACCTGCTTGGCCCCAGCCACCTGTGCACCTACTAACTCCGCGGGGACCTGGTCGGCGGAGGTGCCACCTTGCACGAGGCGTAGGTTGGGGGTCCCAAGCCGAGGGCCACGCTCCTCTTTCTTTACTTGATCTAAGGCCGCACGAATCTCTGACTCGCTGATCTCACCATCGCCGTTAAGATCGAGATTCTTTCCGGCGAGCTTTGACTCCTCGGCAACGCCGAGCGCCTTGAGCGCTAGCCCTGAAGGTGAAGGTTGTGGGTTAGTGACATCCGCGGCCATGAACTTCAAGCCTCTCAAAACGGAGCATTAGCACCGCTCTTCCCTTGATATGGGGGAAAAACGGCGGACCGTAACATCGAAACGATCGCTCTGCGGAATAGAATACCACCACCGCGGAGGCTAACATAGCTCCCGAGGCCTCCTCTGAGCCACGCCTATGTCATTGATATTCCACAACTTAATAAGCAAGATCGAGCCCGCGGGGTGGGTATGGCGGCGCGTTCCGATGCAACATGGCAGCGTATGACGGGGCCGGTTGCAAAGTTACGAGCTCGAGGTTAAAAATACGGCTTCGCCGGTTGCTCGCCCAACATACGCAGAGTATGCAAGTGAAGGGCGCGCTGGCGGATTTTTCCGAGTCTCTTACGGTGCGCTCCTCATATTTGCGCCGCTTCGACTCGACTTTTCGGGGCGTAGCTCAGCCTGGTAGAGCGCACGGTTCGGGTCCGTGAGGTCGGAGGTTCAAATCCTCTCGCCCCGATTTTTCTGCCTTCCCTTTTTTCCGTTCGCAAAGGTAAGTCAACATCGAAAGGCTCTTCCCCACCCTCGATTACCGACACGCGGCGGCAGTCAACCTCGATACGGAAGCACGACGATTTTTCGGTGCGGACGCTCCGTTTGCCCCGAATCCATTCCTCGATCCAGTAACGGCACAACGGTGTGTCGACGCGATCCATTGCGAGCAGGGGGTCGCATGGTCTTTCGGCGGTTACCTCGAGGAACGCTCGTATCTGCTGCGCGGCACCTACCTCGACGAATCGGCGGGCTACCTTCACATGGGGATCGATTGCAACGCGCCACCGGGCACACCGATCGCCACTCCGTTCAGTGGTGAGGTGATCGATATTTTTGATGACTCTCCGGAACCACAAGGTTGGGGGCCTCGGGTGATCGTTGCCACAACATCATCCCGCGCTCCGTTCCTCGTTTTCGGGCATCTCGACGCACTCCGCCATCCCATAGGACGAAAACTCTCGGCAGGTGAGATAATCGGAGAGATCGGTCCACCCCCTTTGAACGGATATTGGTTCCCCCACCTCCATCTTCAGGTCGTGAGCGCTGCAGCGTTTCATCGTCACGTATCCATAGGGCTCGAGTCGCTTGATGGGTACGGCCACACGCGGGATCAAGAAACTCTCGTTGCCGATTTCCCTGATCCCAACTGGCTCATCGAGGATCAACGTTGCGGCGGAATGAGTTGAACTCCCTCGGTGCGACCGTGGCTGGTCGTGACGTCGTAGGCTCGATCACGGGCATGAATCTCTTTTAAGACCTCTCGCACAATCCCGTTCGCCGCGGCGGGGGTCAAAGAGGGGTCCTCGCGGGAGGCTCTCGCCAGGAGGGCGCTCACCCTTTCGCGCTCTGCAAAACAATGCTCGAGGTGACGGCTCTCGTGGCGCAGCAGCGCGGCGAGATAGCGTTCCCAAGCCTCAATAAGCGACGGCGCGGTGTTCGCCGGGGGGCTCCACCGCGGCACAGTGACCGTGCCGGTACACTCCACTTTCGTGCGGGAGAAGTCGGGAGCACCGTCTTTACTACGGGGCCACCGCCACGTCATATGCCAAGCAGCAAAGGCATGACGACGCGTCCCCTGATTGTCGGTGGGACCGAGCTCCCCCATCGCCGCATCGAGCTCGGCGAGAGAGGTTCCGGTAATCTCATAGTAGACGAGGGAGATCTGACCGGGCGCTGCCCCAGCCACCACAAACTGCGGTGGTGGAGGCACTGCCGCGACACGATTCTCCTCGGCGTCCCGAGCGACCGCGCTATTACTGAATAATAAACTCAGTAAAGTATAGGTTAACCACCGGTGGTTCATCGAGACCTGTCGCTTCATTAATCGCCTCGATCAGCTCCTGCTTGAGCATCTCCTTTCCCGTAACGGTCAAAACGTCGGTGGAGCGCTTTCCAGAGATCACCCGAATGACCGCATCGCGAATCATCGGCAGCCGACCTTTAAGCATCGGGGGAAGTTCGAAACTCTCTTTCGGAGCACCGCCGCCCCCACCACCACCGCCGCCGTGACCTCCACCACCCTCAGCGCCCCCCTCCAAGCTCACCATCGTGGCAGGATCGTATTCAAGGAGCATCTTCACCTTCAGAAACGAGGTGCTCTCTGAGAGGTTCACGATGAAGGGATCGAGCTCCGCGATCTTGTACTCCTTCTTCTCCTCGACCTCCTCAGCACCCTCAGACGGGGGCGGTTTCGAACCTCCCAGAAATGCGAAGGCCCCACCTCCGACAGCTAGAAGCGCGACAACGGCGATGATAATCATTTTTTTCTTACCACCACCGGCGGGGGCCTCAGCGTGCTCCCCTTCACCTTCTTTTTTCTCAGCTTCCTCTGACATGGCAACCAGACCTTTATCGGTAAACTCGCCTCGCTGGACTGCGTTGAGAAACGCCGCCCAACCACCAAAAGTTCGAACCCAGCGCTTCGATCCGAGGGTTTTTAACACCTCAGGGGAACCAGCACCTTTTCGGCGTCGCCGAAAACCCCTGGAGGGAAAACAAGGGAATTGCGGGGTTCGTTACACCACCGGTGTTCCCGATTAAAAAAACACTCTGGATGAGCTACTAGATAATCGACCATAACTCAGTATCGGTTAAGTGGGATCTTCTGAGCAAAAACGGCGTTCTAGCATGATTTTCGAGAATTACTTTCACGAGCGTGCTAGCTCGCCCGACCGAAGCGACCCAGGACGAGACCGAGCTCAGCCAGCCCCACAGTGGCCGCTACCTCAACTCGTAACATACGGGGACCGAGGCTCACCGCCTTGAAACCGTGGTGGATAAATCGCTCCCGTTCGAAATCGGACCACCCCGACTCGGGGCCGACAGCCAGCGCTGCATTTTTAAGGGGCGGGAATACGACGGCCCCTATCCGCGGCGCTGCGTGGGTGTCAGCGAGAACACACCCGCGCTCATTCGCCACGATGGTCGGCAAAACCTCCTCGACGAACGACTCGAAACTACGGTGAATCTCTATGGTTGGGGCCCGGCTATCCACCGCTTGGGCAAGTCCCCGCACGACCTCCTCTTCGATGGCCTCAGGCGTCAACACACTCGATTGCAGATAACTTTTTACCGTGTGCAAGGTGCGGATAAAGTGGAGCCTCTGAAGCCCGAGTGTCACGGCAACGTGAATGAGCTTCTTAACCGTCTGCGGGCGGGGCACCGCCACGATAAGCTCAACATCGACCCGGGGCGGCGGCTCGCGGTCAAATCGAACCCTGCACCGGATCTCCGTGGGACTGACCGCCTCGAGCGTGGCCGATCCGATGTGGCCCCCTCGAACCGCCGCAGTAATGGTGATTCCTGGCGTCAGCGCATGCTCACGGTTGACGCGCGCAGCCCGCTCCCCGCGGATGACCGCCACGCCATCCGCAGAGACCTCGTCTGGAAAAAATATGAGCGCGTTCATCGGGGACTGATTCAGCTGCGGCAGTCAGACGGACACGATTCGGCGGTTTCGGCGCACGGGCAACCGGTCCCCATGCATACGATCTCCTGACACTCTCCATCGCCACACCGATCGACACAGATCGACACGGGACGTTCCTGCCCTTCCGCATGGGCGAATACGTTCGTTGCGAGGAAAACGGCGAAACCCGCGATAAAAGCGACCAGCCCATCACTGAACCTACGGCGCGACCACTGTGTCATGACACTATCTCTCCTAAAAGTTTAGCGACCCTCTTCCCTTGCTCATAGAACGTTGTGTACTTGGTGCTCACTACCGTGATTATCGGACCGTCCCGAACGATCCGCTCCCGGCCTTGGAGGTGCGGGACGGCGTGGGAGAAACCCGCAACCGGCAGCAGCCCTGCATCCACGCTGACGACATCGCTTAACGTCAACGGCTCCGGGAGATCGCGGGACGCCTCGATCAAAAATGCGGCGACCTCGCTCTCTGTAATTGCGCAATCGCCTGGTACGGTGACCGGTAGATAGCCGGTGCCAAGAGCGGTGTGGCCATCACGCCGCACCGCGAAAAGGAGTCGCCCCTCGCCGCGGAGTGCGACCCCGTAACGCCCCACAAAATCGGGACGCACGATGACGTTGAATGCACGGGCATAACCAGCCACCTGTGGCCATTCCCCCTCTCCACGACGAGCGATCGTGGCGACAAACGGCCCCGCGGCGTTGACGAGAGCGCGGCACTCAACCGCTCCGCGGGGGGTCGTGACCCGTACTCCTGCCCTCACGATTTCAACGCCGGTGACCGGTGTATGCTCGTGCAGCGCGACACCGAGCCCGCGACACCGCTCCCCCCAGCGCGCCAGGAGGGCGCGCGGATCGACCATTAAAGCATCGGTCCAAAGGAGCGCCCCGTGGGCGCACCTGCCGCGCAGGCACGGCACAGCCTCAGCCACCGCGGCGGAGGACATAAACCCGGTCGGAGGCGCACCACCCGTGACGAGGCCCCCCAGAAACCGGAAGATCATCTGCGCAAAAAAAATCGGGGGGCGACTCCTGAGCCCAAACGGCTCGAGGGGCATGACACACGGCAGGGGCGTCACGATATCGGGAAACTCCGCGCACAGAGTTGCTTGGGCCCTTAACGACTCGAGAACGCGCGGGATATCGAGCGACTGAAGATAACGAAAACCACCGTGGACGATGCGGAGGGAATTATCGGAGGTGGCCCGACCACATTCGTCTCGCTCAAAGAGAGCGACCGAAAAGCCCCGTTCCGCCGCAGCGCGGGCGACACCGAGCCCCGCCGAGCCCCCGCCGACGACAACCACATCAAATTGGAAACGGGGCAAGTCACTCATAGCCGTATCGCCGAACAAACTGTATCACGCCCCCGCAAAAGCCGACATCCCACAGGTCGGAGAGTTGTATTGTCGCCCCTGGGGGGCATCTGCTACGGTCCAAGGGAAAACCCTCTTAACCAAACGCCCATGACCGAACCGAAGAAGCGCAAACGTCGCTCAAAAAAAGCGGGCCTCCCCCCCGGCTCCCTCGTTTATGTCGGCGATAAGCCATCGACCAGGGCGAAGCTCACGGTGATTGAATATGACGCAGCGTCAGTCACCGAACGCACGGAGATTCCCGTTGAAGAATGTCTCCCATGCCGCGATACCCCCCCGATAAGCTGGATTAATATCGAGGGTGTACATGACCATAACGCGATCGAACGAATCGGTGCGCATTTCGGAATTCATCCACTGGTGCTGGAAGATGTGATGAACACCGACAAACGGCCAACCTGTGAGGAGTACGAGGGGTATGTTTTTTTTACCCTCAAGATGCTTGGCTTTACCTCACGGGGGCGAACGCTAACTTCCGAGCAGGTAAGCCTCATCGTAGGGCCCTCCTGGGTCCTCTCGTTCCAGGAAGGGCAAGAGGGGGATGTTTTTGGACCGGTGCGTGAGCGGATCCGGGGGGGAAAGGGGCGCATACGTCAGGGTGGCGCGGACTATCTTGCTTATGCTCTTCTCGACGCCATCGTTGACGGCTACTTCGCCGTACTCGAGGAGATGGGTGAGAGTATCGAGGTTATTGAACAGCGCCTTGCAACCACCCCTGCCGAGGAGGTTCTTAACGAGATCTACGCCGCGAAACGCACCTCGGTATTTTTGCGCCGGGCAGTATGGCCGGTCCGCGAGATCGCCGCGAATCTTGAGCGGATGGAGCACCCCCTTATCACCCAGAATACCCGCCTCTACTTGCGCGATGTGTACACCCATACGATCGAGGTCATCGATGTGCTTGAATCCCACCGAGAAATGGTGGCGGGGATGCTGGAGATCTACCTTTCGAGTGTGAGCAATAAGCTCAATAAAGTCATGATGGTTCTCACCCTCGTGACGACCATCTTTATGCCGCTCAGCTTTATCGCGGGGGTGTACGGAATGAACTTTAAATATATGCCGGAGCTAGAGCTACCGTACGGCTATCCCCTGATCGTCGCCGTCATGCTGACGGTGGCCGGCACCATGCTAGTCCTCTTTCGTCGTCGCGGTTGGTTGTAGGAGAAGAGGGTCTGCCGGAAGACCTCACGGCACGGTTCGATTTGGTGACGGGAGGGAAGCGGCTCGGGAGACCCGCGCTCCCAGAAGCCACACCACTCCGGACATGAGCATGACGCCCCCGCCGACTTGCATCGCCGTCGTTAAGGACGAAGCATCAGCTATCCTGCCAACAACGATCGGTGCCAAAAGGGCACCAAAGAGATTAAGGCAAAATATCGTTACCCCTTGGGTAATCGTCTCCCCCCTTTCCGGTGCGTTAACGACGATGAGGGAATTAACCGGCGCTGTCGCGGCGAAGACGAGCAGCTCGGCGACAAAGCACAAGACGAGGAAAAGGTTGCGGTCAGCCACGGTGAAAGCGCACCACATCGCCGGTGCACCGATAAGAGCACTCACACCGATGAAACGGAAAAGGGTTCCAGTCGTATCCCCGGAACGAGCCGCCAAGACGGAGGCGAGCTTCCCTCCACACACGGTCCCTAAAAACCCACTCAAGACCAGGATCAAACCAAAGGCGCGGTTAATCTCGGCGATATCGAACCCCAGCTCAACACCGTATTTCGTGACAAACGCCGCAAGTCCCGTCAGGGCAAACGTGTTGAGTACGTATCCCCCGATGGCATACCGTAAGATTGGGCGCGCGAACACGGCACGCACACCAACTGCAGCGCGCGCCTCCCCCGACGGCGCGGCCCGCTGATCACGGAAGCGCAGGAGAAACACCGCTAGCAGTATTCCGGGGATCCCCCCCACGAAGAAGGCGGCTTGCCAATTGAGGTGGTGCGCCACCTCTCCTCCCACGACATAGCCAAGCGCCGCCCCCACCGGGATCGCCGCGAAAAAAATCGCCAACGCTGAATTCAATTTTATCGGATCACCGATCCGATCTTTAAGAAATCCTGGGGCAATCGTACTGAAACTCGCCTCGCCGATTCCAACGAGTATTCGCACGGCGAAAAACACCGCGAACCCGGTGGCGAGTCCGGTGCCGATTGTGGCGAGGCTCCACACCACAACCCCGAGCGCCATCAATTTCGGCCGATCGTACCGGTCGCCGAGATACCCGAATACCGGAGAGAAGAGGAAATAGCCGAAGACAAATGCGGCTACGAGCCGCCCCCCCTCTTCGTTCGTCAACGCCATGTCGCTCATGATGAGGGGCAAGACCGCCGCCACCAGGTAGCGATCGAGGTAGTTGAGAAGATTTATCGCGGTAAAGAGGGCGAGGTGAAGCTTCGGCATATGTGTTTTTGTAGCGCGCCACGCCCCCCACCGAAAGTCATCTCGTGACCGCTGCCGACACACCGCGGTGAGCGAAATCAAGACACCGTCCTTGTTTAGGACACCGGGACTTTGTCTCCGAACCTGACCGAGATCAGTGGCACCACGAAATTTATCGACCAAATTTAGGGGCTTGCATGAACGGCGCCCCTTCTCTACAACAAAAAGGGGCGTGGCAAGGAGATTGCCTTTACCTAAATTCAGAGCACGGATAGCGAAACCTCGAAGAGGTCTCGATGTGAGGCGGCAAAGCCGTCAAGTCACACGGACCGCACGAAGAGTAGGTTTGGGACAAAGGATTGTCCGAAACGGCGAGCGATTTTGAGCTGCGAGTTTTCAGTTCAGATCCTCCCGACCGAGAAGGGTTCCCCTGAACCCGCAGTGTTGGGCGACTACTTTTTTTATATGAGGTTAGTTATGGAAAACACCATTATTGAGCGTCTCTTCTCTTCGTTTACCGATCTTGAAACCGCTATCGAAAGCGCCAAAAGGACTCTGAGAACCAAGGACCACGTTCCCGGCGAGATTCTCGCGCGACTCGATTCCTACGACGGAATTTTGGCGAAACAACGCGGACTCGCCGCATCTCTGTGTGAGCATATCAATAAGGGCGACTGGGACGAGGTGAACCGGCATGTGGGGTTGATTAACGGGCTTTCAGCGCTCATTCGCGACGATGCTCGAGCGATCTTATCGGCACTGGTACCATCGAAAGGTTCGGCCGAAGAGGACGCGACCTCAAACTTTTGCTAACACTCCGACCAGAAAGTTTTTGTACGTGGGAGCCTTTTTGGGAACCACTTGCAAACCGTTTTCGCTGCGGCGGTTGGTAAGCTCGGCACTCTGGCAACACTTTCGTCCTCTCTCCTTGAGCGGGGCTCTCTGCCGATGCGGACGCGGTGGAGAGCCCCGCTCTTTTTCTCCCCGCTGCGTTGAAGCGGTGGTGCGCCCGATTGATTAGGGGTAATCTCAGTCTATGGCGCAGTCTCACGCTCACGTTGATTTACACTCCGGCCCCGCTGCTGCGGAGCGTGGTGTCGCCCTCATCCTCGTTCTTTTTATCGTTTCACTCGCGAGTGTTCTCGTCGTCAGCCTCACCTACTCCACCCACCTTGCTTCGCGGCTCGGAGCGATGACGGAACGGGGCTTTGAAGCGGAGTATCTCTTAAAATCGGCGGTTAATTTAGCGCGTGTGCTTATCAAGGAAGATACAACCCCAGAGGACGGCCCCCAGGACCTCTGGGGCGAATTCAGCGGCGGCGTAGGGGTGCCACCCCAACTCCTTGGGCTTGAGACCCCCAACGTGACCGTCGCCCTCGAGATACGACCGGAAGAGTCTAAGATACCCCTGCGAGCCCTCGTACCGGTCTCGAGTGGACCACCCGACCTTAAGTGGCGTGAACTGATGGTGCGGCTCTTCCGCCGACTCGGGTTCGATGACGACGAAGAGGTCGATCACACCGGCCTCTTTCCAGGGCGACGCTTTACAGCGGAGGAGCTCGTTGCGATCCTGATTGATTATATGGACGCTGATAATGACTCCTACGCCCCCGGAGACTTCGCCGCCGGAGTGGAAGGTGAACTGCCACCAAACACCCTCGCCAACGCCCGTATCGCTCGAATAGGTGAGCTTGCCGGTGTGCCCGGGTTCACCCCGGAGAGGCTCCGTAAACTGAGTCCCTTTGTCACGGTCTTTGGTAACGGGCGGATTAATATCAATCTCGCGCCAAAGGTGGTGCTCGAGGTATTAAGCCCAGATATATCGGAGGCCCAGGTCCAGCAGATTATCGAGTATCGCGCGAGCAAAGACGGGCCTTTTAATGAGCAGTCGTTCAGCTCGGTGCTCTCTGAGATGATCGGCCAAGATACCTGGGAGCGGGTGTCATCGATGTTAACGGTTCGCGGGGGATGGTTTCAGGTACTCTCCAAAGTTGATTACGGCAATGCGACCTATTTTATGCGAGCCTACGTATCGAAAGCGGGGCAGAAGGAACTACCGGAGATTCGCTCTGTGGAGCTCTTTTAGGCCTTAAAGGGGAGCGAAATATAAGCTCCTTCAGTAAGTTGCCTTTTTTATTCGTCTTAGGCATACTCTTCCCGCTTGGCGGTGAACGTCGGCGGATTTTCAGTATTTCTTTGTTAGATTCTAGGTAGTTAGATATGTCCCACAAGTGCAAAATATCAGGCACCTCCCGCCAAAACGGCCACCGCGTGAGCCACGCGAACAACAAGACCCACCACGTCTTTATGGCAAACCTTCAAACCCGCCGGGTTTTCCTCCCCAGCGAGAAGCGTTACGTGCGGGTGAAGCTTTCGACCCGGATGATCCGGACTATCGATAAGCTCGGCGTCGAGGGTGCGCTGAAGAAGTACGGAATGACCGTAGCTGACCTGACGTAACCGTTTGGGAGTGAAAAAAAAGGATCCCTTGAGGGATCCTTTTTTTTTGCCTATCGGCTCAATGAGGAATACCTGCTGACATTCAGGCATTCGTCGCCGAATGCTCAGTGCAATGCCCCTTTCCGTTGGGCGTTGAGTCTTTCAGCGTTCAGCTTCACCGCATGAAACGTGGGCATCAGCGGTTGCCCGGTCTCGGTGGAGTCCTTCCGGACCGCCTGTTGCAGCTCCGAAGGATTAAGAATGCCGAGCCGTTGGGTGTTGGGAACAAATATCTCCCCACACGAGCGACATTGCACCACCACGATGATTCCCTCGAACGTTACTTTGGTGAGTTCGGTCGCGAACTGCGTATCGTCATTCCCCGAGGTCTGACAACACGGGCACACGATCTCCTCGATGAACGTCTCAGCGAGTCCCTTCAGCCTAAATTTCAATGCCATCTCCTTGCCCTCTCCACCGAACAACACCTTCAGCTCGGGAGGAATTTAATCAGCGTAATCTCCGTACCATGGTGGGCGAAATGTACTTCATCGACGCTCCCCTTTATTATCGCCAGCCCTCGCCCGGAGCATAAGGGCTGTGTTGGTAGGGTGGGTACCGCCTGAGGCGTAAACCCCCTCCCCTCGTCACGGATGCGAACAGACAAGCTCGATCCCTCCAGGATCGTTTCGATTGCGATTTTGCGATTCGCGTACTTCGGGTTACTGAGTCGGAGACGCCGCTCAACCGAGTAACGGTCGACACCCGCACCATCGAACTCCTCGCGCCACGCCGAATCAAGCTCCAGATTGCCGTGATCAAGAGCGTTCAGTAGCGCCTCTTGAAAGGCAAGCTCAAGCCGCATCTTGGAGCTCTTATCAATTCGCCCTGCCCGAAAAAGTCGTTCAACGATTAAAAACGGAAATTTCATCCTCGCTAGGTCGTGTGAGGAGATCTCCCACACCCCGCGCTCCGCCGTGAGGTAACGCAAGCTCGGGGCGTCATCGCTCGAGACATCGGGGCGTCGATCCTCGACGACACGTTGCACCGCCGCACCGAGCTCCTCGATATCGAACGGGGAGACCAGCACATCGGTAGCGCCTTCGCGAATCCAATCCGCCGCCTCAGCGATATGCTCACGGGGGGTGAGAACGATAACTCGTTGCCCACCAGCATCGCTCGCGGTGCCCCGCAACTGCCGCAGCAACTCGGCTGGGGGAACCTGCGGAAACACCAAGTCCGTGACCAGGACATCGAACCGACTCCCCTTCAGAGCGTGCAACGCCGCAGCCGCATCAGCGACGAATTCACAGACCCATCCGAACCGCTCACCGAGCTGCTCAAAAAGAGTTCGGTTCGCCGCGTTGCGCTCCGCGAACAACACCCGAGGGGTGTCTCGACCGGTAGTGATGGTTATCGACACAACCCGCTCGCGCCAGTTTGAGCAGTGTCTAGTTGTCGGTGGGAAGAAGCTTATCGAGCATGAGTAGCTCGAACGTCTCTTTGACGAACCCGTTGAGCGGCTTCACCATGAGCACACCGTTCTCCGATTTGAGCCTCTTGTAGCACATTAAGACCTTGCCGATCCCGTAGCTGTTGATGATCTGCACACCGCTCAGATCGAGAACGATCGTACGTTTACCTTGATCGAACACTAAGTTAAATGCGCGGCGGAGGGCCTCTCCCTGTGGCTCAGAATCGAGGTCCCCCTCAACTTTGATGTATCCCCTCTCCCCGCGAATCTCAGTTTGAAAATCGCCTTCGCTCATCCGTCGTCTCCTCAGAAAATGACGCACGACCCCCCGTTCGTGGGCCTCGCGTCTAACGGTCCGTTAGGAATATCGGACGATCGAGGGCTGAACTAAATGCTCTGCTTCAGTCACACGCGAGTCAACCGAAAATCGATGCAGTATCAGACCGTTAGGCTCACGGGGGCCCGCTTGGAAAGCCGTCTCGAGCGCTCTGCACCTCGGCGACAGCCAGAGGGAGTTGCGGCCCGACCTCTCAACTCATGAATTCGCACCACCTGCCGATATGGAGTAAGAGCCCTGCATCGCCGTCAGCCCGAAGGGGCCATACCGCGCTCGAGCGACGCGGCTTTCAACGAACCGCGAGGAACGCCCCCGTTACTATGAGTATACCCCCAAATTCCCCGTCACCACGAACCGCGGAAGTTGACTGGCGAGACATCGCGGCGAAGGTCGGCGACCTCCCTCCGATGCCCCACGTGGCAGCTCGGGCGGTCACCCTCGTTGAAAATCCAGAAGCGACGGCGAATGCCCTGAGTGATATCTTGGCGAAAGACACCGCACTCGCGGCCCGGGTGCTTAAGATCGCCAACTCGGCGATGTTCTCACGACAACGCAAGATCACAACCCTCAATCAAGCCGTGATGACGATCGGATTCAAGGGGCTCAAAGGGATCATTATCGCGGCGGCGCTCCGGCAGATGAACAAATCGCTCAGCCCCACTGAGAGACTTGTCTGGGAACGCTCTTTGGCAACGGCGATCTGCGCTACTTTGGTGACGCGCCATCTCAAACGCCGCTACGTTGATGAGATCTTTCTCGCCGGGCTTCTGCACAGCCTTGGACAGGTGGTCCTGCTCTCCAAAGCCGACACCGCCGAGCGGTATAGCAGCGTGCTCGAGATCATCGAGCGAGAGGGCCTCGATTTCGTGTCAGCCGAAGAGAGAGCGTTTGGATTCTCTCATCCGCTCCTGGGGGCGATCGTCGCCAAGAAATGGAATTTCTCCGCGGATACGTGTCAGGTCATTCTCCACTACCGCGATCAACTCGAGGGCGCAACCGAGGAGACCGAGGAGCAAGCGCTCGTCGTGCGATTAGCCGAGATCGTGAGTCACCTGGGTGGCATCGGCAGCCCCGACGGTTATCCGAATGAGCAGGGGGCTGCGTTAGCACTCCTGACGAACCTGGGGATCGATCCGAGCGACGCCCCGAATCTCCTCCAATCATTGATCGAGGATACGCGGGCACAGTTTGAACAGGAACGGCATCTCTACGAATAGCCGTTATCTCTCGGAACTCGTGCCGTAGCCCAACCGCAATGGCGCAGCGCCTCGCAGCTATTCCTTAGATTTTCCGAGCTCTCGTAAGTTTGCGATCGACACGGGGATATCATCCGCTCTCTTCGGTATATGCGGACGTACCGCGTCACGGAGTTGGATACTCCCGCGATAGGCCATATCGCCCCCGCGGGTACCGTAGTTATCGATCCCCTGCCACGCCCCGCGCGCGGAGTTCGATCGATCGACCGCCACGTGATACTCAATCCCGAGCGGGAGGCCTCGCTCTTCAAGGACTATCGTTTGCTGCGCTACCTCACGGGCGAGCTTCTCGACGGCGAATAGGGCCTCTGTCTGCTCCTCGTTTAATTTAGCGAGGGAGTTATTCCGCGCCTCCTTGAATTGGGGACCGGGGTCTTTGCCCTCGACCGGACGAACCCGCTCGAAGCGAGCGGCCTTCTCACTATCGGTGAGGGACCGCACCTCCTCTGGCTGCAGAGGCTTCGACGGATCGTTCGGCGAGGTCAAGACCGTAAGGCTCTTCCGCTCCTCCGCGGACATCCCCTTCGTCGCCGCAGACAACGGTGTTACCGTCAGCGCGCCTTTCAAGGTCGGGTCGGAGAGATACGGGGAAGGCATGGCATTGTGCAGCACACCTGCCTCATCCTTCCGGAGCATCAGGGCTTCGCGAAGCGAGTCACAAAGATCGAGTTTTGCCGCGGAATCACCACCTTTAAGACGTGTGATCTTGGCTTCCCAGCCGCTCTTTCCACCGTACACATCCTCACGAATATTGAAGCCTTCAGCCATCTTTTTATCGATACGATCGCGCGCGCTCTTTTGAGAAGCCGCGAATCCCTCCGGATCTTTCAGCGCTCGCTCAAGCGAACTCAGGGTGATCTCTCCCTTTTCAAGCGAAAGCTGTAGCTGTGCCCGTGCATCTTTCAGGACTTGCTCAGCCGGTTCCCCACCAACGATCCGTTTGTACACCATCTCATCAAGGGCCTTAAGCTGCTGGAGTGCTACCGAGACCGCGTGCTTTTGCTCAAGGGTAAGCTCCGGAGCCACCTTCGCCGCCGCAGCTGATTGCTGCTGGCCCTGGGGGTCTTGCTCAAGATTTTCGAGGGGTGGCGCCTTCGGCGCATGCTCCATCGCCACAACCCGCGCCTCTGGGCTGAGGTTCGCGGCGATCTCTTGCTGAGTTACCGGCTGAGCGGGAGAGACAGCCGCAGCGGCGGCTACGGTGAAAGCTTGCAGACTCATACAGCCCCTGAACTTAATTAACAGGTTTTTTAGCGAGGGCACGGCCGCGTAGGACGGTACCCATAAAGGTGTTATGGAGGAGATGACGACTGCGGTTGCAAAACCCTAAAAAGGCGATAATCCTCATAAAAAAGGTTACCGAAGAGAAGCTGTTTGAGAGGTTGAAGCCCCATAAAACCAGTTACTGAACTTTTATAAGGTTCGGGAAATATCAGAGAAATCATGGGTTTTGACGAGTTAAAGCACCGCTACTTGAACGGAACTCGTCGTAAGAATTGGGAGATCCTACGAAGTTTTGTGGACCCTACACGGGTACAACCCCAGAGCGCCATCCGGCTTCCGAACCGCGGGGTGAAAATAACGCTCTCACGGGTCGAAAAGCGGGTAAGCGAGGACCGAAAGCACGCTACCAAGACCCTGAGTTTCGCCGCACGCTGAGGCTACTGTGGAACGAGATGGAGTGGCAGTGCGGACGGAACATGAAGGAAGCCGTTCCTCGCTGGCTGCCTGACTTTGAAGACGAGCACGGAGCGCTAGCGGGCGACCTTCGTGAGTGCCTGCTTGCTATCAGCCACTCTACGATAGACTGAATTCTCAAAGAGTTCCGGGTTCAAGAGAGGTGGAAGGGCGGCACACGCCGAGGAGCTCTTAAGGACCAGATTCAAATTTCCACCCACGCCCTGAGAGCCGATCGGCCCGGTCCCATCGGAGTCGACACCGTTGCCCACTGTGGCGGTGATATGTCGGGGCGCCTTCGATGGACGTTTACCGCCACCGACATCGTTACCGGCTGGACCGAGGTGCGCTCAGTCTGGGCAAAGGGAAAGGCGCCTATTATCGAACAATTCTGAGATATGCGAAAAAGCTTTCCGTTTCCAATCGTACGCTTCGACTCAGACAACGGCGGCGAGTTCATCAATCGCGCCATGTTCCTCTTCTTGCAACGGCAAGGCATCGCCCAGACGCGCTCTCGCGCGTACGAGAGCAACGACAACGCTCACGGCAACAGAAAAACAGAACTCACGTACGAAACTATCTCAAGGAAATGAGAATCGATAATGCAGAAGTTTCTGGAGCTCTTGACGCCATCCTCAAGAACACATTTTCAACTCTCAGGAACTTCTTCTTCCTGCCCTGCCCCCTAGAGCAGTTCGAGCGGGGATTTAAACTTACTCGAAAAGAGGTGGCTTAAGTCGTCAATTTTTTCGGGGGAAGATCACCCGTGACGAGATCAGGATTAAGATGAGATCAGGATTAAAGTGTTCTAAATTTGCTGCTTCAGTGAGGGTAGCCCCCACTTCGACGCCATTGACATGGCGACCGGAGGTTGGATGACTTTCAGAAGAAAAGTTCCTATGGAAAGCTATTAGGTCTTCATAACTCCTCCCAGTGAACAACATAGTCGAGGTGAGAGAGGATCCAGCTTCTGTCCCAACGTATCCACCTGAAGTAGGATGTCGTTCTCTAGCAAATCGCTCATTTAACGCTAGGATCTCCTCGATAGGCTTACCTGAAAGCAATGCAATAGACGTGAGAGTAGCTCCTGTCTCTGTACCCACATAATGACGACCAGAAGAGGGGTGTCTTTCTGATGAAAATCGCTTGTGTAAATCCCACACCTTGTCGGCTGGTGTATCGGTCAATAATGAAATGGCTGTCAGCGCCGCACCAACCTCGCAACCGATCACATGTCTGCCTGACGTAGGATGATTGGCGGCAGAAAACTCACGATGAAGTGTTAAAATCTCTTGGTACGGTTTATGGGTAAGTAACGCAACGAAGGTTAAAGTTGCACCAGCTTCAGCGCCATTGAAATGGAGATTAGAGGTTGGGTGACTTTCAGAGGAGAACTTTCTATGTAGCTGAAGTACCTCTTTGTAGCTTCTTTTAGTTACTAGCGTCGTAGATGTAAGCGCTGCTCCAACCTCAACCCCATTAACGTGACGACCCGACGTGGGGTGGTTCTCTGCTGAAAAGTATTGGTGTAATCGCAAAACTCCATCATAAGAAGTATTGGTCATCAAAGCTGTGGCGGCTAGCGATGCGCCGGCAGTGCTACCCGTAAAGTTCGAAGAAGTGGGATGCCTTTCTGCAGTGAATCTTCGATAAAGGTCATTAGTTCTGTCATAGGCTACTTTATCAGCGCCTTGGAGACTGGGAGCCGAGGAATTAATGTTTCCCTCTTTTTCATTGCAGCCGACAAGTGAAGTTACTAATGGTAGCGACAGGCTGCTGAGGGTGAGTCTTTTTAGACATTCTCTACGAGTAATATTTTCGACGTTTGGTGCTGTAGCTTTCGTCATGGTCAGTAGCCTCTTTTTAAAAAACGTTTACCACAGTAAAGTTCCTTAAAATTAGTTGACGCTATCTCTGCTCTACCGCGGTGATAAGTTCCTGCCTTTTCTTTTCCCCCACCGGCCTGCTCCTCGCATAAAATGGGCAAGATAAGCTTGCGTGCAAATACTGTTATAATATCCCAGGCGTTGTATGTCGCATAACGCGCTAACTTTTTGCCGGGACACGGGATTTATTTGGGGGACGGGAGCCCTTGTTGCTACAGAGCTTCGAAGGTGGGCTTTTAGGGGAAAAGTGGTGCGTGGACGGAGGTGTAGGAAGAGGTGCCCCTCGTCTGGGTGAGACGAGGGGTGAGGAAATACTCTTATAGAAGGAAGAAATGACCCGCAGTTTTCTGGTCTTTGAAGCAAGGCGGCCCCTACTCACCCCTAAAATAAGCTTGTTTTGTTCTTGCAACCCTGGCGCCAGGGCTGCCGAGTCCTAACGCTCTTGGATCTTCTTAAGAGCGTCACGCACTTTTTCCAGGAGATCGGAGGAGCGATCCCAGTTGTCATAGTCACACAGCGCAAAAGCAAACGCCCAATTCTTGAATGAAGACAGCATTTGCCATCTTAGAGCTGGAATCGCCGCCGGGTCTCCTATCTCGCCGAGTGCCCACGCCGCATAATTCCCCGAATAAGACTTATCCTTCAGCGCTTTGATGAGTGCGGGAACCGCCGCCGGGTCTTTTATCTCCCCAAGCGCATTCGCCACTGCACAACGAACCGTCTCAACCTCATCCTTCAGCGCCTCTATAAGGGCTGGAACTGCCGCCGGATCTTTTAGGTGTCCAAGCAGTTCAGCCGCCACCTGACGAGTCTCAGGGCGATGATACTCCCACCCCGGTGGAACCTTTACCTTTAGTACCCGGATAAGAGCCTGAACCTGCGTTCGGTCTATTAGATTTTTGTTTGCGTAGCGCAGCACCTCTACCGCCTCACTATTGTTTATCTCCGGATCGCCGATCGACTCTATGAGGGCCGAAACCACCCCCGGCTCCTTAAGAAACGGAATAAGTGCCCGCGCCGCCTTATACCTGAATAGAAAATCTATATCTTTCTCTTTTAGCAGACGGCAGAATGCTGGAACCGCCCGCGGGTCACCTATCTCAATAAGCGCGCTCCTCGCCTCGTCCCAAATGCCCGCGTTGCCAACCCAATCCTTCAGCGCCTCGCAGAGTGCGGGAACTGCCAGCGGGTCTCCTAACTGCCGAAGCCTCTTCACCGCATAGTCCACAACAGCCGCTTTTTGATCCTTCACCGCCTCGCAGAGCCCCAGAACCGCCGCCGGATGTTTTATCTCCCCAAGCGCCCACGCCGCATCATAACGGACTCTCCAATCCGTATGCTGGCTGCGATCTCGGACCGTACCGATCAAGCCTTGGATTCTCTCTAAAACTACGTCAGTGGTCGAGGTTGGTTTGGCTGATGATTCAACCGTACGCTCTCCCATCTGGGCCGAAAGATTGGTAAGGATCGCATTGGCTTTTTCGGCTGAGAGACCAGGTAACGCCTCTTTCAGCGCCTCACTGAGGGCTTTCATCCCTTCAAGATTAGCCTTAGCTGCTATCTGCTCAATCGTGTTAGAAATCTGACTATTCATTTCCTGCATACCTACATTTCTCCTATCGCAATTGCTAAAAGTTCACGGACGACCTCAGCTTTCCTCTCTTCACTGACCGCTGGGTCAGCTAAGAAGAGATCAAGCATCTGCTCTACCGCGGTGATAAGTTCCTGCCTTTTCTTTTCCCCCACCGGTCTGCTCCTCGCATAAAATGGGCAAAATAAGCTTGCGTGCAATTACTGTTATAATATCCCAGGCATTGTATGTCGCATAACGCGCTAACTTTTTGCTGGGACACGGGATTTATTTGGGGGACGGGAGCCCTTGTTGCCGCAGAGCTTCGAAGGTGGGCTTTTAGGGGAAAAGTGGTGTATGGGCGCAGGTGTAGGACGAGGCCCCCATCGCTCGTATCAAGACGATGGGGGCCTTATTCCTGGTGAAGGGATTAGGAGACTCTCATCTGCTCTGGATGCGGTCGCCGAAGAGAACGCGAGATACGCTCCTGTCCGGCACATTCCCCCGCTTCGTCACACAATTCGGCTCTAATGACACACGCTACCCAATTTGAAAGGAATTCTCGCTACCGTCATTGCGGTGCCGCCGGAGCAAACCATTCCCTCTGAAAACCTCAGAGTGCTAGAGGCGCGCCCCTTAGCGCGTTCTCAGGGAGATTACGCAGTGGGTTTCTAAAGACTCGATCATAGTGGTATTCTTACCGGCTGAGCGCTCCCTCTGCTGGACGACGCTATGCGCGAATCTGACTGGCCCTGAAATGCGCGACGGGGGATAAATGGTCGCCGTTGACTGAACGGTACGCTCGTCAATTGTTTGAAAAATTGAGGAATTGCAACGTTGGATCGTACGATTAGGACGAGCGAAGCAATCCAACGCCCAACTTATGTTTTCCAGATTGGTAACGCGCAGATCGAGATGTGTCCGCCCGACCAGCCCTGTGCTGCGATAGATCAAGGAGTCCGGCCCCACATCTACCGTCCTCTCTATCACTGATGAATCGGGAAGCATGCACGATATGTGCGCATTCACCATTACCTTACCTTGATAAGGCCGAGCAAAAGCCCCTGAGGACGGGAATAAAGACGCTATCATCAAAGTGAAGGCGGCTGAAATGGCGCTACGGCGGTAAGTCCGACAACCTAACATAGAAAAATCCTGAAAAACTAAACTCAATCACGCAATGTCCATTACGGGACCTCATCTTTCGTTATGAGCACATCTCATGGAGTGTCGCATAAACAGGGAGAATATCCCTTTTTAGCAATCTTGGGATGTCCCGCTTTTTTGATAATCGGACAAACGTAATCTGAGTGAATTTGATATTCGATCCTTCTCCTCGAAAGGAGGACTATGAACGACGGAGCGACGAAATAACGGCGGCAATATACGCCGGAACAGAAGGTGAAGATCGTGAATGAGGCGCTGACCACGGACATCGGGGTGTCTGGGGGGACTATACATCATCCCGTAGCTATTTCAGGGGGGCAGGGCAAGGGCACTTCACGCCGAGAATAGCTCCTCGATAAAAAACTGAGTTTGGGGGGGGATCCTGCTGTGCGGGTAGTATGCTTCAATTATCTCAAAGACCTCGGTGGGTTCTTTGAGCTTGAGCTCCTTGATGAGAAACACTACGTCATCTCGGTCTGAAGTATCCCACCGCGCACTGATACATTTCATTGCGAGCATGTAGCGCGGCTCGGGTGCCCACACGCGAAGGTGAGACAGCGCCATTACCTCTTGCTTTGCGAATCCGGGAAGGATGAATCCTTTCGCCGCATCGTTAAGCCAGTCTGGAGGAAGCCCTTCGCCTATGGCTATCTGGCTTGCGAGATTACGAATCACTGACGAAGGCTCAAAAACAGCGTCGACATCTTTTGTCGCCGCTCGAGTGTTGTACACCAAGCACATAACGGCGCCGCCAACGATACCGATTTCACCGACCTCCCCACGATCTCGCAGCAGATCATTTAATTGCCCAAATAAGGCGCGAATTCGGTCTTTCGTCAGCATGTCACGCTCGCGCTAAAAAGTTGTCGTGGACGAATATGTTATTGGCTCGAAAATGGATGGGCGCCTCAAGAATTGCACTCGCTTTGAGGGAATTCATCTCAGCGACGAACCAAGGTTTTGGCAGAAAACGTCGTCTAACGGCCCACGAAGGAGTGTCGATTGAGACCTCTTCGCACAGCGCTCGCACCGTTGAGGCTATGAGGGCGGCGATCTTGATATCGGTGCCGCTGGGAGGAGGGAGTATGATCAGTCGCGCGTCTACGGTGCGACGAAATTCATCGACAAAGTCGAAGAGGTGCGTTTTCCAAGAGTCCAATCCGTCACGCGCAATCTTAAGAGCTATGGCTACGGTCGAGTACTCAGAGAGGATCTCTTGTGATCCAACGATGACCTCCACATCTCTTTCAAGGATGGAAGCGAACTGACTGATCGAGTTCATCGTCACATTTCCCGTTGAGGGATTCTCAAGTTGCCGCACGGCACCGCGGGACAATCCAGACCTCAGCGTAACCGTTCGCTCCGAGAGCTTGAGTGCTCGACGCAGGTGCGAGAAAGGCAGATAGAATTGGATCATATAAAGTACAATTATGGTACATTTAAAAATACCATAAGGCAACTTGTTTATTTTACACTGTTTTCAACAGGTTAATGAGCTGTATTCACTCCTACAGAGCGCGGGGAGAGCGCACCAACGGCACACTTACTTGTGAGTAAAGCGCTATCCATATTCAGGACCTCATACTACTTCTGCGCATGTAGCGTATCACTTTTATACGAGGCGAATGATTTCAGTCCTCAGTCTGAGGTTTGAGGCGCTCCGCTTGAGTCCTTTTGCTTTCGTTCTCAAGTCTCCATTTATAGTCGTCTCTTCCTTGAAATTCGCCGATGGCCCAGGAGCTTGTCGTCTCTCGTTCGAGCGAGCACTCGACGCTATTATTTCACGGTCCTCAGAGTGGGCCCTAACACAGCGATTAGCGGTATGCTTCTTTAGTCGGGTGTGTTGGATATACTGGTGGAACTTGTGAGTATTTTGATGTCTCTAGCTGGGCCGTAAGCTCCTTGGGGCTCGTGTATCTTGGACACAAGTAAATTCCGAGCAAGGTATCGGTAGATCCCACCAGCCAGCTATACCCGATTCAACGCGAGCTAAGGACCCGCTGAACAAGCTCCACGGACGGAGCTTGCTCAGTGTGCATCCCTAGAACTCACTGCCGGTTCACCATGAACACGGCATAATCGGTGCTCAAGCTCACCAGGTTATCACCCCCACTCGCGGAGGCGGGATACTCATTCGGCACAACCACGGGCGTCAACTTGGAGCGGCCGGCCGCCGCAAACTCACGAGCGACGACTTCTCGGGCGGTTGGAGTGTCAGCGAGGCGAAGCGACCTTACAGCGCCGGTAAAATCAAGCTCAAGAGCAGCCGCCAGCGGCGTGAGGGTAACGTCCCCGGGGAGTGGTAGCGGGACGCGAACGGCATCGAGATTGGAGGCTGCGATCAAAATTCGGTCCGTAGCCCTAAGCTCTCCGACCCGACCTCGCGCCGCATCAGTCTGGCGAGCATAATCCTCCGGGCGAAACTCTGGTGACGTCGTTTCGGGGACACCGATGGCCAGAACTCTCAAGCCATGCAGACGCGCAGCGCCGATAAGCTGCAAGGTGGTGGGAGCGATCAGATACTGTCCCCCGAGCGGAGCGAGCTCCGCCAGAGTTTCGACACTCAACGCGTCGATCTGGGTTTGAGCGCGGGAATCTACCAGGACGCCTACCGTTGTGAGCCCTGCTGCGGCAAGCGCGGGTAGGCTCTCCGCGAAGGCTCGCAAAAATTCCTCCGCGGCAGGCGATGGATCCCCTCCCCGATCTGATACTAAACCACCCATGACGACGATTCGATAATGCTCTAGTAACTCGGACAGCTGTGCGGCGAGATCCCGACCTGCGGCCTCAATATAGCCCCGTAGTTCACCATCAAGCCGCGCGGCCTCGGCGGGTGGAACCAGTTCCGAGTCGCCGGAAGCCCGGTCATCAGGTTCGAATCGGCTCGTGGTGGTGGTCATATTCACCATATCTCGCTACACCGGTTGTCGTTGAAGTCGCTGCGCATCCTCGGGTCGGGCATACACCCAGTTATGTGCTCCCTGCATCGGCCCAACATACTTTTGGGCCGGGTCGATTACCCAAACGGTGCCATCGCTCAGGGTGACGCGGGCCCACGAGTGTCCCCCAGCCCGAATGTGGTTGCGTTCATGGGAAATCCGCACGTTCGGACCCAAAACTCCCTCGCGTTGTAACTTCTCTACCAAGTAACCCGCATACATCGCTTGATGCTCGCACACACCGATTTTCCGGGAGATATACTCTAGAATATCTACCTTTGGCATATTCCCCGGGCCATAATTGATACCGGCGATGCCTAATTCGCGCATCACGATATTATCGCACTCCCTCTCGTACCGCATCTCTCCATACACGTGTTCAAAGACCGTTTTCATCAGCTCCTGTTCACGCTCGACACCGGCATACTTACTCGCCACACGCTGCAGTTTGCTCTGATAGACCTCGGAATAGATTCGCCCCAGCTTGGGATACTTCACATCATCGATAACGATACCGAGGAACGGCACCGACGTAATAGCTTGGAAGCGTGGATTGACACTCTGATTGTACGGTGTATCCCGCCCCAAGAGCGGGCGTTCACCAAATTGGCCATGCTGGCCAGCGCGATCGAAATGGGCACCACCGCGGAGATGATCCTGCGCCAAGATGGTATATCCTCGATCCTGGTCATCAGCCATCTTGTTCAGGCGCCGCAGCTCCCCAAGCTGCTCCAACAGCTCCCGGGCTTGAGCTTTATTCCGTAACGCGTCCAAGGTGACAACAAGGCGACCGTTTTGGTCCACTGGAAAGGCACGGATCGGGACTTCAACTCCATCGGGTTGCATGAACTCACCGATCTCACGGACCACCTTAATCGAGCGAATCTCAGCCCTGAACTTCGGGTCGAGTTGCGCCAACAAGGCATCGAGCTGTTTTGCAGCAAGGCCTGAGGAGATCAAGCCATCAATCGTTATGCCGGTGCCGTCGGGCGCGGTAAAGGTGCGGGCGACGGCTCCAACCTCAGCGGAGCTTCCAAACTGAGAGGAGAGCGGGTTACCAACGCACCGCCATTGCTGTCCGAGATCTCTCCCATAAAAGGGGCGGTCAGGGCGTGGCAAGCTGAACTCGTAGCTCTGATTTAGTCGTACTGGGGTACCGGGCGGGACTACCATCTCGCCCCTCACCGGGCGCCATTTGCCATTGAGCTTGACCTCCGTACCGGTGGCCGAGGGGCGACCATCGAAGATGGCTATCCTGCCGTTGGCTTGCCGCTCCGCGATAAGGTGGTGACAACTCACGCACGGTGAGTCAACAACGATGTCACACCTGGGGTCGCGCCCAATAGTGATCCGTTGCCCCGAGTACAATTTAGCGACTACGGCGGCGTCGGCTGGGCTCAGTCCGTATTCCGGCGTGGGGAGACGGACGAACGGCCCCCGGATGCCGAGCCTGATAGTATCAGCAGGGCTCACCTCGATCGGGGTGTACTTGGGGATCAACCGGCCATTCACCTCCACACCATTCATCGACGCGCGCTCACCGTCGAACAGACGATAATTGCCGTTCGCATCGACGCCGATCTCCAGGTGGTGACGGGCGATCATGCCGTCATCACCACCAACTCTAATCTGGCCGGCTCGGCCAAGGACGACGGGGCGAGCATCAGGGAAAAGCTCACTGAGGTGATTGACTTTTTCTTGAAGATCGCTCAGGGGCATTTGCCCCGGGAGCCGCGTTGCTGGCTCGGACCGCGCTGCCACTGCGCCGATGCCATCGGCGATATAACCGAGCGCCGCCGTGCCCCCGCGAATTCCGATCCCGGTCACCGCCCCGACCAGTCCCTGAATCGTGGCGGCAGTGCCGATCTTCTCAAGGCCAGCGCCGATCCCCTCGCGCCAGGTTTCGCGATCCAAGGCAGTTTGCACCATGCCACCAGCGGCACCGCCGAGACCGGCATCGACTGAGGCCTCAACCGCACCAGCGGCAACACGACCAACGACACCAGCACGCAGTACCCCCGCCGCGCGCGTTGCCACACCAGCACCAACTAGGTTCATCATGCCATCAACGGCACCGCTCGCGAAATCAACGCCGATGCCGTCGATCTCATAGTCGGCACCGGTCACCGCCGCTTTACCAGCCACATAACCAGCGCCGCCAGCGGCGGCAGCCGCGCCGACGATGACAACGGTAGCTGCGCCAGCAGTGGCTACCACAGCGGCGGCGGCAGCAGCGGTTGCACCAACCGTAGCTGCAGTCTCAGCCACTGAATCTTTGGCGCTGCGCACGTCACCGAGGTGAGAACCGACCCAGCCCTGTAATTCACTAAGACGGGCGAGATCGGCTGGTGCGAGGACACCGGGGCGTTGTTTCAGCTCGGTCAGGAGCTCCCGGAGTTTCGCCGCGGACTCATCGAGCCGCTCATCTTTTTCGGTGAAGCCATCCAAAAGGATATTCCCGAGACTGAAGCCATCCCGATCGCGGCTCACCATGGCAAGGGTGCGCTCGGCGAGCGCGATCGCGCGGGCGGAGGGATCGTCAGGTAGCCCGTTCAGGTACAGCCGCGCGTCGGCCGCGATGTCACCGGAGAGATCCCCAGCTAGCGCATCGGGCAATGATTCACCGTACCTTTCCGCATAGGCAGCATGAACCGCTTGGGCCTCGGCGGTGGAGAGATCCCCTAGCCGCCGAAGGAGCGATTCGATCTCATTACCGGTACCAAGTCCATCGATGGCGTCATGAAACTGTTGCGCCAGGGTTAACTCGCCATGGTTGATGAGGGTCGCAACTTTGTCTAGATCGTGGCCGGAAAAGTGGTGCTGGAGATCTCCGCTCAGCGGCCGCCCGTGCGCACGCTCATAGGCTGCGAGCAGCGCTTCACGCTCGGCCGCTGTCTTACCCTGGAATTCACGCTGGACGCCCGAGCGATCCTCGGCTACTACCGCGGCGTTGAGCCGAATGGCGGCGGCGTCAGTGACCGCGCCAACTTCCAGTGCCATGACTTCGGCGAGTTCGTGCCCGGAGTAGTCACCTTTCAGGTCGTCCTGAAGACTCTCGCCATAGCTTTGCTGATAACGCGCGCGTAGTTCGGAGAGCTGCGATTCTGAGAGTCCCGTGAGGGCCTCGCGTACCGCGGCTTCGTCGGTGCCGAGACCCGCTATGGCGTGGTGAACGCGCGCGGCAGTGGCACCAACACGGTCCCCCTCAAGTAAACGGAGCGCTTCGTTCAACTCATCGCCGGAGAGATCATCAACGAGGGTCTCGCGCAGTGTCTCGCCGTAGCGCGCCTGATAGCGCTCGGCAATCTCGTACAGCTCAGCGGGGGTATGGGATGAGAGTATCTGGCGAATCGCAGCCTCATCGGTGCCCATTCCTTCCATGACCGCTCGCAACGCGTCGGCTTCAGCCGCAAGCTTATCGCCCTGTAGGAGTGATTCAGCGCGCGCGCGCTCGGCACCAGATAGATCTCCCCGTACATGCTCGTCGAGATTGCAGCCGTAGTGACGTTCATAAATCCCGCGTAGCGCCTGCATCTGCTCGGGGGAAAGACCGGCCAGCGCCTTGAAGAGCCGCTCCTCGTCGGTACCCCAGCCAAGTAGCCCGTCTTCGATGGCTCTGTGGATCTCTTGAGCGCGCTCATCGAGGTTGATCGATGCCGCTGGTGCTGTCGTTTGCGCTTGCGCCCGCCGTGCGTCGTCGAGTTCCGTGGACGGTAGTATATTGGATGGTAACGAGGCAGCCTCTAATGCAGGAGCAGTAGTCGTCGCCGTAGCGGCATTTGTGTTCGCGACCACGTGAGGGCTCATGTGCCGCTCGCACCCACCAAAAAACCAAGTCCAAGGTTCCCCGTGAGCACCACACAGAGCGCGCTAAGCCACGGCATATCGATTAAGTATTGAAGCTCCGTAGGGATTGGAGATGGGGTTACTTCACCCTTTAAGAGGCCATCTAGTTTTTGAAGCATCCGCTCGGCGCCTTCCACCGAGATGTCGGGGATACCGCTTCTAAGCGCCGAAAGCGCTGCGTTCCTGGGTCCAAGCGCCGATAATTTCTCGACCGTCTGTTGAAGCGTCGCTCGTGGCCCAATCTCCTGCATACCTACATTTCCAGAAATGCCATCGCTAAAAGTTCGGAGACGACCTCGGCTCTCTTCTCTTCACTTACTTCCGGGTCAGCGAGGAATAGATCAAGCCTCCACTCAATCTCATCAAAACGTTCCTGACTCGCTTTTTTCACCAGGGGCTTTGGCCGAAGTAACAAAAGATATTTTAGGTGTTATGAGGTCTTAGTCAGCGAAAGTAGTCCCCACCTTTGCCCCATAAATCGAGGGGGCCGCGTTTTGAGGCAGCGATAGAGAGTTAAAGGAGCTTTTAAGAAATAGTGGTGTGTGGACGAAGGTGTAGGAAGAGGAGGCCCCCATCGCTCGTATCAAGACGACGGGGGCCGAACTCCTCGGGTGAACGGATTAAAAGCGGATGTTTTCCGAGTTCTTGAGGCGCAGCAACTCGGTTTCAGCGCCGAGGCCTCTCTAAGGGCTAAAAGACTCCCAGTTCCTTAAGCGCCGCTCCACCTTACCGCGGTGGCAACCCGTACCAAGCGACTCTTCCAAGCCCCTGACGTACCAGAAACCTCCGCTTGACCAGCTCCGCAAGCCGCGTCTTCACCATCGGTCGCTTTGCGCCTGTCAGCTTCTCCGCCGCGCCCGTGGTGATGCGTCCGGTGCGTCGCGCTTCCTCCAAAATCTTCAGCGCATCTGGGTGCAGACCTTCCGCCCCCGGCTCGCGCGCCACCTTTTCCGCCAGCCTATCCTTCTGCTTCTTTAATGAGCGCACAAAGAAGATTAGCCACGGCTCGAAATCCGGTTCGTCGTGCGTCAGCGTCCCTTGCGTCCACCGTAGGCCCAGATAAGAGCCCTCCTCGTTGGCCTCGATGACGCTCTCCAGCGAGCGATACGGCACGTAGGAATATCCCGCCTGGAGCAGCAGCAGCGTGGTGAGAACCCGAGACAACGGCCCGTTAGCATCCTGGAATGAATCTCCAGGAACACGACAACGAACAGCCCGATGACAATGAGCGCATGCCACGCGCGAGCCGACAGCGCCTCGCGTGTCCATGCGACCAGCTCTTGCATCCGAAAGGGCGTATCGAAGGGTGAAGCGGTTTGAAACACTACGCCGACATCATCCCCGGGTCAGCTTTACAGCGGTCGATTGGATTAATACGGTGAAGTGGGTTCATCGGTACGGTGGCCGGTCGGCGTGTAGCCTGACGCTCTCGACGCTCGAATCGTGGGAGGACCGGCTCATCCACCTTCATAAGGTGAGGTCGCTCCAGGATGGGAACGCCGGATTCGCCACATTTGCTTTTCGCTTTGCGACAGCAAGAAGTCGTACGCTCGATGCCGAGACGAAGCTTCGCGGAATCCTGCTCGGACGTCTTTTTATGGGCAATGTGCCGATTGTGCGCGCTGCTGATCGCGAGATCGGAGCGATCAGAGGATTGTTGGGATTATCGCTCGGCGCCACCGACCTTGAAGTCGATCTAAAGACCCCGGAGATCGAAGCGCTTCCGGCACGATTGCGGACGATCGCAGCGCTCGAAGGGGTTGGGCTTCGATTCGCCACTGAGTCGGTGGAATTACGTATGCCTCCGGCGCCGATACATTAATGGGTTCGGGAATAACTATTCGCCGCGAGTTTCTTCAATCTTCTCGGGCTGTCGAAATGTTTCGGCAAGGCGAAGCCTTCGTGGCAGACGGGTGGGCAACGGGCCGATCGCCCGTCGACCGTTTTCCGGTAAATAGGTAGTGTTGTCACGCCGATTCGCTCCGGGAATCGACACCTGAGGGGTATGGGAGATGATTGCGTCCCCCGAAGTGCTGAATAGTTACGCCCGGGATAATACTACCGGTGTTGCGCGTGGGTTTGTGTCGGCTCAAAGCTTCGCGCGCGAATAGTGCACAGAGAGTAGGGAGAGTGACGGGGGCTTGGAGAGGCGAGCCCGAATGCGTCACGACGGTTCGGGGTAGCCGCTTCGGCGCATCCCGGCGGCGAGAGCCTCCAGAATCTCAGACCGAACGTTAAACAACGGATGGGTTGCGTCGGCTGACGAAAAGCTCGTGACGAGGAAGTTTAAGACCGGCCCGTACTTGAGTCGAAAGTTAGATCGCTTCTCCTCCGTCGGCAGTTCGTCGAGTCGAAGGGCGTTATGCATGAGGTCAGCTATCTTGATGATGCCCGCCCGTGGGTTGTGTTGGAGCAGCTCCATAACGTGCTCCGCATAGAGCGCGTTACGCCGGGCGCGGCGCATCGACGGGTCGGTGATCCCCTCGGCGTCGATCAGTGCGTAGAAGTCCGGGTTGGTGAGGGCGCTCACGAGCTCAGTTGCGTCGTCTCCGAAGAGCTGTCGCAGTGCCCGAGTTGCTGGCTCAACGATATGTTGGTCGGTGTGAAATGGGGGTACGAGACTGGCGAGGAGTCCCGGCTGATCCTCGAGTGTATCGTGTAGTAATGCGGCGACGATGACCGCGGTGTCTTTGACTTTGAAGTCCCGGACTACGCGAGTCGCCACTTCGAGAGGATGATTAACGTAGGCGTCCGCTCCGAACTCAAGTCGGTCCTCTTGGGGAAAATGCAGGCGCCGCGACCACCCGACAGCAGACTCGATCGTTCGGCGCGCCGTCTCCTCCGGGTTCATGTCGCGAACCGCTGTTAGGAATATCTCGGTGAGTCCCTCGGTCCGGTCGAAGGCGCCCTTAAATGAGAACGTTAATAGCGCGCTTCGGGTGTCTACGTGCTTCATGGAGGGGGACCGATGTTGTTACGGGCAGTGTATCCCGCTCTCCCCACTTAATCAAACCGAGGCCCCGCGCTGGGCAAAGACCGGTGCCTCGACGTTTCCTCCCTATCCCCTTTTAGCTTTTTACGATTCAACCCCTCAGTATCAGAACGGAATCAGGTTGACCGGAGTAAGATTTAATTGGCGAGCCCCACCTCATCACCGACACTACCAAAGACGAACGCGCCCATGAATTCGATGCCATGGAGTTTCTCGCAGTCCTGTCGTGTCATATCCCCAAGCCATACGAATCCATAACGCGGTACGACGGGTGGCTTTGGCCGTGAGCTCAGTCGAACGGTACTCGTGCAGAGCTCGCGGCGAGAGGAAAAGGCGCAAACCGATTCTAGACTCCCCTCCCCTTGAGGTCGGAGGGCGACCATCGCTCACCTGGGCGCAGTGCTTTAAGCGCGTCTACGAAATCAATCCGCTCGAGTGTCCAAAGTGTAGGGGCGAGATGCGCATCATCGCATTCGTCACCGATCAGCAAGAGGTCTCAAAAATAGCTACCTCACTCGGTGTCCCGCACTCAACGGCACCGCCCCCTCTACCAAGAGCTCTACAACCGGAGCTATGCGATGAAATTCCACCTGACGACTTCATCGAAGCGGTGTCGTTACCTGTCTTGCATCCGCAGCTAGCCGTAGACGCCAAAAACCACCCCTTCCCCGACCACGGTCGATCCCTCGATGCCCATTCGTCCTCAAAAATAAGCCTTTACTCCGCTTCGTTACTCAATCAGGAATTATCTCCAGCCCGCAAACTACCTATACTTCAACCTCGATACACTAAATTTCTAGGACGTCAGCCTACGTCACTGATACCATTAAAGATGATTGATTTTGCTAGTCTCACGGTATGTCATAAACTTCGGTTCAAGCATTGAAAATCGGGTGTAATCGGGTGTAAACACGGGCATGGAATCGGATATAATCGGATAATAATACGGGTAGCCGCTCCCATGCTAAAAACAGACTCCATTCAGATCACCCCCGACTTGCTAGCCTTGTTGTCGGAGATTGACGAGTTCAAGGGCGCTTGGCGCGCCCTCGGTACACTTGCGCCCGAGCGGCTGAGTGCGCTCCGTCGCGTAGCGACGATAGAGAGCATCGGGTCGTCCACCCGCATCGAGGGCAGCAAGTTGAGCGACCGGGAAGTCGAGCAATTACTTGCTCGTCTGGAAGTGCGGAAGTTCGAGACCCGCGATGAGCAGGAGGTCGGCGGCTATGCTGGTGTCATGGAAACGGTCTTCAACGCTTGGAGTGATATCCCAATTACGGAGAACCACATCCGCCAACTCCACCGAGATCTGCTGTTCTACAGCGAGAAAGATGAGCGGCACCGGGGCGAATACAAGAAACTGCGCAACGACGTGGCTGCGTTCGACGCCGATGGCAACATAGTCGGAATTGTATTCGAGACGGCCACACCATTCGATACACCCCGCCGAATGAACGAGTTGGTCTCCTGGTTAGCTGGGGCCCGCGATTTAAAGCGGCTTCACCCGCTGCTGGTTGTCGCTGTCTTTACGGTCGTATTCCTTGAAATTCACCCCTTTCAAGATGGAAATGGTCGCTTAAGCCGCGTGCTGACCACATTGCTACTTTTACAGGCTGGCTATACCTATGTGCCCTACTGTTCGTTAGAGAGCGTGATCGAGCACAGCAAGGAAGGCTATTACCTAGCCCTACGCCAGACGCAGAAGACGATCCATAGCGACAAGCCAGATTGGCAACCCTGGCTTATCTTTTT
>JBILDU010000055.1:0-19595 GCA_044352465.1 Bdellovibrionota bacterium
GGAAGGTCGCGCAATTTTTTTCGGTTATCAGCGAAGGATGCTCGCCCGTATTGATAGCGTGCTGCTCTGCCGGGAGACCGAAGGCGTCCCACCCCATCGGATGAAGGACGGAATAGCCCCGCATCCTTTTGTAGCGAGAGAGGATATCGGTCGCGATGTAGCCCAAGGGGTGGCCCACATGCAATCCGGAGCCGGAGGGGTACGGGAAGAAGTCGAGACAGTAAAACTTTTTGTCGCCCGGCGTTCCGGTCTTAAAAGTTTTATTGTCCGCCCAGTACTTCTGCCACTTCGGCTCAATCGCCCCTGGATCGTAATCCGCCACACACCCTCCGTTCATTCGACACTCGTTTTAGCGCTCGCGCCCGGCGTCGATAAGTAGAATATATAGCTGATATGATTAGCAAAGCCAATTGAAGAAGATAACTGGCGAACAGGCCGATGTGTGCGCATATCCAAGCGCCACCCCACCGCCGCCTGCCGCGCTTGGCGTGGCCCCTAAGGACTTAAATATGCCCCGTCCGCTTGCAAAACTTACACCGTTCAGGTAGTTAAATTCACCATTCTCAACGGCGAGTTGAGACCGCGTAAGAACGCGAATTCAGAATCGATAGCTGAATCATGCAGCAGTCGATTGCGGAGTCGTAGTTCAGTTGGTTAGAACGCTCGCCTGTCACGTGAGAGGTCGCGGGTTCGAGTCCCGTCGGCTCCGCCAAGTTGTCTTTTCCACTTCCCCCCGTCGTCTTTTCGGTCATCTTTCCGGGTTATTTTTTTCGGGGTTCTTTTTTTCCGCTGCTCCTACTCGTCGTGCCCATTGGCGGCGTTTGCTCATCTCTCTTCTCTTCCGTTCCTTATCTCGTTCTCCCGATCTGTGCTTCTTTACTCTCCCCCTTCTTTACCTTCCCCGCTCTCTTTCCCTACCCTGCTCTCCTTCACCCCGTCGCCCCTTGGCGTCAGCATCTCCACTTTGCCGCGCTATCGGCGCTCCGCTATAGCTTTATGTGGCGCTGTCCCCAGAATCGTGAGGCCTCCTCCGCCCAGATTAGGCATGTCACTGATATGGTTACATCTTTAGGAGTCAAAAATTCATTTTAGAACGCCTTTAGTAAGACCAGATTTTAGCGTACTATCCCGCCTCGAGCGGAGTGCAGATGCTTATCGTAGAACCCGTCGGATCACGGTCCGACAACGATAAAGAGAACCTCTTTGGGGCGACCAAATATTCGCCCTCCTCTTCTGCGGCCTTTTTCTACACACGAGGCCGCTGATGCTCCGTCAAACTCTGAAGCATCAACTGGCGAAGCCCGCCGAAGAGAGCGATCCATTTGCCGGTGTCGGATGTCGTCCCCGGGGAGCACTCAATAGCGAGCCCGGCGTCGCAAACACGGCCGAAACAGCCGCGAGCGCGAGCATCGATTCCCCTCTCCTCCCCGAAGCTGTACCCACCGATGAGCTCCTGAAACATTTGGGGGATACGATTCGCAATCGTGTCGTGCCGTGGGAGAAAAACCTCGCCAAACTCTTTGGTGTTCTGCGTGCTATCCGTGAGGGTGATGGGGCACTTGTATCCTCGACGGTCGAACCAGACGGGAGCTATCGGTACACCGATCCGATTCATGGCGAACGGTCGATTCCTCCGTGGTTTTTGAAGCTGATAGACACCGCACCGTTTATTCGCCTCGCTGGGGTGGGTCAGCAAACCGCCTCGATGACTGAGCGGGGACGAGGCGTCTCGTACAGCCGCTGCACCCACTCGATCGGCGCGGGACTGCTCGCCCTCGATATGGCTGAAAAACTCGGCTTCGACGGGCGCGAGACCCGCCTCCTGACCTCGCTGGCGCTCTATCACGACGCGCGCCATGCGCCGTTCTCGCACATCTTCGACCATGAAATTATCTTCGGGAAAGTATTCGATCACGATGCGCGCGCAATCGACTTCCTCCGCGCGCCTGACGTCGCGAATGCTTTTGATAACATTGAACTCTCCTCTGAGGAGATCGCGGCCTGTCTCAAAGATCCCCAGGCAACACCCTACGGATATCTGGCAAAGGTCATCCTTGACCGGGTTGATTACGTCCAACGTGACGCGATCTATTCCGGACTCTTCTCCGAAAAAGAGATCGCGACGATGCGGCGGACCGCTCAGGCACTACTCGATGCGGTGGTATTTGATCGGTCACACCACCGCATTGTCTTTCCCGCCCATGCTCAGGTGATACTTGAAGACTTCGTCGCGGCTCGATCCGAGACCTTTAGACGGACAGCGTTTGATCCCGCCACCCAAGTGTGTAACGCCTACCTACGGCGTGCACTTGACCGGGTGAAACAAAAGTTCCCTTCGGAGGGCGTTGCCGGAGTATTTCTCGAAACATCAACATACATGATCGACGACGAGCTGCTCCGTTATTTCTCTGGGCCGGAGAACGAGGCGCTGCGTCGTGGCGCCTTCGAGAAAAATATCGCCTCGCTCGTCGTCATTCGCGCTGAAGATATGACCGAGAAGGGGATGGAGAAGCTGCGGGTAAAACACCTGCACGAGTTCCTCTTTTTTACGTGCGGCCCCCGGTTTTATTGCGACTTTGACCCCCTCGTCGTCAGGGTTCCACGCATTCCACCCTCGATGCGGTTTACCCTTCAAAAGAACAACGGGACACTCGAAGAGACCGAGATTAATCCGGCAATGTCCTCGCACAAAAATGCTCGGTACGGCTACCACGAAATTCGGATCTGCTGCGATGCGGGCGACGTTACCCAATTACGGGAGGCCCAACAACGCATCGTGAATTCGTTCCGAAAAGAGGGCTATATCACCGACACCGCCCAGATCGCCGTACCGTTCGACGACCTATCGGCGCGAGACTGAACAGCCCGCGAGCCCGCGGGCGAATTCCGGGAGCGTCTCATCCCGCGACCCCATACTGACCACCACGTCTCCCGCAGAGAGTAACCCCGATAAAAACGGGGGAACTTCGGCGCGATCACTCACAGAGCGAGCATTACCGCCACGCTGACACACGCCCGCGACGATGTCGTTGCCGGAGATATCGGTCGGAAGAGAGACCGTGCTTCCATCGATGACATTCGCAGTGCCACCGACATAATATATCGGGGTAACAACGAGCAGATCCTGCTGCCGCAGTAGGCGGGCGAAAGTCTCGATATAGCCCGACAACATCATTTTCGTCGGCTGGAAACCGTGGGGCTGAAATACCACGATAAGCCGCTGCCCCTCCGCTTGAAGCGTCTTCAGAGTTGCCGCGATCTTGCCAGGATTGGAGGCGAAATCATCGAAGTACTTGATACCGTCCACATGCGCAACGAGCTCCAACCGACGGCGTATGCCCCGGAAAGCTCGCACCGACTCCGCCGCTCGCTCCATATCAAGACCGAGCAGGCGCACAACGGCCAAAGCGGCGAGGGCGTTCGCCACATTATGCTCACCCCGTACCGAAAGCGGTCCACCGAGCACGGCTGGTGTTATATCAGCGTCAGGGGAGAATCCAAATGTGACGACATTCTTTACACCGCGGCGAAGCCGCATCGAAATCGGGCAGTCGGCATTCAAAACGACTCCATGCTTCGCCCGATGAACAAATGTTCCGAATATGGTCTCAAGCTCGGCAAGCTCGAAATGATCGTGAGAGATATTCGTCAGCACTCCGATCTCAGCGGGACACGTCGCCACAACATCGTTAAGCCCATCGCTCTCATCGGCTTCGAAGACCGCTCGATCTCCACCCCGACGGAAACTCGAATCAAAATCGATCATCTCGGCCCCGTTCATCACGGTGGGTTGAAGACCTAGTCGATCGAGCACAAACCCGATCATGCCGGTGGTCGTAGACTTACCGCTCGTACCAGCCACTGCTATGTTGCGAGTCGTCGCGAAGATATCCGCCATCAGGGCCGGACGTTTGATGAGCGGAATTCCCAACTCGCGAGCGCGGCGGATATCAGGAATAGACTCCTCGACCGCACGGGTAACAATAAATGCTCCAATATCTTGAGAAACAAACGAACCGTCCTGGGGCACGAGGCGTATACCCTCCCGACGAAGCTGCTCAAAAAAATGCCGGTTACGACCTCGATCATTCGAGCGATCAGAACCGATGACAGTCTCTCCGTGTGCCGCCAGAAGGCGTGCCAACGGGCTCATGCCGGCACCACCAACTCCACAGAAATAATACGTCTTTCCCATGAGGGTATGATACGGCTCGCGTGGCGAGTGTGTAAAGCCACACCGCGCCGTTCCATCAGGAAAACGAATTATCCCTCTTCGGGACAGTGATACATCGGCCTACGTCACCGGGCTCATCACCGGTACCCCGCCGCGGACCGCCACCTTCCCGGCACCGCGATTATCGAGATAATGGGCCGACACTCGGGCGATCCGCTCGATCGAACCCTCATCGAGGAGATGATGGACGGGCAACTCCAAAATATGGCGGCGCCACGGTGCGACCTCTTGGGTGAGCTCTTTCGGGCAGGCTGAATGCGAGTGGCTCCAAAGATTCACACTGCCGATACCTTGGGATGCAAGATCCTGTTGAGCAACGGCCTTATCTGCGACCACGATCGGATAAAAAAGAGGATTCGCCCCCTCAGGAAGAATATCGAAAGGCAACGGGGAGTAACGCCGCAGATATCGATGGAGGAGGTTAAAATTGCCCCGCCGACGCGCGACGATCGCCTGTGGCGACGCGAGGCCCATGAGCCGCTGCACGAGCGGCGAAGCTCCATACTCCATCATTCGCTTATCCCAAACGACCCCACCTGACTCGATCGTCGCACCCCGCTGCCAACCAAAGGGACGTCGGAGCGCGCTCAGCATTCGGCGCGTGCGCGGGAACGGGACGCGGGCGCTGACTGCCTTGAGGTACTCACCGATCAGATCGAGAGTTTGATTCATTGTTGCCACGAATGGCGGCGGGGGCAGGGAGCGCAGCGTCGCTTCTTGCCGGAGGGTAACGTAACCGCCGTGCGGCAGGGGAACGCTCTTGTATACCGAGAAGAACGCCAGGTCTGCCTGCTCCCCGAGTGGCAACTGCCCATCACGGCTATAGAGAGCCAGGGCACAGTCCTCAATGAGCTTGAGACGATGCTCCGCGCAGAAGCGGGTGAGCGCAGTGAGGGGCTGTGGTAATCCGAAATAGTGGATCACGTAGAGCGCTTCGGTTTTTGGAGTGAGCTTTGACTTCGCATCGTCGAGATCGATCTCAAACGTTTCTTTCACCCGATAAAATTTGAGGCGATATCCGGATCGGAGAAGGGTATCGATCTCAGTTCCTTGAAAATAAGCGGGGACCAGGATCGTCGCACCAGGAGTCAATCCGAGATGCCGCAGCCCCTCCGCGAGGGCGACTCGACCACTAAACGCCCACGCACCGGTAGGCGCGGAGAAAGGGAACGTCTCCCGCCAACTTTTGTCGGCGCCCCCAAGGAGCGCCGTGGGCGGTAGACTGAGCAGCGCAGAGAGATAGCGTGGTTGAGAAAGTGGCATCATCGGTTCCTTCTATTGATAACGGGGATCCCTCTCAGGGTATAGCTTCGACACTCCCCGCGGACTGCGGGACTCCAACACGGGGGGCCTTCAGCAGGCGAATCCATCGACCAAATCCGAGGAGGGATTCTCCAAGGACACTCGGCGTGGCGATGTCGAGCGAGCAGATCGCTCGCGACTCTCGCCAAAAATAGCCATGAATCGAGTTCGGCGATGGTATCGTGCATGAGTCGATAAACGCGAGCTCCCCCTGCTTAAAGAATCGCTGCAAGATCTCGATCTCCAGCAGTCCTCCCGGTGAGTATTCAGCATGCGCCTCGTCGTAAGCTATCTTCAGAGCAAAAGCGGCATTATTGGCGACGAGATCGAACCGCATGGCAACGGTCGCGTCCCCACTGAGAAGACGATAGGCGCGTAATTTTCCCCGACCTCCACCGCGTCGAACCAACGACCTGAAATAAGCCATTTCGTTGTGATGAGACTTGATCGCGGTCTGGCCTCTGCCCTTCCAACCACGGGCTTCGAGCTCGATGAATTCAACCAGCCACTGTGCTAAGACCTCACAGTCCGTAGCCGTCTCAAACCGCACCGCTCCGTGCTCACTGAGAAGCTCTCGCTTCCGATCAAATTGACGCCGCCGCTTCTTACGCAACGCGGCGTCTAAGTACTCCGCAGCGGAAACGGTAGGCGCCAGAAGGGGCCGCAGAATCCGCGACTCAAGATGGTGCCTGCGGCGTGCTTCAAGAAGAGCCTGACTTAATCCCCGATAGACCGGCCCATCAGCCGCCAATCCCGCGAGATGAATGAGTGGTGTCTGCTGACCCGCCCACTCCAGGAAGCCACGCCACCCTTCTTGCTCGGCACCTCGCTTCAGAAGCGGCGTCGTGAGAAAACAGTGCACATGCTGCCACAGACCCCGATAAACAACTGGAAGGTGGTGATAACCGAACGCTCTCTCGAGAGGGAATACACCGATAAGGTCGCTCTTCTGCTGATCCCGCCAGACAAAAAGAACTGAGGGAGCACCACGACCCGCCAGGTGTTCAAGAGCGGGCAGGAGTGCCCACGGCTCGTAAAATGGATTTGGCTCAGCGGCCTCGGCAGCCAAGGCTTGCCACGGCTCAATAAGAAGCTCCATCGAGCACGGCTTTTTCAATTCGACGCATTCCACGGGCAAGAACATCGTCGAGGTGCGCTCCGCAGTCTATGACTGAAATCAAAAGAATGTCGGAGAGACCTCCGTACGTTCCCCTTGGACGAATCCTCTGAATCAAGGTAGCCTTACCAACTGAGGTGTCTTTTTTATTCCTCAATGATCCTCGCATGAGAATCGCTATGAAACTCCTTCCTTACGGTATCTTCGGAATCCTTGTTTTGAGCGGCTGCTCGTTTTATCCGAGCAACAAGAGTGTGCGCACTCCCTTTTGCGCTGCAGCTGAGGGTGAGATTTATGAGGTAGCGGCCTATCGAGTAGACTCAACGAGCCCACAGTTGCACGCCGAGGCACGCGGCAGGTTACGCACCGCCCTGGGCAAATACCCCGGTTTCCGGTGCGCCCTCCCGTTAACCGGCATAGCGGATCCGACACGAGGAGTCGATCTTGTTGTCTGGCGTAGCGTCGATGATGCGGAGAAAGCTGCGCGCGAAGTCGCCGGAGACCCCGAGGTAGCACTCCTACGCGGCGCTGCCCGACTACCCGATCTCAGTGGCCTCTTCCAAGAGGTCACCGGAACGGCGCCTTGATGGGTCGACCGGACACGCGCTTAACCACAGAGCTCGATCTGGTGACGGGCCAGCTGGCCCATGACGACCGTCATCGCCGCATCGACTTCGGCGTGAGCGAGAGTTCGTTCCTTGCTCTTAAAGGTCAAACGGAAGGTCACTCGCCGAAAGTCCTCCTCGGGCTTGCGGAAATTATCGACAATCTGGACGTCAGCGAGGTTCTCCACCTTTCCCTCATTAACGATGCGAACAATTCGCCCGGCGAGTTCCTTGAGTCCGACCTTCAGCGTCATATCCCGGCGCACCGTCGGAAAATCCGAGGGCAGCTCGAGCTGAGATGGTGACTCGATTTTGCGGAGCTTCGTCGCTTCGAGCTCGGCATACACAACGTCACCACTAAGCTCAAGTCGGTCTCGGATGATCGGATGAACGACCCCGAAAACTCCGAGCTCCACGCGGCCGCAGCGGATACTCGCCTGATACCCTGGGTGTAAGAGCGGATGTTCGGACTCCGCGACTGTCATTGCTCCACCGAGACTGTTGACGAGCGACTCAAGTACCCCACGGAAAAGATACACTACTGACTCAAGCGACTCAGGTTTACGCCATTCATGGTCGTTCCACCGCCCGGCGACAACCAGCGAAAGGAGCTCCCGCTCATACTCGTAGGGCTCATCCTTGAGGACTGGCAAACCAAAAACTCGACCAAACTCGTACGCCTTCACCGCGACAACTCCGCGCCGCAGGTTCTGTTCCGCCATCTGACATAACGACACGAGGTTCGTCACCTTCATATGCGAATAGGCGGAATCGACTGAATTCTTGAGGGTAATATGGCGTTCCCGCACCTCCGGATCGAGCTTTGCGAGCATCTCGGCGATATCGCGCGGGTACATCCCCTTCGTGATCACCTCGAGAAAACCATTCCCGAGAAGAACCGGCTCCACTTTCGCGAGAAGGCGCTCAGCGTCGTTCGGCTCCGGTTGCTCATAATCGAGCGGTGGAAGTTCGAGTTTCACCTTATTGAGCCCGTGCGCGCGCCCGAACTCCTCGACGAGATCCTCCGAGTGACGAATATCCCAGAGCCGCCACGAGGGAACGGTTACCATGAATTCTTTTTCCGCACCTTTTTCGCCCGCGAGCGGCTCAAGAACAAAGCCGAGATGCTTCAGTCGAGTCGTCACCTCAACATCGTTCAGACGGGGAGCATTCATGTGGCGTCGAATCTCGCTGAGACGCAAGACCACCCGGCGTTTTTCTGCGGCGACACCTTCAATGTAGCTCAAGCCCACGGCATGACCGATCGTCGCATCTTGAATCGCACCACCTGCCCCCTCGGTGAGGTAGACCAGACGCTTCAGCGCGGTAAGGACGAGCTCGCGATCGACCCCTCGCTCAAAGGCGTGAGAAGCATCGGTCGAAAGGCCCATAGCACGTGCGGTGAGCCGAACTGCTACGGGGTCAAAAGACGCCGACTCTATCAGAACTTTGGTCGTATCAGCCGTCACCATCGAATTGGCGCACCCGATGACCCCCGCAACTGCGATAATCCGGCGCTTATCCTTGATCACGAGCGAACCCGGCGGGACCTTGTATGTTTTGCCGTCCAGCGCCTCGATAGACTCGGGTGTCGCGGTGAGCTCCACCGCGATCTCGCCTTCGACCTTATCTCTATCGAAGGCGTGCATCGGCTGGCCCAGCTCTTGCTGAATGAAGTTGAGCAGATGAACTATCGCATGCCGCTCGCCGGGGGGTGGATTGCGCAGAATCTGGGCAACGTCGGTCCGGAGCGCCATATCTTTTGGAAGGCTCATCTCCATGAGGGCATAGCGCAAGCACTTATCGGTTACTACCTTGACCGGCAAAGAGGTCTTGCGGCTACTCAACTCACTCGCCATCGCGGGAAGTTTGAGCGAGGTCAAAAGGCGCGCTGATATTTCGCGCGCGACACCAACAGCTGAAAGATGATCGCCTCGATTGGCGAGGGTTTCGATGGTGAATATCGTATCAACCCCTTCACCCTCGATGTTTTTGACCTCGAGCCCAAGATCGTCGAGGAGGTGACGAATTTCCGTCAGGTCCGCAAATGGCAACTCGATAACTTTTTCAAGCAAGGCACGACTTAATTTCATACGCTCCCCTTCAGGATACGGAGATCGTTCTCATAGACCATTTTTAGTGTAGGAACCCCCAGAAATTGCGCGGCGAGGCGGGAGGTTCCGAGCCCGAACGCGAATCCCGAAATCTTTTCGGGATCGTAATTGAATTCGCGCAGAACATTCCGATGAATCATCCCCGAGCCAGCGATCGTCAGCCAGCCCGAGCGACCACAGAGAGAGCAGCCCGCGCCGCGACAGGCGGCACACTCAATCTGCACCCCCAGACTTGGTTCGGTGTACGGATAGAACTTCGGAACAAACCGAACTTTCGTTCTCTTTCCGTAAATAGCTTTCAGGATGTGATTAATAAGCGCCATGAGGTTTGCAACGGTCAAACCCTCCTCGAGCCACACGAGCTCGAATTGGTGAAACATCGCTTGGTGTGAGGCGTCCTCAGTTTCGTTGCGATACACCCGACCGAACGAGGCCACTTTGAGTGGGATCTTCCCCTTTTGAAGCTCCCGCGCTTGCACCGACGTCGTGTGGGTACGCAACATGTGGGCGTGTTCGGTGTAAAAAGTGTCTTGCATATCCCGCGCCGGATGGTGCTTCGGAGTATTGAGCGCATCGAAGCAGTAATACTCGGTCTCGATCTCAGGGCCTTGCACCGAAGCAAACCCGAACGGTTTTAAGACCGCCGCTATCCGACGCTCCACCGCGGTGATCGCATGAATCCGCCCCACACCGGCCGTTAACCCAGGTAGAGAAAGATCAAAGAACTGATTGGCCAACTCCCGATCTCTTGCAGCCCCGGCAAGAGCCTCTTCACGGTCCTTCACGAAGCGCTCTGCCGCATCACGCAGCTCGTTGAGTTGCCCGGCGATCCGCGGTTTATCCTCCGGCGGCACGTCTTTCAGATCTTTGTAGAGAACCTTAATCGTCCCCTCTTTCCCGAGCCAATCTCGCTTCAGGAGCTCAAGATCAGCTGGGGTGACGACTCGGGAGAATGCGCTCTTTAACTCCCCAAGGAGAACGTCAAAATTTACTTCATGCAGCTTCATCAGCTTTATTCCTTCCGAACCTCGCGGGGTCTAGACCGAAGAGATGATAGCATCGTCACACCGTAGGGTCGACCGGTAAGGCGTTGGGGCAAGCGAGAATTCGTAGCCTGAACGCCGCCAAGCAGGCTTCAGAACACTGGAGTTATCGAAAATGGAACCAACGCGGCGGGGGGCCCAGGCCTCCTGCCCCCCGAGGAAGGGAGAACAAGCCTGCTCGTATCCAGTCCGATAAGTTCTTTTCCCTGCCGGGGGTTTTCCAGGCGGTATACAAGCGCGGGCAGGAGCCCGAAGGCGAACCATACGAGAGAGCGGGTACTCCCTCCCCCGGACCAGCTCTCAGGTGAAAAAACTTTTTGGCCGGAGTCCTAGCGCTTCACTCCTTGGATCGGCCCGGGGACCATCACGATCTTACCAAGACCCTGAACATAGACCGTCGAGTAGTAAGTCGCACCTTTGGGCAAGCTCTTGAGGTCAAACTTGCCCGAGAAACGATTGGCACCAACCTGCTTCAAATTAACGTTGGTCATATAATAATCCCGCTTCTTACGACCAGTTCGGAGATCTTTATACCGAATCTTCTTCTTTGTGCTCAAAATCAGAGACGCTGTCACTTTTCGCGCGGGGGAGGCCGCTGCCACCCGAGCACCACTGAGCCCGGAGCCTGCACCAGCATTAGCGAGGGCATTGGGATTAATGGTGACTCCAACATTGGCCATACCATTTGAACTGGTCGACGAGTTCGAAGCCACCGACGCTCCAGCCATTGCTCCCCCGACGCCGCCGCCGACCTGAAACGTTTCACAGATCTGCAAGTTCCATTCGACTAATCTCCTCAAGTTGGGAAGTTGCACCTCAATCGATCCGAGGAGCTCCATGATCGCTTGTATTTTACTGAGCAGCCCGCTGATGATGTCCGGCACCGCGAGGGTCGGCAACTGCGGGGTTGAAACGTTAATCATACAGTTAAAAACGCTGCTGAAATCAACCCCGGCGAGGAGATTAGCGAGGCTCGGAAAGGAGCCCAAAATCCCACTGACGCACCCTGCCATGTTCGAGAATAACCCGCTGAGGTCTGGCAACGCTGTAAAGCAACTGAAAAGCCCGTTCACCGCTGGGAGTTCGATGCCGCTAAAATTGATATTTGGAATTCCACAGCCTTGAATCTCGAACGGATTGAACTCGAAATTTAGAATTGAATCGAGGTCAATGACGAATCCCTGAATACTGCCGAGCTCCGCGAAGATATCGTTTAAGACGTCGAAGAGGTTGGTGTTCAAGCCACTCGTACACGCAAAGGTCCAGTACTCCGCGACTGACCCGTACTGCTGAGCTTCCGATTTAACCGGAGCGGTGCAGACTAGGCAGATCGCCAATACGAGAGCTCTGAGGGATGAAAGGATATTCTTCATAGTCGTCGTCCCAATCCTCCGCTCACGCGGAATTTGCGAAACACGCCACGCACAGGCGGTCGTATGAAGAGTTATGGAGGACCTATCCATGGACGTGACTTTGCGGCGATCGGATTTTTTCGTATGAGAGAAACATCTTATTCAAACATTCCAGGCAGTTACGGGGCGCACTCGGTCGATAATCGAACGTGGCAGGGAGAGGTCGGTTCGGCTATAAAACCTGAGCATGTATTTTCGAATCGCTTATTGGCTCGTACTGAGCTTTCTCGTCCCTGTCGTCGCCGTTGGCCAAACGCCTCCGGCGAGCTCCCTGCCCCAGGCAAGCGCTCCTTACGGCGGACTTCGCGAGGAGGTGCGTCGAGCTGATGCGATCGTTCGCTTTGATGTTCGTTCGGTAACTCTGAAACGTGCTCCGGAGGGATGGAAAAGCACCGATCCGCTCACCGCGGAGATGACAGCGGAGTGCGTCGGCACCGTTCGGACCGTCTATAAGGGAGCTGCAGTTAAAAGCGGTGAAGAGATCAAAGTAACCGTTCCGGCACTGGCCCTCGACACCTACTACCGTGAGGCGCTCGCTAAATCAGGGCGTCAATTTTTCGATGGCTCGATCCCCACCGTGGGGGATGACCGCATCTTTTTTCTCAAGGTTTCACCAAGTCGTTTCGAGGTCTTTAATTCGACCCGTGTATTCTTTGATTGGGTGATCGACTCCGACTCGCTCCTACGGCGCTACACCGAGCTTTCCTGGAGCGAGGCGGGGGAAACTGCGGCGGCGCTCGTCAAGCTACTCGTCAAGATCCTTCTCAGTGATCCTGCGCGTGGTGACCCGTATGGTGTGCGAACGGTGATCCTTGACGACTGGCAGCGCTATCGTCGCGCGCTCGTGCCCGACGCGGCGATGGTTCGATTGGTCAGTCTCGTCGTCCCGGATATGGTAACCACCGCGCGTTATGCCGCTGAGGGGGCCCCTCTCCCGATCGTTATCGCGCTCGCCCCATTATTACCGGAGGACGCCCGCCGCGAGATCGTCGGCGCGCTCCTTCGGCTCAACGCCGCGCTCGACGCGCCGCCCAGCACTGACGAACTGAAGGAGCGGCGGCGCCGTACTCTCCGAGCGACGATTCCGCCGATGCTTGAAATGGTGATGTATCCCACGCGAGATGCGGCCACGGAAACAGAACCAGGCGCTGTTCTTGCGGCAGCTCGGGCGTTTGCCGCAGATGCGGTCACTCACGCTGATCCAGCATGGGACGATTGGATCGCGCAGCTCGCTGAGAAGACTCGCCAAGCCGACAAAAGCCGCGCCGAGCAAGCCGACGTTCCCTCCATGACGATCGCAGCTAGTGATGTCATCGTCGCCGAGCGCTCCTCGGAAAAGGTGGGCACAGAATACCATCTCGTTCTTTTTAAGGTGCATCGATGGATTAAAAGATCTGCACCTGACAAGACATTACCCGGAGCCGGATTTGTATACGTGCGAATTACGCCCGAGACCAAACGGTTGCTGCCGCGGATAAAGACTCCCGAGGGGCGCCCAGCACAGGTGATGGTATTCTTAAACGCTGTCCCTGAAGAGATGAGTCGGCGCTGGCCTTTTCGTGGGCAGCAATTGAGCACCATCGATCCGCGCCGCTTTGAGATTAGTAATCCCGACAACGGCATCGTCTCAGTCAATGAGACAGCGACTAGCCGGTAATTTGGCTTTCGCAGGGGACTCCACGCTCCCCACTCCGACCGTGACAGAACTGTGACAAAAAAGTAAGCAGCATCGACAACTTAGCGGCCGTTTGGGTCTGGAAAGTACCCGCCATCGTGCGATACTAAAGTGCGATACAGGGCGATAAGCCCGACGGGGTTTCGATGGGCAACGCCGAACCAAAAAATGAAACGTTAATGGCACGCCCGCCTCAATCAACAGAGGCGCTGGCGCGATGGGCTGTAGCGCGGACGTGCGGCCTCGAGGATTCAAGTATCGAGGTGCACCTGATTTACCCCAGCGCGATTACGCCGCTCAGCGAGGTGATGTTTTTCCCGCGGCGAGATCCGCGGGGAACGCTGGTCCTAAAGCCGCGTAGCGCCGACCGTACGGGAAGTGTCATCATTCTGCCTCCGAGCGAATCGACGACTCCTGCCGCAGCGAAGCTGAGCGATCTGTTGCCGACACCCTACGGACCTCTGGTCGCCCGCTCGGGCCCGGCTGATTCGCTCTGTCGTTTACGGGAGGCGTTGTCGAGCGACGCTTGCGACGGGGTGGTCGTTCCCAAATGGATCGTAGAGGAGGTCCTCCAGGCAGATTTTCCCGATCGAAGACTCTCGACCGCTGTCGCACGTGCAACCCGAGTTATCTTGCCGCTCAGTGAATTCGCCCCCCTTCCCGGTGAGGGAGCTTTCATCTCCCCCACTCGCCGGAATGCCTCACTCGCTCGCCCCAACTGCCCAGCGACTATGCGGCGATGCCGCGAAGAGCTTTTGGCAGCCGAGGGGGGATATCGAACGACGATTCTTGGAAAGTCGTTCGGAGAGGTCGTATGGAGCAAAGAGGGCACGAGCGGAGTCCGGAGACTTTCGTTGCGAGCACAGCAAGCTCCCCTGCCCAAAGCGGCGTCACGCGCGGCGGTGTGGCCGCCTCAAACGGGCGTTGAGGACCCGATGAGGAGGCTTCCCGTCCCTTTTTGTACCGATGCGCTCAAGCCAGGGGTGGGGTTCATTGTCTCGAAGAGTGAGGCACTTCCCCAGGGGCTGAGGCTCCCGGAGGGTGCCATCGTGATAGTGCCAGGACGAACGACATGGGAACGACTTGTTGCCCGTGGCGTGCTCGTCTCGGGCTCTTTCGATGGACTGGGGGAGGACGAGCTCGACGAAATTGCGGCAGCATTCCCGGAGGTGGGTGGTTGGGTTAAGCTGGGACACTCGCAAGGAGCCGAGCGGGGTGACACTGATTTGATTGCGACGTATCGACTCGAGACGACGCAGCCAGCACCACGACTCAGTGGGTATTCCCATTTCTTCTGGCGCAGTGGCTCCCAGTTTGAATACTACCTCAGCACGAATCCAGAGCTCAGAGTCGCTTTCCACGGCTCTGGGCCAGGACACACCGCAGCGACGATTCGGCGCCACGTCACCGATCCGTCCCATTGTGGCGTTTTTGCCTCGCTCGATGACTTTATCGCCGAGGCACTCTGAAGAGATTTTTGAGGAAGAACTATGTTCAACTACGACAAACACTTTTCGGGCTGCCTGGATGCACTCCGACGGGAGAAGCGATACCGCTTCTTTAAGGAACTCGGACGACACTGCGGCGAGTTTCCTCAGGCGGGGCTTCATAATTCAGGGCCCGTACGCGACATCTCGATCTGGTGCAGCAACGATTATCTTGGAATGGGACAACACCCGGCGGTACTACAGGCCATGCACGAGGCCCTCGAAACATTCGGTGCTGGAGCAGGTGGAACCCGAAATATCTCCGGCAATCATCGACTCATCGTGGCGCTCGAGCACGAACTCGCGGACCTGCACGAGAAGGAAGCAGGACTTGTGTTCTCCTCAGGATACGTCGCTAACGAAACCGCGCTCTCAACGCTTGGGCAGCTTTTGCCAAACGTGATGATCCTTTCGGATAGCCACAACCACGCCTCAATGATTGAGGGTATTAAACACAGTCGGGCGGACAAGCGGGTTTTTCGACACAACGATCTCGAGGACCTCGAGGCGCAGCTCCGCGCTATCGATCCGTGCCGCCCCAAGCTTATCGCGTTTGAGTCGCTGTACTCGATGGACGGAGATTTTGCGCCACTGCGCGAGATAGTCTACTTAGCTAAGAAATACAACGCTCTGACGTTCGTTGACGAGACCCATGGCGTGGCGCTCTACGGGGCGCGCGGCGGCGGAGTTGTCGAGCGCGAGGGCCTTCTGAGTGAGGTCGACATCATCCAGGGGGGACTCGGAAAAGGATTTGGCGTCGTGGGTGGTTTTATTACCGGCTCCAGAGAGATCATCGATGTTGTCCGCAGCTACGGAGCTGGCTTCATCTTCACCACGGCGATCCCACCAACGGTCGCTGCGGGGGCGCTCGCGAGCATTCGACACCTCAAGGCTAGTCAGGTAGAGCGTGCGCAACTATTCGAGCGAGTGGAGAAGGTGCGGGGTCGTCTTCTCGCAGCGAATCTTCCGGTGAAACATACACACTCTCAGATTCTCCCGCTCATGGTAGGCGATTCAGCGCTGTGTCAGCGCACCTCTGACATGCTCCTTGACGATTATGATATTTACATTCAACCGATTAACTATCCGACCGTACCCCGAGGAACTGAGCGCTTACGGATCACCCCCTCACCGCTTCACACCGATGCGATGACCGAGCACCTCGCGGACTCCCTCGTTTCTATTTGGGCCCAACTTCAATTACAGGCAGCGGCATGACGTGTTCAATTATTCCGTTTGGGTGTCGGGGTTACACCGACAAGGTGGGTGTCCTCCTCGCGCAACTCGGCACCCCCGATGCGCCGACGAAGCAGGCGCTGCGGGTCTACCTGAAGCAGTTTCTCTCTGATCGACGAGTCATTGAAGTCAATCGCGCTTTATGGTGGGTCCTGCTGAACGGCATCATCCTCAACACTCGACCGAAGCGCTCGGCCCGTCTCTACGCGCGGATTTGGGGGGAGGAAGGCTCGCCCCTTTTGACGATCACGAAGTCGCAAACGGAGAAGCTTGCGGCGCGCCTACGCCACTCGGACCCACGAGTCGAGGTCACGTACGGCATGCGCTACGGCAACCCATCCCTCGAGAGGTCGATCGACGACTTAATTGCAAAGGGTGTCACTCAGCTGATCTTGGTGCCGATGTATCCTCAATATGCAGCACCAACCACCGCATCGGTCTATGACATGGTATTTCCATACCTGTTAAAGCGGCGCTGGGTACCAACCATAAAGGTGGTTGCACCGTTCTTTCAACATCCAAGCTATGTGAGAGCTCTCGTGACAACGATTGAGGAGGGAATCAAAAATCTCGACTACACGCCGGAGAAGCTCGTCCTCTCATACCACGGGGTTCCCCAGAAGTATGTCAAGAAGGGAGATCCATACTGTTGTATGTGCGTGGAGACTACTCGGCTTTTTAAGGCTCACTCGAGTTTCCCCACCGAGAAAGTGGTCCACACCTACCAATCTCGGTTCGGGCGAGATCCGTGGCTGCAGCCTTATACCGACGATACGATAGAGGCACTCGGCAAGGACGGAGTAAAAGATATCGCCGTGGCTTGTCCCGGGTTTGTTGCCGATTGCCTTGAGACCCTCGACGAGATCGGCAATGAGGCCCTCGAGGCTTTTGAGGAGCACGGGGGGCACCGGCTCAAGCTTATCCCCGGAGTGAACGACCACCCAAGCTTTATCGACTGTCTTGAAACCGTCGTCCGTGAGACCGGTGGGACCTGGCTCGAGCAAGGCAAAGTAGTGGCAACTGGGTGCGAGACTGCGCGCCCCAATTGTCGGTGTCCATCTGCTTGTAACGAGTAATAGCGCATATGACGTCGACCACATTTGATAGATCAGTCGCTCTATTCGAGCGGATGCAGGCCGAAGTAACCGGAGTGCTCTGTACGATCGACCCGACAGTTCAGATTACGGAGGATTCATGGGACCGCCCGGATATGCAGGGCGCTGAGGGAGGCGGCGGCCGAACCCGAGTTTTTTCAAACGGCTCCATCTTTGAAAAGGGTGGGGTTAATTTTAGCAACGTCCACGGGCATCTCCCCCCGGCTCTCGCGCAACAGATGCTCGGTCGAAGCGAAACAGTCAAGTTTTCGGCTTCTGGAACCTCAATCGTGATCCACCCCTACTCTCCACGGATACCGACGGTTCACGCGAATTTTCGGTATTTTGAGATCGAAGGGGACCAATGGTTTGGGGGTGGCGCAGATCTAACCCCCTACATTCTTGTCGAAGATGATGCGAGATATTTTCACACGACGTGGCGTGGCATATGCGATGCCCATGACAAGAGCTACTACCCGCGCTTCAAGCAGCAGTGCGACGACTACTTCTTCCTCCCTCATCGCAACGAACACCGAGGCATCGGGGGAATTTTCTTCGACTACGAGGGACGTGGTGCCTCAGGAGAGGCAGTGGAAAAACTCCTTGCCTTTGTGAGCGACGCAGCGCTTGGATTTAGGGAAGCCTACATCCCTATCGTTGAGAGGCACCGCGACGAGGCTTGGAGCGACGAGGAGAAGCAATTCCAGCTCATTCGTCGGGGGCGCTACGTTGAATTCAACCTCCTCTATGATCGGGGTACGCACTTCGGATTAAAGAGCAAAGGTCGTACCGAATCGATTTTAATGTCGCTCCCGCAAGAGGTTAATTGGCTCTACAATTACCAGGTGACTCCGGGGACGGAGGAAGCGAAGCTCATCGACGCACTGACCACCCCGCGGGACTGGCTCGTAGGCTGAGGGGAGAGGGCAATGCACATACGAATCGGCACCCGCGGCAGCCAGCTAGCTCTGACGCAGACAGGATTGGTCGCTGATGCGCTCAAAAACCTGGGGAATACGGTCGAAATCATCCAGATCAAGACGCTTGGAGATAAGAAGCAGGGCACGCCGGGGGCTGCGCACGGAGATAAACGCGACTGGATCCATGAGCTTGAGCTTGCAGTGGTCGATCGTTCGATCGATTTAGCGGTTCACTCTGGGAAGGATGTCCCAGCCCTCCTTTCACCAGAGACGATCCTTCTTCCGATTTTGAAACGAGAGGACCCTCGGGATGTGTTTCTCGGCCGAAGAGACAGCCATAGCGGACGACGGATGAGCTTTCAGGCTATACCGCCGGGAGGCATTATCGGTACCGCCAGCCTTCGTCGTAGGGCTCAACTATTAACGTTACGACACGATATAGTCGTTCAAGACCATCGCGGCAACGTGCCAACCCGACTTCAGAAGCTCGACGCGAGCGACGATCTCTCTGGGATAATCCTAGCTGCTGCGGGCATCCACCGACTGGAGATCTCCAACATCGAAATGGAGCCGCTCGATCCATCCATATTCGTTCCAGCGATTAATCAAGGGATTCTCGCGGTGCAGATTCATCGGGACGCCCCTGGACTCAATGCGCTGGTCTCACAACTTCAAGACGCTCCAACATGTGCAGCGTTTGCGGCTGAGCGGGGATGTGTCGAGCTTCTCGATGCGGATTGCAACTCAGCCGTCTCAGTCTTCGCAACCGTAAGTGACGACAGTATAACTCTCCGAACTCGGGTCATGCTCCCCGATGGCTCCAAATCTATCGACCTCAGTGAAAGCTCATCTACCGATAGAGCAAAGCATTTAGGACGAGCAGTAGGAGAGAGACTAATTGCGCTGGGAGCAAACGCCATCCTTGCTGAGAGTCGACGGGTGGTGCCTCGACGCACGATATAGTGCCCCCACCGGGAAGTTACTTCATATGGGCGCCGGTTCAGAGGTCAGAGGGCTAGTTTTTTCTCTGCCCATCTCTCGAGCTCCGTTCGGCTGACCTCGACGAGCTCCACTCGATTGGGCTCGCTGTAAGTACAGCCGAAGCCAAGTACCTCCGCTCCGCTCTGGCATCTGCGCGACTATCCTGGCCGCACTCGTATCCCGCCGTCAAAACCTCTGGTGGGTAAAAAATCGATAAGACGGGATACCAGAGCTCCTTCCAAAACGTTCCTTCACCCCGTTTTCATTTTGAAGAGCGCTAGTGGTTCGACCATTAAATTCTTTCACCTGCAAGGTAATAGAATTTATGCTCACCACTAGTCCTGAGTTAGTTTTTCACTCCGCGGGAGTGAAAAA
>JBILDU010000057.1:0-19294 GCA_044352465.1 Bdellovibrionota bacterium
TCGGCCGCCGAGATGTTCTACGACCTTGGCACCCTTCTGCCGGAGGGAAGTGCGGTCGGGGGGGGGTTCTTACAGATTTCGCGCCAGGCCACCCAAAGCTATAAGGGGCCGGCGCTCCAGCGGGGTGATGCTGAGCCGATCGGTGACCTCATCGATATGGAGGAGGAAGAGCAGGAGTCGCCACCACCAACGCGGCGCGCTCCCGATCAATTCGCACCTCCCAGCCGTTCGCGTGGCGCAGCGACTGAGGTGGCGTTGCGTCCGGTTGAGCGGCAACCGACCCTAGAGGCTGCGCCATTTTCAGCGGTTACCGCCGTGTCGCAAGCCTCACTTGGAAGACCGATGCGCCCCCGCGGGGCAACGGCCTCTCCGCCGGTCTCAGCGGGCCCCATCGATTTTTCTGACGCTGGGGCTCAGCGGTATCAGGAGACCCAAGTCTTGCGAGCTGATGCGGTATTCGAGGATGGCGGAACCACCGACGACGATACCCTCCAGGAGCCGATCAAGATGGAGCGAGTCCTCGCGTATCAGGACCTCGTTTCGCAGGGGTGGACCGAGGCGAAATCGATACCTGCTCGTCCGGTAACGTTAGGGCGGGGGGGGATCGACGATGTGCGTCTGCGTAACCTCTCGCAGGTCGTTGACAGGATGAATCGTTCGATTTGGGTCGATGTTTTGACGTTGGTTTTGATCGTGTTGGTCGGTGTGGGGGTAGGGTTTACCCTCCTGAAGATTTTTGTTCCGGAGGCTCCCGGAACGGCAGCGGTTCACACCAAAGCGGTGGAGGAGCTCTACGAGTAGGTGCCCGGCGTATTGTGGGGTAGCCACGGGCGGACTATAGTGGCTCCGGGAACCTAGGGACTCCCGCGGTAGCTGGTTAAAGCGTCTTAAGGGGATAATTGATCCGCCTTAGGTTTTTGTTTTTGGAAATTCGGCGCGCATGAAACTTCTCATCGTTGATAACTCAACCGAGTCGCAAGCTTTCTGCGCCAAACGCATCGAGTCGTTCAATCAGAGCGATATGGAGATGCTCGACCTCAAGGTCAAGCTGGTGAATGAGCGTGACGCCGGGGAGCGCATCCAGGAGGCGGACGTCCTCGTCCTCGGGTCAGGGCTCGGAGACCGCGGAACAGCTATCGCTCGCCAGGCCATGGGAGCGGTACCGTGGCTTCATATTATCATGTTCGTCACCGATGAGGCTTACGGCGGGGGAGCTTTCCGTGCGGCACACTCTGCCGGTGTGCGTAAGGTTTTCCCCGATAGCGCTAGTCCGCTCGATTTTCTCCAGGAGCTGGTGGCGATCCACGCTGAGTTTCGCCGCGAAGGGCGTACCCGCGAGGGAAAGGTCGTGGCGGTCGCCCACGCCAAAGGTGGAGTCGGAGCAACCTCGGTGGCGGCTGCTCTCGCCGAGGTGTGCAGTGTCTACCACCGCCGCACGATGTTGTGGGATCTCGACGTGGAGACCCGTGACCTGAGTCGTTCTTTGACCGTCAACGGTGTGGAGGCGAAGGTCGTCAGTGCGTGGGTGAACGGAAGTCGGGAGATATCGCGCGAATCGTTGAAGGATGCCCTTATCCCGATCAGCAGTGAAGTTTCGGTCTTGATGCCTCCGGATAGGATGGCTGAGTCGATGGACCTCGTCTGCCACACCGATGGCATGGCGATCACCCAACGGATCGTCGAGCTCTCGCGGGTGTTATTCGATGTGATTATCGTTGATACCGGTGGACGGATGGGGCCCGCGACGGGGGCGTTGCTTCGCTCCGCCGACATCGTTGTCATCGTCATCGATGACACGATTTTGGGGCTTACCGCCGTAGATCTGTACCTTACCTTTGTGAAGACCCTGGTCGGTGGCACCGACCGGATCGTCTTCCTCGTAAATCCGTACTCCGGCGCGCTCCTTGGGGTGGAGCAGATCGCAGCGGAGCTCGAACCGGCGCACCATCTGGGGGACGCACCGTGGCGTCTCCCACCGATCCCGAACGATCCGAAGGCGGCATTGTGGCCTGGGAGTGGTCGAACCCTTTACAGCATGGGGCAAAAGCAGACCCGCGTAGTCCTGGAGAGGATCGCGCGGGATCTTGGTTTGGTTGACGGGGGCGTCGGGGCTGCCCCGGGGGGCGCAGGTACCGCCGCTAGTGACGAGGTCTCCGAGGGTGGGGGGTGGCTCAATCGCCTTTTTAAAGGAAAGGGGTCCGGGAAGGTCGCGCCCCCCCGGGCATGATGCTCGTTGTCTCCGTGTCCTTCCGCCTTCATGCGGTCAAGCTCGATCTCGAGTTAAATTAAAACCGCGTTATTGTCGCGGTGTAATTTTAGGTCTTTAGCTTATGCGGAGACGCTGCTATTCTTGACCCCATTCCTGGAGAGTTATCTCTCAGGTGATATTGCCGGTTTTAGGTAATGCTATTATCTATTTGCCGTTTTTTAAAGTGAAGGAGATTTTATGACGACGGAAAATAACGCAGTTCTGACCGAAGAGAGAGGTGCCACCCTGGTTGAGTACGCTCTCCTCGTTGGCCTGATTACGGTCCTTTGCATCGCCGCCATAACCACGATCGGCAAGAAGACTCAGGAGAAGTTTTCGCAAGTATCTTCAGCCCTCACAACACCATAAGAATAGCACCGAACTAATTGTGGAGCGGTGTTAAGCTCGGTTGGTAAGTGCCCCTAAAAAGTCCCTTTGGCTTTAGGTGCGTGAGCCAGCCGAGTTTTTTATTGCCCAATTTCATCTTAAGCATTTGATATTTTAGCCGATACTTACCTCGGGGAGTTGCGTCCTCTGTTGCGGTACATGAGCGGGTTCATCGCTCGGTTAAATTCTAGGTCACCGACGGGACGTTTTCGAGGTGGGGTCTATGGCAAGACATTTCGGTGGTGGAAATCAGATGCGTCAATCGGAGCGGGCGCGAATCCTGCTCTTGGTTGGTGTTTTTGCGGTGTTGCTTTTCTCAACGCTCGCGTTTCTTTTCATCTCATCGGGTCCGACGACGGCGACGACGAAGACGGTCGTTGTCGAGAAGGAGCCTGAGATCAAGATGGCCGACGTTCTGATCCCGGTCGGTGCGATCGAGCCCGGTCAGGTGCTTGAGCCGCTCATGTTTCGAAAAGAGTCCCGCCCGCAAGTTGGTCTCTCTCCCCGCGTGGTAAAGGACTTCGAGGAGATCAAGGGGCACTTTTCTCGATCGCTTATTGTCGCCGATCAGCCCCTTCACCGAGACTACATTACGAACATCCGGCCAACCAACGCTCTCACCGTGAAGATCCCGGAGGGGTTTCGAGCGGTGACGATTAGCGTCGACGCTAAAAGTTCAGTTGAGGGATGGGCTCGTCCGGGGGCGCGGGTAGACGTCGTGTGGGCCTCCCGAATTCGGGGGCAGCCGGCGGTTACCGAGATCGTGCAGAACGCCGAGGTCCTCTCCGCTGAGCGTCAGATCGATGCGAACACCAAAGCGGGGGGCATGGTGCCGAGTACGGTGACCCTGCTCGTGACCGCCAAGGACGCTGCCAAGATTCAACTCGCGCAAACGACCGGTTCACTTAGCCTAAACCTGCGGGGGGACAACGACGGTGGTCACGGTTCGGCCGGCGGGACCGTTACCCTTGATGACCTGACCGGTAACCGTGAGCGCGCTCCGGAGCAGGCCGCGCCGGGTGGAACCGTGAAGATGCGGGGTAAAGACGGGAAGATGGAGGAGTGGGTCTTTCGCAATGGGAAGCTCGTCCCCGCGACGTTACGGGAAGAGTAGGCGGTTTTATTCGGCGTGGTTGAAGGGAAGCTCCTCGCCCGACAGTTATTCGGTCGGCGCCTCGTAGCCCTTCGGGACCACCCCGATTAGGAATTTTTGAGGATCGTACCGTATGACTGGAGAAAAAGACAAAGAATCGTTGGTCGGGCTTTTCTCGACGCGAGCAACGCAGTCGCGGCCGATCGATCGGTCGACGATACTTCCGGCAACCCGTTCTCCATCGACCGCAGCGGGGCCGGCGGGTGAGCAGCCCAAGTCGATGCGTCCCCCCTCGACCCAAACCCAGCCGGTGAAACCACCAACCGATACCGCTCGGCACCAAAGTCGTTCGCGTCTCTCACCGCTGGCGAGCACGGTGCTACGGGAAGCTCGTCGCGAACTTGGAAGCGACTACAACCTCCAACAAGCATCGGAGGTGGGGCTTAACATTAGCGAAGCGAATATCGCGCAAGCGGTCGACCGGGTATTGAAACGACGCGCTGAACCGGTCGACGACATCGAGCGGGCGAACATCATCATCCATCTTCAGAAAGATCTGATGGGATGGGGGGTGCTGCAGCCGCTCATCGATAATCGAGAGGTCACCGACATCCACTGCTACGACCATCAGACCGTAGTGCTTCAGCGGGGTAAGGTCAGTGAGACTACGGGGCTGCATTGGCCGAACCAACAGGCCTATGTTGCGTTTATCGACCGTTTGCTGTTACGTCTCGGCAAATCGCTCTCCACTCAGCAGCATACCGTTGATGCCTCGTTTCCGAACGGGATACGGTTATGCGCTATCCACGAGAGTGTGTGTGGCTCGCGCGGTCCGTTATTGTGTATCCGGGTACCCCGGGTCATGGAAACAACCCTCGATAGCTTGGTGACGTACCAAGTGGCTCCGCCCCTGATAGTCAATTACCTCGCTTCTTTGGTGCGGAGTGGCCGCTCGACGATGATGGTGGCGGGTGAAACCGGTACCGGAAAGACCACATTGATAAAGTGTCTCGGGACTCAGTTTGGTCCGGATGAATCGATCGTCGCGGTTGAGGATACACCCGAGCTTAATTTCACCCACCCGTACTTTCGCTCCCTTGTCTCGCGTCCGGCAAATACGGAGGGAGTAGGTGAGGTGACGTTACAGGAGCATATCAAAACGACCCTCCGGATGACCCCAACTCGGGTGCTGCTCGGAGAGATGCGAACGCCGTTTGCTGCTGAGGCGTTCCTAGAGAGCGCTCAGACCGGTCACGTGGGGATGTCGACGGTGCACGCCCGTAACGCACGGGAGACCCTTGTCCGTCTCGAGAGTCTCCTCGGGCGTGCGCAAAAATCGGTTTCGGTCGATATTATCCGGCAACAGATCGCCTTGGCGGTGGACACCGTCGTGTGGCTGTTTAGAGAAAAGGGAACGGGAAAGCCCCGTGTCGGAGAGATAATCGAGGTAGGTCATTTTGTCGAGGGTGTTATCCAGGTTCGCCCGATGTTCACTTTGATTAAAACCGGCGAGCGACCGGTGTGGCGTGTAGACTCGTGGGCGAGCGCCTTCGACGATGTGCTCAGTGAGGATGGGATCTATCTGGGAGACTCGCCGCAGGAGATCACCTTTGGTGCAGGGACCGGGCCGGGGCGCGGATAGGTTTTTAACTCGGCGGGGCCCTCTTGAGGATAGCGCCGAAACGATTTTTAAATTCAGCCTTGAGATGCTGCGGTCGGGTAGTAAGCGGAGCATAGGACGGAGATGAATCTTACCGTTGTGATCGTGGCGGTGCTTTTGTTCCTCATGGCGGGGGTGGCCGCAGCTTTTTTCCTGGGGGTGTTCGGCGGGAGCAGCGGTGCGCGGGGTGGGGCACGCGCGAGCATGCGCTCTATCGTTGAAGCGCAACGGAACGCAACGACCAATCGCCGGGAGAAACCTCAAAAGGTAAGCGTTTTTCAAACTGCGAACGAGTCAAAGGTTCGAAAGGTCGTCTCGTCTCGGTTAACACTCGCGAAGAGACTAAAGTACGGCCAATGGAAGATGCCCCCCCTCGTATTCCATCTCTTGGAGCTCGGACTCAGCCTCGTCTCATTTAGTATCGTGGTGTCGTCGTTCAACGTTGTTATACAACTGCTCATGTTGACGACCGGGCCTATCTTTATGCGTTGGTGCCTCAATCGCTCGATCGATAAGCGCTTTAAGGCCTTCGACCAGGATTATCCGTCGTTTCTCCTCTCCCTCGTGGGGCTTTTAAAAACCGGTATGAACGTGATGGGAGCCATTGAAGCTGCGGCTCAAGGGCTTGAGGAGGGATCGCTGGTGAAGCTCGAAGTTGAGCTGATGGTGGAGCGACTCCGTTTCGGAGTCTCCGAAGATAAATCGATCGGCTCCTTTGGCGAAGATATCTACCACCCCGAGATCGAGCTGTTCGTCCAAGCGCTTCTGCTTAGTCGGCGGGTCGGTGGCACGCTGTCCGACACCCTTGATCGTTTGGCGAAACAGGTGCGGAAGCGTCAGTTCTTCCGCTCCTCGGCGAGTGCCGCGGTGAGTATGCAGCGTGGTTCAATCTGGTTTATCATCGCGATACTTGGATTTATTCAACTATACCTTTACTCAGTATACCCCGAAGTGATCACGGGGGCTTGGAAAGATGAGCTCGGCTGGCAGGTTTGGCAAACTGGTATTCTCCTTATTTTCTTCGGTATTTTCTGGATACGACAAGTCACAAAGATTAGGACGTAGCGATGGAAACGAACGTTATCATCGGTATCGTTGCGATAGTTTTCGCCCTGATCTCGGCGGGTGGTATCGTCGCTTACTTTTTTTTCCCGCGCCAACAGGTGGACATGCGCTCACTCATGGGATCGGGTGACGCGGCCGGACTGGGTAAGCCGAGCGAGGTTCGGGAGCGGATTAAAAACGATCCGTCGGGCGAGGAGCTTCAGAAGCTGAAGCAGATGACCCGCGCTAAAATGGCGACCCGTGCGGGCGCGGTAACCCTTGATGAGAAGTTCTTTCAGGCCGGAATCTTCTCAGACGAAGAGAAAGCCGACTTTCACCGACAGCGGCTCTTGGCGCCTATTATCTGCGGGCCGCTCACTGCGTTTATGCTCAGCGGTGTCGACACCTTGATTCTCGTGTGTGGCGCGATATTCGGTCTCCTATTCGGGATGCGCCTTCCCTACATACTTCTCGACCGACGGATGAAAGCGCGGAGCGAGGAGATTATGTTCTATCTCCCCCTCGTTATCGAGCAGATCGCGATCGGAGTTAGCAGCTCGCTCGACATCGGTCCGTGTCTTCAGCGGGTGGTTTCGATGGCTGATGAACGCGATAGCCATAACTGTGTGACTGAGCTCCTCCGCCACGTTCACTTTTACGTCAAGTCAGGTGCCTCGCTCGAGGATGCACTGAACGAGATCGGCAAGCTTTCGGGCCATACCGAGCTCAAGCACGCCTTCATGTCGCTATCGCAGGTGGCGAAGCACGGTGGTGAGATCACTCGGCAGCTACAAGAGCTTGCTGATGCAGTGGCGGGGCAACGCGAGACTAAGATCGAAGCAAAAATTAAAAAGCTGGAGCTTGCAGCTACCGGGCCCGTAGCGCTTGTGTTCGCCGGTTTTCTCATCATCCTCGTGATCGGTTTCGGTATTCAGATTAAGGACTCGTTCAACTAGGGGGCCCCGTTATGCCTGTATCCTCCCCCTTCGGCGCGAGCGCTCCGGTCCAGGCACGGCGGAGCGACCTGGTGCTGGCGCTGTTTGTCGTGGCGATCACGGCGATGCTACTCGTGCCGCTACCAACGCCGTTGCTCGACGTTCTTCTGGCCGCGAACATCTCCTTCGCGCTGCTTCTCCTGCTCGTGGGGCTTTATATGCCGAACGCCCTGGCGCTTCTGGCTTTTCCCTCGTTGCTGCTTCTCACCACCCTCTTTCGACTTGCTTTGAACGTTGCTTCTACCCGCTTGATCTTAAGTCAGGGTGATGCGGGGCGGGTTATCGAAGCTTTTGGGACGTTCCTGATCCGGGGGGAGGTCCTCGTCGGGGTGATAATCTTCACCATCATCACGGTCGTTAACTTTATCGTTATCGCCCGAGGGGCAAGTCGGGTCTCTGAGGTGGCGGCCCGATTTGCGCTCGATGCGTTGCCCGGAAAACAGATGGCGATCGATTCCGATCTACGGGCAGGGCTCCTGAGGCCGGAGGAGGCCCAACGTCGCCGCGAGGATCTACGTAAGGAATCGCAGCTCTACGGTGCCATGGACGGCGCGATGAAGTTTGTCCAAGGCGATGCTGTGGCGGGTTTCTTCATCATTTTGACTAATATCGTCGGTGGGCTCTATCTCGGTGTGTCGCATGGGATGGGGTTTTCGGAAGCGGTCGAGACGTATACCGTTTTAACGGTGGGTGATGGGCTGGTCACTCAGATCCCCGCACTCCTTATCTCAATCTGCGCCGGTATCGTTGTTACCAGAGTCTCCTCAGGGGAGAATACCACCTTAGGCTCAGACGTGGGGGCGCAACTTTTCACCCGACCGGGCACCGTGCTTTTCTCAGGCGCGGTCCTCTTTGTCATCGCCACGTTGCCGGGGGTGCCAACGGTCCCGTTTCTTCTGGTCGGAACCGGGTTCGTGGCCGTGGCGTATGTTTTGATGCGGCGCCACCGCGCAGTGGTCGCTGCGGGACCGGAGCTTGCGCTCGATGCGCCGCCTCGCGCCGTTGGTGGTGGGGGAGGTGGTGTCGCGGAGCTTGAGGGCCCTGACGACTCGCGTATCCTTATTATCCTCGACAGTGCGGTGCTCGCCCGCAGTTACCTCGCTGCAACCGAACGGTATCGGGGATGGTGGGAGGAGCTGCGGTCCGACTTTTACAGTGAGGTAGGGATCCGGCTTCCCGACCTCGTCGTTTCAAGTGATGAGCGCCTGGTTGCTGGGGGATACCGCGTGCTTATCAACGGGACGATCCTCGATGAGGGAAGTGTCCCCCTTGATGCGATGCTTGTCGAGGTAGCGCCAGCTAATGCGGATGCCCTCGGACTCGAAGTCATCGAGCCGGTCGATCACCCGCTGAGTGGGCAGCGGGTTTTTTGGGCGAAACAGTCAGCCGCGGGAAGGTCGATCGCTGATGCGGCGAATTTGAGAGTTTTTGACTTCTTCGGATTCATCGGTCTCAGAGCTGCGGCGTTTCTGCAGAGACATCCCGAGGAGATATTCACGCTTACCGAGATGCATGCTCTTTTGAAGGTGGTGGAGAGTCGCCACCCCGGGCTCCTGGCCGATGTCTTTAAAGGTAATTTTATCAACGTGGCTCGCTTCACCGAGATCTTCCAAGAGCTTATTCGAGAGGGAATCAGCGTCCGGGAGTATCGCCAGATCATCGAAGCGGTGGCGACCTACTGCTCGCGGTACAGCTCGCTTGAGATCGATGAATTTGACCTCCACGAAGTAGTTGCTTTCGTGCGAGTCGCTCGACGGCGGCAATTTGTGCCCCGCTTGCTCTCTCCGCGACGGACCCTACGGGTGGTGACACTCGACGCCCAGCTCGAGCGGGTGCTGGAGGGCGCTGCGGTGGATGCCCCAGAGCTTCCGCTCGCTATTGAGCCCGATGCGTTGGAGCGGTATGCCCTTGAGCTCGATGCGATCATCGGGCCGGTGCGTTCGCGGGGTGTCCTCCCGGTTGCGGTGTTGTGTTCCCGGGAGCTGCGGCACAAGGTACTTAATTTTATGCGGACGGCTAATCGCGCGGTTGGTGTGGTGACCTTTGAGGAGCTTGATCCAACCGTCGGGGTGGAGCCGGTAGGGATCTGGGGTACCGCCGGCGAGAGTGGAAGATAATTTCAATGTACCCGCAAGGGTGATTTCGGGGGAGGAGAGACGTGACGACAACCCAACCGACGGGAACGCTCGACATCGGCGCACAGCTCGCCGATCTCTACATCGTCGAGAGCCATCTATTGTCTACTCGTTCGGCCGACGCATATCGGGCGCTTGAGAAAAACCGGGGTGTGCCGTTATGCCTCTGGATGCTCCGCCATCCGCTGGCGCGGCGGTCCCCTGCGGTGCAACGCTTCGCGGATCGACTTGAACGTATCGCCGCGCTGCATCCGCCGATGGTTGATATGGTGCGCTATGGCATCGATGCCTCTGGACTCGCATTCTGCGCGGTAGCCGCACTCGATGGACATCCGGTCGTCTCTGGAAACGTCGAGATTCAGGAGGCCGAACGTCGCTTTGTGTCGTGTGTACGGCTGGTCGAGCGTCTTCATCGCTCGGGGATCGTTTGCGGCGACCTGTGTGGCAGCTCTTTCTGGGTTGATCGGAGTGGGGATATCCGTTTTGTTGGTCTCATGGGCTCTTTCGACAGCGAGGCTGCCGCAACGGCGATGTTACCTCCCGCGGAGACGATTCCATTTCTCTCTCCGGAACAGCGCTCAGCTGCTGGGGTAGACGGGGCGAGCGACGTGTTTGCTCTGGGCGTGTTGGGATATTTTCTTTTCACCGGACGGTACCCCTATGGGGCGGGGCCGGCGAGCCTCATGACGGGCTTTGACCTCTCGCGGGTTGAGCCGCTGAGCCGGTTTGTTGGAGCTCCACCGGTCTGGGCCGAGGAGGTACTCCGGCGGTGTCTCGAACCGGATACCGCCGCGCGATATCCGAATGCTGGAGCGGTAGCTGAGGCGATCTCCGCAGTGATCCAACGGGTGCGTGCTCGGGAGAGCGCGCCGATGCAGGTTCAGCGGGAGGGGTCGATCGTTGGATCTCGTCAGTCCACGTCCGCGCACTCTCTTGAGCCGATGAGCCACGCACCGGTTCCGGTTGAGACGGCGGTCTCGCCTGAAGCGGGGCGCGGGATGGCGCTGCGGGTTGGAATATTGGGGGGCCTCATCATTCTTATTAGTGGAGTGACGGCTCACTGGTACACCGCGCAGCGGCGCGCACAGGAGGCCGGTCTCCGAGACGAGCTCGCGGTGCATCGCGAAGCGGCGAACAGTCAGCAGCTTCGTCAGGCTATCGATGTTATCGGTCAAAGCGATAGTGAGCTCCTCGAGCAGGCGAATGAACTTGAGAAGATTACGAATTCGGATGATCCGATCGCTCATCAAATCCTCGTGACCAGCGCCAAAGACGCGAAGACGCAACAGATGCGAGCGCTCAGTGAGAAGGCCATTATCGATCGGGCCCGTCGGCTCGGGCTGATGCGGAGTTCGGAGCAGGTACGACAGTGGCTCCGTGGTCTGAAAGACGGGGATCTGCCGACGGTGTACGAGGCGGTCCTTCGTTCACTTGATACGACGCTCCCGATAGAGGCGCGCAAGACTTTGTTGCGCCAAGGCTATGCCTCGGAGCCCAAATTAGTTTTGAAACTTGCCGCCGCGTTAGCGCTCGATTCGGCCTCATTTGATCAATATCAACCGGTGCTGGCGCAACTTATCGGCGATGCAGCGAGATGGAGTGATGCCAGTGATCATGCCGCACTCTCCCTGATTTTGGCTTATGAAGAGCTCGCGTTGCTTTTCGGTGATGATATTATTCAGCGGCGCGATCAGATTCCCGACAAGGATGTCGTCTGGCTTTTGAAGATTCTCGCTGGACGAGGGGATGTGAACGTCCGGGCGATAGCCAATCTCGCCATAGAGCGGAACGTTTTACCGCCGGTGCCCGCGCAATTCCTGATGCTTGTCCGCGATCGCACCGATTTGCCAGCCGATGTTCTGGCGACCCTGGTCCGGGCGGCTGCGGGTGTTCTCCGTTCCGAGGATATCAATCCGCTGGGGCGTTGGTTCGATGTTGACGCTGAGCGGGTGCTCTTGGGGATTTGTGCGGTCGGTGCCCCGTCCGAGGTGATGCAGGATGCCTTCGATACCCTCGCAGGGAAGAGCCTGACCCTCGAGCCGAGCGCGGCTCTCGTCGATTGGGTGCGGCGAAATCAGTGGGAGAACCGTCTGAGCTTCGCCCGTGCGGTGGGCAGTCTCGCCTACGTCGATACCGTTTCGGAGAGTGAGCTTACCGCCGCCTTCGATAGCCTCGATAAATACATGAAGGATCCGGACCTTATCGATGTACTGCTTGAGGCCAAGAATCCTCGGATATCGCAGATTATTGTTCAGCGCTACGCGGGCAGCTTGGGGCTGGGGGGATTAATTAATCTTTTAAGCGACTCGGCCAAGGAAATTCGTATCGCCGCAATCAAATCGCTCAAAGATTACAACGATATCGGCGCATTAAAGATTATTATTGATCGGTACGAGCGCGAGCGTGACCCCGCTGTGCGAGAGGCCTATCGGGAGAATTTCTGGGTCATCAAGGAGCGGGAGGGGGGACGCAGTCAGTAGGTACGTCTTCCTCCGCTCTCCCGAATTGAGCCAAAGTTTTGTAGCCTGAGCACGCGTCAGGGGGGAGCGTCGACCCGGTGCGGGTGGCTTCTCAATGCTCGCGAAGAGCGATGGGCTTTGGCTCGGGGCATCGGCGAAGTCTTATTCGGTGATTGCGAGGTCGGCGCGCCTAGGTGATACTCCATTCGTGTCGCTTACCTCTTGATATTCCTCTGACACTCGTCAGTTTTTTCGAGCTTATTGCCGGGGTGAGTATCAACTTCGCCGGATAAGGTGGGACCCGAGAGGTTTTCAGGGGTGCGCTCTTCTGTGAGGAACATTGTCATGAATTGCCTGTCTTTCCTTGTTGTTCGGCTAGGCATTGTCTTTGTCGCGTTGTCGTTCGCAGGATGCGCAACCGATGGGGCAAAACTTATCGGCAAGCCGGCCCCCGAGACCCGTTTTACTCTTCTCGAAGGGGAATATGTGCCGCTCAAGCGCTACCGTGGGAAAACGGTCGTCGTAACTTTCTGGGCGCACTGGTGTCACTCTTCGCGACCGGCGTTGCTCCGTCTTGATGAGTTTGCCGAGAAGCTCGGTCGGAACGACGTGGTTTTCCTCGCAGCGAACCTCGATGAGGTCAAAGATCTGGCAGAGGTCAAGGAGCGTATCGTGCACCAAGATCTCGATGGCTTTCAGCACGCGTTTTCAGGGAACGCCGGTTCTGATGAGGCGTTTGTAGCCTTCCAAGGGGGGCGTCTCCCGTACTTCCTTATTATCGATCCCCAGGGGGTAGTCGTTGCGGCGGGTAATTCCGATTCGCTTGTTTACGAATACTTCGAAAAGCTTTCGAATGCGTCATAAAAATAGTGCGCCATCGGCTGGTGTTGCTCGCGCGCTCGCATTTTTAACTCGCCGTGCTTGGGGCAGTGCCTCGTTACACGTCCGTTCGCTCTGCTCCGAGGGCGGCTTGAGCAGCCGCGAGCCGAGCGATTTCGATCCGGTAGGGAGAGCAGCTCACATAGGTGAGGCCGAGCTTCTCGCATAGAGCAATCGAGGTGGGATCCCCGCCGTGTTCTCCGCATAAGCCGAGTTTCAGCTCTGGGCGAGCTGCTTTGCCCCGCTGGATAGCCAGGCGCATCAGTTCGCCGACCCCGTCTTTATCGATGACCTCAAATGGGTTGTGGTGAAGAATCCGCTCAACGTGTCCATTCGATTGAACTCCCTCAAGATAATGGCGCAGGAATGTACCCTCCGCATCGTCTCGACTAAAGCCGAAGGTCATTTGGGTGAGGTCGTTCGTCCCGAAACTAAAGAAATCGACGTGCGGGGAGAGGGTCTCCGCCACAAGGCACGCACGGGGTACTTCGATCATGGTACCTATCGAATAGGGGATGTCGAGCTCACTGTCGTGGACCGTCTTTGCTGCAACCTGCTCGATCGCTTGGCGAAGCACCGTGAGTTCGTGGCGGGTTGAGACGAGGGGAATGAGGATCTCGGGACGTACCAAGACGCCGGTGCGGCGAACGGTGAGGGCTGCCTCCATGATCGCCCGAACCTGCATCGCGTAGATTTCGGGATGGACAAGTCCCAGTCGGCATCCCCGAAAACCCATCATGGGGTTGGTTTCGCCGAGTTCAAGGACTCGTCGCAGTGTCTGTTCAAGGATGGTAATCTCTTGCTCCATCGCTCCGTTCGCGCGAAGCGCCGCTATCTGCTGCCGAAGAGCGGTAGCATCCGGCAGGAACTCGTGGAGTGGCGGATCAAGGAGCCGGATCGTCATCGGTAAACCCTCCATCTCCCGGAACATGGCGATGAAGTCCTCGCGTTGTAGTGGCAAGAGGGTTTGGAGCGCACGCTCACGCTCGGTCCGGTTATCGGCGAGGATCATCGCCCGCATGAGGGGAAGCCGTTCCTCGCCCATAAACATATGCTCGGTCCGGCAGAGACCGATTCCCTCGGCACCGTTACGACGAGCGCGGGCCGCATCGATCGGCGTATCGGCGTTGGCGCGTATCTGTAGTCGGCGGTGGGCATCCGCCCAAGACAGGAGAGTGCGAGACTCCGGCGGTGGATCGGGAATGATCGTATCGATAGGTCCCCAAAATATCTCGCCGGTGGAGCCATCGATGGAGAGTTGTTCGCCGGCTGAAAGAATTCGCCCCCCGAGGGAGATCGTGGCGGTGGTTCGATCAATCCGGAGCATTTCACATCCCGCGATACACGGCTTCCCCATGCCACGCGCAACGACCGCAGCATGGCTCGTCATCCCTCCCCGTGCGGTGACCACCCCCGCCGCCGCCACCATACCCTGGATATCGTCCGGACACGTTTCCTCGCGCACAAGTATTACGGCACGCCCGGAGGCCGCGACCGCGACCGCATCGGCGGGGGAGAGCGCAATAACTCCTTGGGCTGCACCAGGGGATGCGGTAAGTCCGGTCGCTAACAGATGGCCAGCCGCGATAGCGGCGCTTCGTGCTGCGGGCGCAAGCTGGGGGACGAGCAGTTGCTGCAATTGAGCCGGGGTCACCCGCCGCAACGCTGTGGCACGATCGATGAGGCCCTCACTCACCATGTCAACAGCGACCTTAATCGCCGCGGCGGCGCTCCGTTTTCCCGTGCGGGTCTGTAATATAAAGAGCTTGCCATCCTCGATAGTGAACTCGATGTCTTGGACGTCGCGATAGTGATGTTCGAGCAGTGCGGCGGTTCGCTCGAGTTCGCGGGCTGCGTTTGGGAGGGAGTTCTCAAGCTCCTCGACCGGTCGAGGTGTGCGTGTGCCCGCGACAACCTCCTCTCCTTGCGCATTGGTGAGAAACTCCCCATAGAGCCGTGGTGCGCCGGTGCTCGGATTGCGGGTGAAGCATACACCGGTGGCTGATTGATCGTTTCGATTCCCGAAGACCATCGCTTGAATCGTCACGGCGGTTCCAAGGCGGTGGTCGATGGAGTGCACCGTGCGGTAATACACCGCACGGGGGGTGTTCCATGATCTGAATACCGCGGTAATCGCGTGCCGTAACTGCTCCAAAGGGGCATCGGGTACGCGCGTGCCGGTGAGGCGTTCAAGGGTCTCATTGAGCTCGGCGACCACATGTTGGAGAGCGAAAGGAGAGAGGTCACGGTCGCCGCTGGCAGAGTAACGGTCGCGGCACCGGTTTACGGCTTCATCGAGTAGCTTCTTCTCGACCCCGAGAACGACGTGGCCGTACATGTACACGAAGCGACGGTAGCTATCCCACGCAAAGCGGGGGTTTTTAGTTTCGGTAGCGAGTGCCGTAACTGTTGTCTCATTAAGACCGAGGTTCAAAACGGTGTCCATCATTCCAGGCATCGAGAACTTCGACCCTGAGCGCACCGAGAGAAGGAGGGGATGTTGAGCATCTCCAAAAGCACGGCCGGTCTGTCTCTCGATAAGGGTTAATTTCGACCGAACCGCCTCGAAGACCCGGGGATTCAATTTCTCACCGCACTCATAATACTCGCGACAGGCGTCCGCGGTTACGGTAAGCCCGGGTGGCACCGGGATTCCTGCGGCTACCATCTCAGCAAGCCCTGCGCCCTTTCCCCCAAGGTGCTCGCGCCGAGCCATCGGATCGTCGCTCCAAGCGGCAAACCCCTCTGAGAACAGGAATACCGCCTCTTTTTCAAAAGATTCGGGTGGAGTGGAGATAGCCGGTAGAGACATGTGCAGGACCCTTTCGAAAAGTCCCCTTGAGGTAACGCATGAGTCGGGCCGCGCGGTATGATATCTCTTTGGGAATCCGACCTTGCGCTTCGGTGCGTGAATCTACAAGGAGCGTCATATCTCCGCGTGAGTGAGGAGGTTAGTCTCCGTTTTATGAAAACAGATCGGGGGCTCAGACCCCTCGCCCTCATAGCTCTCGGCGCGGTTCTGCTCACCAGCCTCTGGGGAGCGGCCGCGATTATCGTTCCGCTCCTTGGACCATTAGCGCTTGCGTATTTCGCCTTTACGACACCCCCACCTCAATGGAGAACGGGTGACAAATCGGCGCGCCGTCGATAAAAAGATGCGGTGGGCGGCCTTTAGGTTTGAGAGCCTCCGAAAAAATTCAAAAGAAAATCATGCCTCGGTCGAGGTCGAGAGGTCCTACCGCAGGAGCTTCATCAGCGTCGCCCTATTTACGGTGCCGCAGTGTTGCTACGACAAATGCGGCTCGGAGCGCGGCTTCGTTTGCCGCTTCGGTGCGGGTAGGGGGACCACTATGGGTTCCTGAAGAGATCGAAATCAGATGTCCGTATGACCCGTATGACTCGAGATGAGCGAGCCACCGAGCGCCGTCCATCGGAGGAACTGTGGAGTCGTTGCTCCCCACGGTGATAAGCGTTGGGGGATAGTCTGCACCGACCGGTAAATCGAAAGGGGCATAGGCCCGCATGCCGGCACGACTCGCCGCGTCGTTTGGGTCGCCCCATTCGGTGCGATCGCGGATCGCAAGCGGGCGAGTCGGGTCGCTTAATGCGCCCGTAATATCGAGGAACGGAGCATCGAGAACAACCGCACCGAAGAGATCGGGGCGCAGAGCTGCTGCTCCAGCGACCGGAATCGCTCCGGCGCTACGTCCCATGAGGGCGATCCGTTTTCCCTCACCCCAGCCGAGCTTGAGGAGGGCCTCGGCCGCGGCGATGAGGTCGGTCGTTCCGACTACCTTTGTCTTTCCGCGGCTTGCGGTGTGCCACTCGGGGCCCTTTTCACCCCCGCCGCGCACGTGTGCCACCGCTACGATGAATCCCCGTTCCAGAAAGGGGAGATAGAACGGATCAAATCCCGTGTCAGCCTTCATTCCGTAAGCTCCATAGGTGGTGAGGATCACCGGCCGAGAACCGGGAGCACCCTCTTTGAGGCTATAGGCCACCGTGATCGGAATGATGCTGCCGTCGCTCGCGCGCGCCGAAAAGGGCGCAGTCGTGTATTCATTGGCGACGTGATGAGCTACCGCCATCTGAGCGCGAGGTGCAAACGCTCCCGATTTCAGATCGAGCTCATAGAGTAGGGGAGGGTTAATCAGCGAGCTCATCTGTACCCGGACAACCTCCGCAGCTGGCGTGGGATGGGCTCCCAGTGAGAGCGCTGTAAGCCCACGCGGGATCGTGACACGGCTCGGTCGGGGGGACTTATTCTCGAGAGTGACGTGCCACAACGCCCCACGATCTTCAGCTTGACCAAAAACGATCGCATCGCGGATAAAACATCGGATACCCTCGATAGTCCCCGCGGCTCCCGCAAGGTTGACCGGTGCGGGTTGAGCACCCCGCTTCGCCGGAACCCAGATGAGCGTTCGAATGCTGGCACGCTCGGTTATGAGGAGAGCGCCCGCGTCGAAAAGGCAGGCATCGAAAACTGTTGTCTTCGTCATCTGCTTCGGTGCGGCTATCTCGGTAGGTTGGATCTTTGATTCAGCCGCGGCGACTTTCCACACCCGCGTCCCGCGCGGGGAGAGCTCTCGAACGATCGTCGTCCCCGTGCCGGTCGAGTGGAGTGCAAGATGGCCATCGGTGCCAACCGGTAGCAGAATCGATTCATTCGGCATACCGGGTCGATGACGGATGAGGTGGGTGGCTCTTAGTCCCTCCAACGTGGAAAAAAGAAGCGACCCAGCCGTACCCCACTCAGCTTCATGGACACTATCGGCCAGGGGACCTCTGAGGTCACCCTCTGGTAAGAGGCGGGTAAACAGTTTAAACGTTCCACTTCCGTCCACGTCGAGCGTCACGGCGAGGTGGTGGTTGTCAGGGGAGAGTCGCAGCAGACCGATATCAACCCGCCCGTTGGGGAACTCCCGATTGAGGTCGAGCACGGTTTCGGGTGGGGCGGTGCCGTTTCGGCGCCGAAAGATCGGATAACGTAGCCCCGGTTCATCCTCGGAAAAATATTCGAATTCCCCCAATCGGATCGGGGCTGCTGGCGGGGGCCAGCCCGCCGAAACTCGCCGGTGTAAATCTTGGGCGACCTCCCAGAGCGTCGCGTTTTCGCTCTTTTTAAATCGGCGCAGGCGTTCTTCTTGCGCGGCGCGCCAGCCCGAATTGGCGCGGGCTTCGAGTGATGCCGCTGTGTGCAGTGCCGGCGCGGCACTCGGACTACGGTGAGCGGTGCACCCGACGAGCATTGCGACAGCGACGCTGGATAAAAAGAGTTTAAATGAGCGCATGTTTATCCTGCGTGTCAGTAAAAAATACGACTGTATCTCCAACTGAGATCGGGCTCGAACGACGATGTCGAATAAAAGATGAAGCTGAACTGAGTCGGTCGGCCACCCGCTTCGTGTCGCGTGCTTCGATCGAGTCGTGGGATTTCCAACGTGAGTTGAGAGGCTTCTATGTTGGGTCGCCATCTCGCCGCTTGCCCTAAGATTTGCTCTGGTAGAGATGTTTTAAGTCTTCGAGGAGTTTTCGCGCTCCGAGCTCAATGACCTGATGGACCTCCTCAAAGCCCCCGTGTTGACGAAAGGGATCCGCGACCTCAGGAGTTCTCAAACCGCCAACCCCGTCGAGCAGGAGGCGGAGCTTCCCTAACTTGTCGTGGGGGGCGAGCGCCGTTGCTGCGGCGATATTCGCCCGATCCATTCCGACGAGATAATCAAACTCTCGAAAGTCGGCGGGTTCAAGAGCTCGCGAGCGGTGACCGGAAAGGTCGAGCCCACGTCGGGCAGCTGTTCGGATCGTTTCCGGGTGAGCTGCAGAACCGGCTGTGGCGTGAGTACCTGCTGATTCGACCCAAAATGCATCGTCGAGACCGCTTGATTGAACGAGGGAGGTGAATATCCCAGCAGCCACCGGGGAACGGCAGATATTTGCGGTGCAAAAAAAGAGAATCTTGATCATACCTGGCCCTGAGCGAGCCGGATTCGAAGTAGGCCGGATAGTGCTCGGCCAAGGTCGCCGATGTCACTTCCTATCCTCCGGTTTGCCAAGCACGTTCTCGGAAAGTGCAAACGTTTCATCACGACGCAGCTGTCGTTAGCCCGGTCGGGCCACATGAGTGCGGGGGGGGGGACTTGAACCCCCAAGCCGTTAGGCACCAGATCCTAAGTCTGGCGTGTCTGCCAATTCCACCACTCCCGCATGGAGCCTTTAGAAAAGGATAATAAAATCGGCCACCAGTAGCAAGGAAAGGGGTATTTTAGGGGTCAAGCCCAACAATCGGCTCAGGCTCCCTCCCCGATTGTACTTTAAAAGCACGTTTGTGATATCGTCCCCCGCGAAAACAAGCCCTTAGGGAGTCCTCATGGAAGTTAAATCAGTCGTCCAA
>JBILDU010000141.1:0-5859 GCA_044352465.1 Bdellovibrionota bacterium
GATCTCGGGGACAACCACCTCAATTATCTGTGCCGAGCGGCGAGTCGAACTCTGGCGCTATTGTCCCCTGGAGATATCTTCCCTGGGCCATATACCTACCGCCGTTTCTGGTTTCGTGACGCCGCGGTGATGCTGCACGGGCTGCTCGCTGCGGGGATCATTGCGCCAGCTGAAGCGTGTATCGAGCGATTCCCCTTGCGCCAGACTCCGGAGGGGTATCTCTACTCACAGGAGGGCGAGTGGGACTCAAATGGCATGGTGTTATGGGTGATCGAGCGATTTTGTGCGGTCACGGATCGGCGGCCTCGCCCCGAATGGCTCGAGCTTGTCCGTCGTGGGGCGGATTGGATCGCGCAGAAGCGGCTGCCGATTACCGGGGAGCTGCGCCACCGGGGACTGCTACCGGCCGGATTTAGCGCTGAGCATTTAGGGCCGAACGATTTCTACTTCTGGGATGATTTCTGGGGCATCGCTGGGCTCGAAAGTGCGGCGACTCTCTTTGAGGCGGCGGGCCGACCAGCCGTGGGAGCTGATTATCGCCGGATCGCCCGCGAATTTCGAGGTGCGGTGTTACGGGCGATCGGCGCGGCGAGCGCAGAGTTGGGTTACCGCGCTATCCCCGCTTCCCCCTATCGGCGACTCGACGCTGGTGCGATCGGATCGATCGTCTGTGCCTACCCGCTGCGGATACTTCCCCCGCATGACCCCGCGCTCGTCAATACCGTAGAGTTCCTCCTCCAACGGTGCTGTCTTGATGGGGCCTTCTTCCAGGACATGATTCACTCTGGTCTCAATCCGTATCTTTCGCTCCAGCTTGCCCAGGTTCTGCGCCGCAGGAACGATGTCCGGGCTCATGGGATATTCCGGCGGATCGGGGCGCTCGCCTCGCCAACCGGGCAATGGCCAGAGGCGATCCATCCACGAACTCTGGGTGGGTGTATGGGCGATGGACAGCACGGATGGGCGGCTGCGGAGTGGATGTGTTATGTGCACATGATGTTTGTTGCAGAGGAGGGGGAGGATCTGCTGCTGTGCAGTGGGATACCCCTGGAGTGGCTCGCGGTTGGAAAACAACTGAAAGCGGAGCGCCTCCGCACACGATTCGGCACCGTCTCGGTGGCTATTACCGGTGAGTCCACCGGGATAGAAGTGAGTATCGCGGGAGATTGGTACCGTGCGCCGCCGTCGCTGCGGCTCCGCTTTCTTGGTGGTGAGGAACGGGCCATTCCGACGGGAAGTGGGCATACTTTCGTCCCATATCCTCAGCCGGTCGATATTGGTGGAGCGGTTGGGGCGTGAATATCTGCATGCTGACCAACACGTTTACGCCCCATGTCGGCGGGGTTGCGCGAGCGGTCTCTGAGACAGCGGCGGAGCTGCGTCGCTGCGGCCATGCGGTAGTGGTCGTGTGTCCGGTGTTCCCCGGCGCACCGGAGGTCGAAGCCGATGTGGTTCGAATCCCGGCGCTACAACGTTTTAACGGCTCGGACTTTTCGGTAGCCCTGCCCGTCTCAACCGGACTGCGTCGCCGTCTCGCCTCCTTTCGCCCTGATATCATTCACAGCCACCATCCCTTCCTGCTGGGGGATACCGCTCTTCGGCTGGCGGCTGAGTTCCGATGCCCACTTGTATTCACCCATCACACCCTTTACGAGCACTACCTCCATTATGTCGCGGTCGATAACGCCGTGATGCGGCAGTTCGTGATCTCACTCGCGATCGGTTATGGCAATCAAGCCGCGCAAGTGATTGCACCCAGCCCGAGTGTCGCCGACCTCTTACGCTCGCGCGGACTTGTCGCCCCGCTCGAGGTTATACCGACAGGAGTTGCACCGACATTGACACGGGGTCTGGCTTGGCGCGGGCGCCTGCGGTGGGGGATCCCGACGGACGCGTTTTTGGTGGGGCATGTCGGACGCCTTGCGCCGGAAAAAAATCTCTTATTCCTCGCAGAGAGTGTCGGCCGCTTTCTCGAGAGTCATCCGAGTGCGTACTTCCTCGTTGTTGGTGACGGGCCTTCCCGGGAAGAGCTTGAAGCGCACCTCCGTTCGTCCTCAGCTTGGGAGCGGATTCGTTTCGCTGGGGTGCAGCAGGGCTACGATCTCGCCGACATTTACGCTGCGATTGATGCTTTTGCATTCACCTCTCTCACCGAAACGCAGGGCCTCGTTTTGACCGAAGCGATGACGAATGGAGCATACGTCGTTGCGCTCGATGCCTCGGGTGCCCGCGATGTTATCGCGCCGGATCAAAGCGGAACGTTGGTTCAGCCCGGAGATGCTCCTGGTTTTGCGGCGGCGTTGGGAGATCTCATCGAACGGCTCGGGTCGGAGCGAGACGATCTGCGCGCGCTGGTACGTGCTTCAGCCGCGCGCTATAGCATCGAACAAACGACCGCTAAGCTCAGCGCCATCTATCGGAATCTTACTGCGGCACCGCAGGACTCACTCTCCTATGATGTGGATCGTTGGAGCTCGTTTCTTCGACGGGTCGAAGCGGAGTGGGGCATCGCGACGAATGTGGTCGGCTCACTCGTTGATTCACATCAGCGGGGCACTGGGCCTGAGTCGCGAGGGGGGACGCTCGTGACGCCGTTCGAGCAGGGTTCCCGGAACCAGACTCGGCGCCTGCCCCGCGGATTAATCCTTGTTCAGATCGACGGTCTCTCGCGGTGTGAATTCGAGCGGGGGTGCGCCTTGGGGAGACTCCCCTTCCTACGGTCCCTCATCACGCGTGAGCATCATCGGCTCCTCAGTCACTATTCCGGTCTCCCCTCGACGACTCCGGCGGTACAAGGGGAGCTTTTTTACGGGGTTCGAGGTTGTGTACCGGCGTTCGAGTACCTTGATAGAAAACGGCATCAGCTTGTGCGGATGTTTTCGGCCGCTGCGGCACAACGAGTTGAAGAGCGTCTCAGCCACGCCGGGAGGCCTCTTTTAGAGGGGGGCGCTTCCTACTCAAATATCTATGCGGGTGGGGGGCAAGAGGCCCATTACTGCGCCGCGACATTTCGGCTCGAGAACATTGCCCGGATTGAATCGCCGGGGCGGCTCCTTGTCCGGAGTATCTGGTATGCCGTCACGGCGGCTCGATTCGGTGTCTTGATCGTTGGCGAGCTCATTCTCGCGCTGGGGGATTTCATACGCGGTGTGCGCGAGCGCTTCCCGTGGCGACATGAGGCTATTTTCATCCCTACGCGGGTCTTAGTGAGTATCGTTTTGAGGGAACTCATCACACTTGGGGGGCGGATAGATATCGACCGTGGGATGAGGGTGATTCACCTAAATTACCTTGGCTACGATGAGCAGGCTCATCGCCGTGGTCCCGACTCGAGTTTTGCGCATTGGGCCTTGAAGGGGATCGATCGCGCGATTGCGCGGCTCGCTCGCGCCGGGGAACGCTCATCAAAGCGCCGCTATCAACTCTGGGTATACTCTGATCACGGGCAGGAGCGGACGGTGCCCTACGAGATATTCGCCGGTCGGCCGATTGAGCAGACCGTCGCGGCCATTTTCGGCGAAAAAGTGGCGGCACCGCCGCATTTCGTCTCCGAGACGATCGAACTGTGGCGTAGTGCGAAACGACGCGAGGGGGGCGTCCTTTCTATGGAGGCCGGCTCGACGCCGCCGATCATCGTATCCGCCATGGGGCCGTTGGGGCACATCTACCTCGCTCAACCCCTCACGGGCGCGATGCAACGTCGACGGTGTGATGAGTTGGTGAATGAGGGGAAGGTACCACTCGTGCTGGCCCGTATTGAGGGGGAGATTTGGGCATTTCATTCGAAGGTCGCGGGCCCATTTCGGGCGGTTGCAGGGTCGTTCCTAATGAGGGGGCATCCGTTTGCTGAGGAGGTCGTTGAAGATCTCGGGCGACTGGTGAGCCATCCAGATGCGGGGGAGATCGTTATTATCGGATGGCGTAACGACGGTGAGCCGCTCAGCTTCGCTCTTGAATGGGGGGCCCACGGTGGTCCGGGCGCGCAGGAGACCCATGGTTTCGCACTTATTCCGAGTGATCGGGTTGGTAACGCGCGAAAGATCCGTCCGCAGGCCCTCCGTGAGATGGTAGAGGAGTATTTCGCCGTTGGTGAGGGAGCGCATAAAGGAGGGGAGCCGAAGGATCGTAAACTAACCATTGTTAAGGATAGCTCGACACCGGTGATGCAGAGGCTACAACGGGTAGCGTTTCCGTCTACGGCACTTGTTGACTCGACCAGCTCTTGGAGAGGCAATGAGTCGGACTCGAGAGGCACGCTCCGAAGTTGGTCCCAACTCCTATCTGAGGGGTTTTCTCGCGGGGGAGTTGTTCAGACGCTCCGGGCGGCAATTAGCGCGACACGACGTGAATATTCGCGTCGCCTCGTAGAATTACGCGCACGCTTCGGTCGGTGCGTCCAAGAGAAACGGTGAACTTGTGCGGCGTTTCCCTCCGAGGATATAGACGGTCGGGGCGGGTCTGCGCAGAGATGAGAGCAATACGTTATAGGAGAGCTCGTGATAAACCAAACAGTAGCCGATACATTTGGGGGTGCGGTGGGGCGGATGCTTAGTTTTATTCCGACGTTCCTCTTTGCAGCGCTCCTTCTTGGTGCCGGGATCGTTCTGGCGCGTCTTGTTGGTAAAGGGGTCGAGCGTCTCGGCCAGAAAGCAGGTCTCGATCGCTTTAGTGCCCAGACCGCACTCCAACGCTATCTCAACCGCATGGGTTCGGCGGTTACTCCCTCCCGTGTCCTCGGGAGGGTGGTCATGTGGTTCGGCGTCCTTGTGGCGCTCCAAGCTGCCGTTGGGGCTTTGGGGCTGCCCGAGCTTTCCGCGCTCCTGGCCCGCCTGGTTAATTTCGTTCCGAGTATTGTCGTCGCTCTGGCTATCTTCGCGGGCGGGATGCTGGGTAGTCGTTTTCTTGGGGGCACGACCCGTGGCATGGCGGAGTCCTTGCACATCAAGGCACCTGAGCAGATCGGTCGCCTCGTGGAGGGGGTAGTGCTGCTCCTCGCCGCGTTCGCCGCATTGAGTCAGGTTGGAGTCGCCCCGGTCATCGTGCATACGCTCTTTATCGGTCTTGTCGGTGCTTTGTCGCTGGGGCTCGGTTTGGCATTTGGCCTCGGTGGGCGAGGCGTTGCGGGTGAGGTCGTGCGACGCTGGTTTGAGCAGGAACACCGCATCCTCACGACAGAGGAGACAGTCGTGCACCGAGCGACGAGCTCCGAGAGCTCGGCTCATTAGAAGGTGCTGGACTGAACCTCAGAGAACCCCGCGTATGCGCGAATGAGCGAAAATGCCTTTAAGGTATATCTCGCTCATTCGAGCACATCCACCCCGCTCTCGAGCAATGAGCTGATCGGGGAGTCTCGGTGCGGGTGACTTTTTCACAACTCTGCGAACAGCTCAGAGACCCATCGATGTGGGACCATTTAAGAGGCCGCACCGACGCTTTGGCCGAGGTCCATGTCGGGTGGAACGGCAAACGGTTCGGCAACCGTGGCGATAGCCTCAAGCATGGCGCGAGCCGTCTCCTCCCACGTAGCCTCATGGAGATACTGAGCGCATGCGACGAGCCACCTTGGATCCTCGCTCTGGGCGATAGCAAATGGGAGTGCAGCTAAGAACTCATCGCGGGTCTGGGCGAGCTGAATAATCCCACGTCGCCCAAGGGGGCCGACGATATCGGTCGTTGGGGTAGCGACGATGGGAACTTTTAGGTGAAGGATTTCACCGATCTTAGCGATGGGGAACTGTGCGCGACTCCGCTGGGTCAGAAGCGGAAAGATAGCCGCGCTCCAGCGGGCGATCGTCGCCGCGATATCCGCGCGATGGGACGGGGTCGCGTGGCGCACCCCCTTAACACCAGCGACTGCCT
>JBILDU010000143.1:0-5806 GCA_044352465.1 Bdellovibrionota bacterium
ACTTTCGCCGCTGGTCTCTATAGCGAGCTTCGAATCGGGCAGGGTGAGCTGAGCCGAGAGTCGAGCCACCGCTGAGACCCGGCGTATCACGATGAGGTCATACGCCGATGTGTGGAGCTCGGTGAAGCGGAGAGTCAGGGTCGGGCGGGTGGGGTCGGTGCCTCCGCGGGTAGCCCGAATGCCGGCGATTGCGAATTCGCGATGGACCGACTCGGCCAGGGTATTTAAAGGGCTGCGGAGCGCGATCGTACCGAATGGAATCGCCACGAAAAGATACTGATGACCGAGCGGGCGGGGCGTATCTGAGCCCTCAACGATGAGATTAATTGCATTGGGAGCTAGAGCGGCAAGCCGTTCGATGGGCGCCTCGGGGGAGGGGCCGTCGATGGTCGTCGATACGCAGCCTTGCGATAAGATGCTGATAAGAATGGAGAAAAAAACTATCCGAGTTCCTCGGATGAGTGCTGTAAAAGGTCTTTCGCGCGCCGAACTTTGAGCTCGTAAGGGGCAACTCCGCGAAACGACACGGAGAGCCTGATCGACTGGGTATACGCTGAGCATTGAGGTTCTAAAAAAAAACTTCCGCTCGCGGAGCTTTTTCAGGAGGATCACCGGGGTGCTCGAGGATACCATTCCGCCCCACTTAACCCATAACCATGTAAAGGCTCCCTCCCTCGTGAGCGGTTCCACGACGGTCGCAGAGTGTGATCGTACTATTGGCCGTTCGACGTGTATGCAGGTTAGAATAGTCCGGTGAAAGGTTTCAAGAAATCCCCCTCGCTCGCTCCGCAGAACGGACTCGACCTCGGGTTGGGGGATATCATTGCGGGAGCCGCCGATGCCGCGAAAGGCTCGCCGGCGAGCGTAGCACCCGCTCCAGGAGGGGCTGACCCCTCGGGCTCAAGAGCCCAAGCCCTCTCTCCAGCGCCGGTGACCGCATTAAGTAAAAATGAGTACCTCTTACTTGCCGAACGGCGGGATTGGCAGGGGCTCCTCACTCTGACGGAGGAGCGCACCGCGGGGGGGGGAGTGGGCGAGCTGGAGCCCCGTTTCTGGTGGGTAAGAGCGAGTGTTGCTTTGGGCACTTTGCCATTATCGATTTTGGCAGCTCCCCTTGAGAGCGTGACCGGGGAGATCCTCGTGGAGCGGAAGAGCGGACGGGGTGCCACGCTCTCCGATGAACTTGTGGAAACAGCAGCCTTGTTGTTGACCGAGGTGAGTGCAAACCTCATCGGGCGGGGGGACTATGCCACCGCACTGACCTTCGCTGAAAGAGCTTATCGCCTCGTTCCCGCATCGCAAGAGAATCTCATCGCGGTGGTGGCGCGAATCCTCGAGCTCCCCGAGCCAAACGTACGCCGCGATCCTGCGGCAGGACGGCTGCGCTCACGGTGTCTCAAGTTACGTGAAGAGCTTGGCGAGAACCCCGCCATGAGAGCGCCGCGTGATCGTGGTGGTCCTCTCCCGCGCGGCGAGGAGAAGCCGCGTTCGCTGGCTGCAACGGCCGGGGCCGCTGCCGCTGGGGCAGCCGCGCCGCTGGAGAAACGCGGACTACTCTCGCTCGGAACCCTCGTGGTTCTGGTCGGAGTGTGTCTTGGTATCGCCGCGATCGCGAAGTGGCGGACTTTCGGTTTCGACGCCCCGAGTGGAGAGACCGCGATCTCACTTTTTGTTGCGGAGTCTCGACCGAGCCTCGGTGCTCCGGCGATCGAGCGCCTCACCTCCCTGAGTCAACTTGACGTTATCTTTTATGACTTTGAGCGCGGTGGTGGGCGAGCGGCGCTCTCGCGCCCAGGCGAGCCGGCACAGCCAACCGCTGGACGCGGGCCAAAGGAGGTGGTGAACACCCGCGGTCCGCTTGAGCCGAAGGAGATACATCAAGCGCTTCATGCCGCTCAGCCGGAGGGGGGCGGTGCCGATGATGTTGGAACTATCTTATTTGGTGCACCGAAGCCGCGGTTCCCCACGCCCCGAGCGCCAGCGCCAGCGCCACGTGGAGAGACCCCACAGCCTCTCAGCGTCGGCCGCTTCGACGAGCCGCGGGAGTTTGAGGTGCTCGTCCGGACCAAGGTGCTCACGCGGCCTTCCTTCACCGGTAGCCCCGTTGCGGCCCTTGAGACCGGCGATCGGGTTCGGGCAGAGGGGGCTATCGGGGATTGGCTCAAGATCCGCTCCCGTAACGGCCAGGTCGGCTATATTCTCTCTCAGGACGTAAAATCGGCACCGTAGTGTCACCCGCCCCCCATCGTGACGGTGGGGGGCGGACAAAAAATGCAGATATCTTGAAAGATTGTCGTAAATTAGGCTAAACTTTTGGTTCGGATCGTTGCGATAATCCAACCGTTTGCTACAAAGTGCAAAAAGCTCTTTCTCGGGTGGCGTCGAGTAAGGTCGAGCGCCACCTGGGCAGCGCGGAGCGATGTTTAAAAGGGCCCCGGCCCGTTGCGTAGCTCTTGTGGATAATTGCGCGGGGATCGCGTGTCGCGATCCTGGTTCTGTTTTTAGTCGACAGCGGCGCTTCTTTCGGGAGGTGTCCTGCCAAACAAATTTCTGTTGAAGAGGGAGTGCTATGGCGCGTATCACCGTTGAAGATTGTCTGACCAAGGAGACTAACCGTTTCGCTCTGGTTCAACTCGCTGCGAAACGCACCAAGCAGATCCTTCAAGGGGGGAAGGTGGTTTTGGGTGAGCCCACGACCAACAAGGCGGTCGTGACCGCTCTCCGCGAGATCGCGGGTGGCCAGGTGCGCTTTATGAGCGAGGCGGAGCGCCAAGAGGCGCGTGAGCGGGCCCTCGCCGAGCGAGCCGAGCGAGAGGCTCAGGCTCAAGTACAGGTCGTAACCCCGGACTCCTTGTTCAAGACCGATATCGGAATTGGGGAGCTGAAGACCGGTGACATAAAGGCCGGTGAGATCTCGAACGGCGACGCGGTTGAGGTCGAAGCCCCCCATCACGGCGAGAACGGTACTGGTGCTTGATCTCCGCAGGACGACCGTTCGAAGCGGCGTGACATGGGAAAGCGCTGTGTCGATAAGCTCCGCTGCCAATAGCGCGCGGTGCCCCAGTTGGAGGGATCATTAACTGGTAAAGCGATGGTTGGTTCAGAGGTTGCCTCTCAGTACGAGCAGATCGCGCAACACATCCAAAAGTATCACCCCTCACCCGATCTCGAATCGGTAAAGAATGCGTACGAGTTCGCTGCGGTGCAGCATCGTGGGCAGGTGCGCGCCTCGGGAGAGCCGTACCTTAATCATCTCGTTGAGACCGCGCTCCTGGTCTGTAAGTTGCGACTCGATGTCCCCTCGGTCGTCGCGGCGCTGCTTCACGATACGATTGAAGATTGCATGGTGACGCGCGAGCAGATCGCGGAGAAGTTCGGCGATGAGGTCGCCGATATCGTCGAGGGGGTCAGCAAGTTAAACCGCATCGAGTTCGAGTCCAAAGAGGAGAAGCAGGCCGAAAGCTTTCGCAAGATGCTGCTGGCGATGGCGAAGGATATTCGCGTCATCCTCGTCAAGTTGTGTGACCGCCTGCATAACATGCGGACCCTCCATTTCATGCGCGAGGAGAAACAACGCGTTATCGCCCGTGAGACCCAAGAGATTTACGCACCGTTGGCCAATCGTCTCGGTATCCACTGGCTTAAGTCGGAGCTCGAGGACGGCTGTTTACTCTATCTCCGCCCTGAGCTCTACAAGCTTATCAAGGAAAATTTCGATAAGACCGCCAAGGAGCGGGATGAGTACATTGAAGACACGTCGCGGGAGATCCTTAAAAAACTCGAGGCAAGCGGCGTTTCCGCCTCTATAAGAGGGCGGGCGAAGCACTTCTATTCGGTATGGCAGAAGATGGAGCGAGATAATATCTCGTTCGATGAAGTCTATGACTTGATCGGCTTTCGCGTCCTCGTGCCGACGGTGCGGGCGTGTTACGAGACCCTCGGGATCGTTCACTCGTCGTGGAAACCGGTGCCAAATCGCTTTAAAGACTATATCGCGATGCCGAAGCCGAATATGTATCAGTCGTTGCATACGACGGTTATCGGACCCGGGGGGCAGCGAATCGAGATCCAGATACGCACCCCGGAGATGAACAAGATCGCCGATGAGGGGATCGCGGCTCACTGGCGTTATAAAGAGGGTGAGGGGGCCTCGCCCTCAGTTGACCTGCAATGGGTGAAGGAGCTCGTTGAGACTCAGCAGTACCTCAAGAACCCCGATGAGTTTATTCAGTCAGTGAAGGGGGAGCTGTTCCCGGAGGAAGTCTTCGTTTTTACGCCGCGGGGCGATCTGATCCGGTTGCCGTTCAACTCGACACCCGTTGACTTCGCCTATGCGGTGCATACCGACGTAGGGCATCGTACCACCGGTGCCCGGGTGAATGGGTTGCTCGTCCCGCTGGAGCACCGTTTGCAAAACGGTGATACCGTAGAGGTAATCACCTCGAAGAGCCACGTCCCGAGTAAGGACTGGCTTAAGTTTGTCCAGTCGTCGAAAGCGAAGCAGCGGGTGCGTGCGTTTCTGAAGACTGAGGAGCGAGCTCGCTCGCTCGCTATCGGTATGGAGATCCTGACGAAGGATCTCCGCAAAGTAAAGCTGGGTATTAAAAAGCTTGAACGCGAAGGGAAGCTACTCGAAGTCGCCCAAACGATGGGGTTAAAGACTGAGGGAGATCTCTATGCCGAGATCGGCTACGGCAAAGTGAGCTCCGCGAAAGTGCTGGCCAGACTTCTGCCTGAAGGGAGTAATGTTGAAGAGAAGCTCGTCCAAGAGGCTTCGCCGCTCGCACGAATCTTTCAGCGCGCGGCGCACGCCTCGCGGCAGAAAGTCGGTGTCCGGGTGAGCGGATTCGACGACATCCTTGTTCGTTTTGCCAAGTGTTGTGAGCCGCTGCCGGGGGACCGGATCGTTGGTTTCATTACCCGTGGTCGTGGGGTGTCGGTGCATTACGCCGATTGCGCGCAGGCGATGCAGAGCGATCCGCAGCGCCGGGTTGATGTGCAATGGGATACCGAGGTGCGTGCACCTCGCCGGGTCCGTCTCACCGTCAACTCACAAGATCAGATCGGGCTACTCGCGAATGTCACGAAGGCGATTACCGAGAACGGGGCGAATATCAACAGCGCGCAGATCAAGACCACTGAGCTTGGGAAAGCGGTCAATTCGTTCGAGCTCACCATCGATGATGCCCGACAGCTCGAGCGGGTAAAGCGGGCCATCGAGATGGTTCCTGGGGTGATCAAAGTGGAGCGGGTGCGGCACCTCGAGGCGAACCTCGAGGTCGATTTCGACGAAGGGGAGTAACTCGTCGAATAGACCGGCTTTACTGCCGTGGTCAGCGGCGTGTAAGGGTAGGAATAGCGCCGCTGTTGTGGTAAGACTGGGCGCTTGAGGGCGAGTAGTTCCCTCCCGAATCCGAGCGCTGCCGATATGACCCGATTAACCCGCCAAACGCTTCGCTTCCTGATCACTGTCGGTGTCGTGGCCACGGCTTTCACCGGGCTCTTCTTGTGGCGCTCCGATGCGCGGAGTGCCGGGATGGAGATGCCGATCGCACGCCGGGCACCGGATGAACAGCGTATCATCGACGTGTACCGAGCCACCAACGAGGCGGTGGTGTTTATCACGACAACGACGCTGACGGTGGATCCGTTTGACGTCCTACCGGGGGCTCGTCCCCATGAGGGTACCGGCTCGGGAGTCGTGGTCGATGCCGCCCGTGGTGTGGTGCTCACGAGCCTGCACGTTATCCAAGACGCCCACAAAATAGAGATATCGCTCGCGAACGGACTGAATTACCGCGCCCGA
>JBILDU010000058.1:0-18826 GCA_044352465.1 Bdellovibrionota bacterium
CTTCTCACCGAGTATTACACCGGCTCGAAGCCTGTGTACGGGATCGTTGAGGCTTCTAAGACTGGGCCGGCGACCAACATCATCGCGGGTATCTCGCTCGGTTTTATGAGCTGCGCTCTCCCGATCGGAGTTATCGTCGTCGCGACCCTCGGGGCCCACTATTTCGGCGGCCTTTATGGTGTAGCTCTGGCGGCGGTCGCGATGCTCGCAACGGTTGGTGTCACGATGACTATCGACGCCTACGGACCGATCGCGGACAACGCGGGTGGCATCTCGGAGATGGCGGAGCTCGGGAAAGAAACTCGGGCTATTACTGACCGTCTCGATGCGCTTGGAAACACTACCGCGGCTATCGGCAAAGGCTTCGCTATCGGCGCAGCGGGTTTGGCGGCGCTCTCGCTGTTCGGAGCATACGCCCAGCTTTTTGCTGACCACGGTAAGATCCTTGATCTTTCAATGACGAATCCGCTAGTCGTGGCCGGTGTCTTCATCGGCGCGATTCTCCCCGGTATCGTCACGGCGCTTACCATGAAGTCGGTCGGTAAAGCGGCTGGTTACATGGTCACTGAGATTCGGCGTCAGTTTAAAGAGATTCCTGGTCTCCTCGAAGGGAAAGAGGGGGTCAAGCCGGAGGTCTCGAAGTGCGTTCAGATCTCGACCAAGGCGGCTCTCACCGAGATGCGGCTCCCCGGTATCATCTCGGTTGCGACCCCGGTGCTCGTGGGCCTTATCCTCGGCGCTGAGGCGCTTGCGGGATTACTCCTCGGCACGACAGTTGTCGGCGTGGTGCTCGGCATCTTCATGGCGAACGCAGGCGGTGCCTGGGATAACGCCAAGAAGTTCATCGAACAGGGCCTTGTTGCAGGAGAGCACAAAGGTTCCTCAGCCCATAAGGCCGCGGTGGTTGGTGACACGGTTGGCGATCCGTTCAAGGATACCTCGGGTCCCTCACTCAACATCCTTATCAAGATGGTGTCGGCGTTAGCGCTGCTCATCGCTCCGATCTTGATGTAACGGGACTCCTCGAAAGAGGATGACCTCGAAGTGGTTTAAAAACCCCCTCTGGAGAGAGGCGACGAAAGTCGCCTCTTTTTTTTGTGCCGATCGATTACTTCGTTTCAAAGTCTCGCAACGGTGCTTCGAAGGGGATGAACCGAGAAGTGAGCTTGACGAGGCGCGGTTTCGAAAGTAACCCGAGTTCGACGGATGCTATGGTTTCTCAGCGGAGCATTCGCGCGTCGGCAGGGGTGAGCCGTTGCCCCGGAGCAGCCGAACTGCCCGCGCCTTCAAGAACCGTCACGTGGCGCGCGACGAGCCTCCTCCCATCGCCGAGGAGTCCTCGTATTTCCACCATTTTCCCCGAGCGTAGCTCACCTGTGATAACCGTTGAATCATCGATAAAAAACTCTTCCCCATTTACCCACCACGAAGCTCCGCTTCCGCTCACCTCGCCGATCATCGAGAATTGGGGAGCTCCTCGCCGGGATTCCTCGGCAAGCTGGTGAAGTTGACTTACTACCTTCTCGGTAGTTGCCGCGTCGTGGTCGTTCAGAGTTGTCGCAGCGCCGGGGCTCAGCGGTTCGGCAACACTCATCGTGAGTGGCATCGCCAAGATAGTCGCGGTGAGGAGGAGATTTATGCAGTGGGCTCTCATCGGCTTGTCACCTCGTGAAAACTAATAATCGACATCGGTAGATTATAGATATTAAACGGCAATAACTTTGGAGGCGGCATCTGATCGGTAGAGCCTACCTCTCCGTTCTCACCACCTCCGGAGTTGCTGGTTGGGTCTGACGGATACGCTTCAGGAATGATAACTCGCTTCGCCCCCAGAAGCACACTTGGTGAGCCGGGAAGTCCGGTGTGACCAACTGCCGAGACAGCTGGTAAGATCCCACCGTTCGATGTGTGAAGACGGATATCGTCGATCGTGAGCTCACCATCGTGTTGATACGGGGTCACGTCGTTTAAGAGATCAACTGTGCGGACCTTTGTATCAAAGAGTGGTTCAAGCTCGCCCCCCGTGATTCCTTTGGTGAGATCCGCTGAGTTATAGAGTAGATCGCCCGTAAGATCCGGTATCCCGCCGTTAAAAAATGGGGCATCGGGATTTTGACTGTAGTCGATGACAGCGCCACCGCCCGTCTGAAAATGGACCGCATTAAAGAAGCTTAAGCCGCCGATATCGCACGCGACGGTATCGGGGGCGAAGGTCGTAAAGAGAATCTGGCCCCGTACGTTGATCGGCGGATTGACGACTTCACCGACTGGCTCGATAAAATTCGAATTGAGATTCACCCCGGTGGTCAGCGGAATGTAGAATCCTACGGTCCCCGTGGGAACGAGATACTTCCCGCTCGCGGTGTCGCGCCGTACGGCGAACGTTGCCGCTGATTGATTTTGCAGATTCGCTGTCGTCACGTTCGTGAGCGCCGCATTGAATGCATCGCTCGTGGTATCGACCGGATCCATAATGCCGATGATGCTCTGAGAATTGTTTGCAATTGTGGTGATATCCGAGCTCTGATCGTGGCGTCCGGTTCCAAAATAAACCCCAACGGCAAGCTCCATCCCGGTCGAACCGGCGCCGCTCCCTGTATACACGGGGTTCTTCGCGAGAACGGTAAGGGGTGCTGCGACGATCGGTTGGGTCGAGGGTCCATCGTAGAGACGAGCTGCGGTCCACGCTGAGGCGAGTCCGCTCACCCGTACTCGGTACATATCTCCCGACTCGGTACCGACGTAGAGTCGATCGACGTTGCGATCTTGGTCGTTTTGAGAGGTTGCGACCGCGGTGGTGCGGGTCCCAGCCGGGTCGGTGCTGTTGAGCGTCAGGGTGGTTGGGGATGGCGGGCTGGTGCTGCCAAGATTATATGCCGCGATCACGGTCCCCGCCGTCGTTCTTCCTTCGCCGGTTCCGACGACCATGTGCCACGTGAAATCGCTTGGATTCGTGGACGCAGCAGCTCCGTTAGAGACGACGACCGTAGGCTTGGTCCAGCTTTGCCCGTAGGTGCTGGGGTCGCTTATCTCCCACACGAGTTGGGGATCGTTACGGTCAGTGATGTCGAGCACTGTATACGTGGAGCCACCCGTACGAAGACCAAACATCGCGAGGGTCCGCCACTGGCCGTTTCGGTACACGTCTTCAACGGTGATCGGCCCATCAACGAATGCGCGCCGGCTCTGGGTAACGTAGGACGGTCTCCCGAGGCGCTCGAGGAAGGGGAGTTGCGACGATGGAATATACGCCCAGAGCTCCTCACCGGACGTGGAGTCGAAGGCGTGGAGCATTCCATCGTTTGCGCCAGCGAGGAGGATGCGCGGCTCGTTTTGAAGGCTGGCGACAAAGGCGTTATAGCCGGTGAGTGCGGAGAAGTTTCCGTTCTTGGCACCTACCTCAACTGGCTTCGAGTAGACGATATCACCGAGTCTATCGGCCCGGTTATCGGCGTTTCGATCACGCACCCGCATCCCTGAGATATCGGTCCCTGTGATATAGCTTATCAGTGTCGATGCTGCAGCAGTCTCGGTGTAGGCCGTTAGGGGCGCGGGGAGGAGCGTCGAGCTTAACTGGGCGGTGTCATAGAAACGAAACAATTGGGGTCGAAGGTTTGCGGCGTTGACCGTGTCAAAGCCAACCGTTTGATTCGTTCGACCATCGAAGTTGGAGTCGTAACCAGCGATGATTCGACGTGGTTGGGTGGAGAGATCCCGCTCGTCGAGCAGATCCGCGATATCGAAGAGGAACTCGAGGGCATCAGAGGCCGCGTTATAATTGAAGACCTGGATCCGCCCCACCCAGTTGTCGGCGTAGAAGACCGGCTGGTAGACGCGTGTCTCTCCGTAAAGCTTCTCGAGCGTTGCAACCCCGGCCCCTGACGTTGGAATCTGAAAGACGACGTTGATGATGTCTTGGAGTGCAGCGGCGAGCTCGTTGGTTGTTGATGGGACAAAAGCTGAGCCTGTGCCACCGGCTTGAGCGTAGCGGTCCAAAAGGGGATAGCTCGGCACACCAAACGCCACCGCGTACGATGAGATATTCTGTACCCCGGCCACGGTTGAGCGAATATCGGTATGGTAGGCCCACCACGACGAGTCTGAGAGAAATGAAGAGATACACGTGCTACTACTACTCGAACACGAACCCATCGAGCTTACCGGATTAGAGTTACTATCAACGTTCGAGGGATAGCTTCCATTCGGCCACCGTTTGATGCTCTCGCTCGAGGGGAGCCCGTCGGTCAACATTACGATCACATGGGCGTCGCATTGTCCGGTGATGGGAGAGGTATAATTACTAGTTGAGGAGGTGCATGAGTCGGTATCTGACGCCCCGCCAAAGTAGCGCAGCGCTTCGATATAGGTTGAGGTCAGCGGTGTTCCACCACCCCCGGTTAGGGTTGGAATTTCGCTCAAGAGAGTAGCGGTTGTCGTGCCGATCGGCCGCCGAATCCGCCCCCGTCCGCAGGTCGAATAGTTACCTTGAGGGGCGTACCACTGTGAATAGATATTCCCGCTACTCGTTCCCGCGGTAAACGTCGCGCCGTTAAGCGTCGCTATCCCGAAGTTGACACTCGTATTCGTTGAGATGAGCGAGGTCATCACATCTTTAACCGATTGGATGCGGGTTGCTCCGGGAAGTGCCGCACGCTGCTCCTCCGTGGCGCAATAGAAGATCCAGCGTAGGTATTCGCGGCGATACCAGCCTTGTGAGAGAAAAACCTGACGGCTGTTAAACACCACCGTTCCTCCGGGGGAGGTATAGGCTGTGGTGAAGTTATCGAGCAGAGTATTTGAGGCGTTGAAGCTCGCCCATACGTCATTCCAGTTATTATAGCCGTTCTCGTAGGTGTTTTGGCGATAGCGCAGATAGAGGTACTCGTTGCCGCTGCTATCGGTCACATAAGAACCGGAGTTCGCGGTGAGGTTCGATACTTGGAAGACGTTCGAGCCGGTAACCCCTGCATTTCCGTAGAGCGAGCCGGTATTGATTCCGGTGGTAGGACATGATGACCCGGACGTGCCGGAGCAACAGGTGGCGTTGCCACTTGAGTTATTACAGGTCATCGCATTAATGAAGGGAAATGAGGTGGGGCTATTAAGAGCTCGCGACGTGTAGATGCTATTGGAGCTCGTAGCACCGTAGAAGCCCGCGTTCACCTCGATGAGCATCGGCTGGAGGAGTTGCGTTGATGCGGGGCTCGCGCTCCCTGAGAGCAGCTTAAATATGACGGAGGGGAGCGCTTTCGAGGTGTCGGCGGAGCACGCGCTCGTCGGTGAGAAATCAGGGTGCTCGATTACCGCGTTCATCGAGCCCGAGTCATCAACCAGGAGCATGATCTTAGCAGCGTTCGGCGCTTTCACGAGGACCGGGATCTCCGACTGGGTGAGCCCGCTTCGTGGAGTAAGCGTTAGCGTTACCCCAACAAGGATAAGAAAAAATCTTTCGAGACACCGCATCATAACGGCTCCTACCTCTCTTTCTGCGTTAGGCCAGCAACGTCATGTTGAGCGGCGAGCTTTGGCTTCCGCTCGCAGGGGTTACATGACCGGCATTTTTACTACAGACACCACGGTCGCACTGCCGATACGGCCCCGGACCTCACGGAGCGCCGTTCCGGTAATGCGAAAACGAACCTCTTTAGCGTTTCCTCCCTCGGCGAGTGAGCTGCTGAGATTCCCACCCACCGCCGCCGCTGATGGAAGGGTTTCATCGAGTCGCTCAACTTGCACCCAAGCGGGGTGATCGCCGACTGTCACATCAGCTGTAGGGGGTGCCATCGGATCGAGTTGCTCAGTTATTGCATACGTCGTCTCCACCGCGGAACCGTCGTCGCCGAGTGGGCCGAAATTTTTGATGAGTCCGCCCCCAGCAGGAAAGAAGTTTCGGTGACACCCAGCGCTGGAGTCGCACAGCGGAACACCGTTATTCGATGCGTAGGTATTCGGAGAATACTCAGTGTATCCCGTCGGAGATTCAGCGAGCGTGCCCTGCTGGTCCCATAGATTGCCGTACCCACTCATATCGGCGATCGTTTTATGGAGAGCTCCCTCGGCGGCGAGATAGCTCTGCGCGATGCCCTCTTGAGCGCCGGTGCGCTTTAATCCCTCCGAGGATAGGGTGGTTAATATCGTCGTAACTCCGAGTACTACCACCATCATCATCAGCGCGGCGGGCAGGGCGAAGCCGTGTTCTTGGAGGTGGTCTCGTGGAGCAAGAATGAGTGGCCCTCTCATAGCACCCGTCTATGAATACCAGTTGAAAACGGTTGCTTTCGGTGTTGGCTGCCGCCTCCCTCGACCGAGGTTGCCAGATTGACCGTCAGAAACCCGTTAGCCCACGCAAACGGATCTTCGTTTGTACCGTTGCCATCGCGGTCTATCGTCACCACATTGGAAGCTACAGGGCGGGTGAGCTGCGGGGTGGTTGGATCGCCTACCGATACGTCGCATGAGAAGAGGTCGTCCACGGGGATCTCCCCGCGGAGGAGTTCGCGCGAAACCGGGTCGTACCGATAGCCCACATAATAGGGTTGCAAGCCGCCCGTTCCGACTGCAGCGACATCATCAACGGCAACAAAAAACTTGAGGGTAGTCGCCGTAACCTCGATCTCCGCGGTGCAGTTTGAAGCGCTTTCAACGGTGCCCGGAAGGTACGGCGATAGCATCGAGCTCATCCGCAGTTCGGTTGAAAGAATATCGAGGCCCCGCTTGAGTTCGAAAGTTTCAAGCGTCGCACGCGATTCAAGGCTCAACTCTCGAAGGGAGTGGGTGGAGACTCCGACAATGCCCATTCCAACGACGCTAAACATCAGGAGACTCACCAGTGTCTCCATCAACGTCGTGCCCCTTTCGTGATGGCACGAAAGAGGTGAGCCCCGGCGTTCGACGGGGGCATGCGATAGCGTGAAAGACCTTTTCACAGGCTCACGACGCTGTTTGAGCGATAACAGTCTCATAGCTAAAAACCCTCGTTCCGAGCTTGCCGCGAATGTGAGTAGCTTCGATCCGTACCCGCACCGCTTGAGGCGCGCTTCCCGAAGCGGAGCTCATCGCTATAAAGGTGACGACATACGTTACGTCCGGAGAGACCGACTCGATCGATTGCGACGTGGTAGCGCCATTGATTATCGCCGTCCGTACCTCGCCAAAGCGCGCTAGAATTGAGTTGAGCCCCTCTTGCCGGTATCCATCGATGATCGACTGAACCTCATCAATAAGAGTCGAGTAGTCCTGATTGGCTGCGTTCGCGTGAAGTGTATAGACGTGAAGATTCGTTGTTCCAAGGACCGTAAGCCCAAGCAGCGCGATCGCAAAAAGGTTCTCAATAATACTGAATCCACGTTCAGTGAGACGAGGCGTCGGAGCTCTCTTCATAGCCGCACCGTCCCGTTCTGATTGACCGTCACCGTAGCACGCGTACCCCGATTCTTAATCGCGAGAGTGGTGCTTCCTGAAATACCGCGTGCAAGGCCGAGCCCGTTAAAAGTTATCTCCGTCGTGGCGGACTCCTCCCAAGTCGAACCGCTGGCGAGGGCGAGAGAGTCCTCTACCGTACCGTCGCCGTCGATATCGACGGAAATCCCTGTCGAGGTGAGCTCGACCTGAACATCGGTGCGAAGACGAACCGCTTCGTCACGAGCCGTGATCAAGAGTAGCGCAACTGTGCGGATGTCCTCAGCGGCGCGGAGTTGGCCGAATACGTGGGAGATGCTGGGCGCACCGATAAGTGCGAGGAGCCCGCAGAGCGAGACCGTCACAAGAAGTTCGAGCGCGGAGAAACCACGTTGATGCATGACACCTAAAAGCAACTGCCACCACCGTAGCTGCTGAGCTTCACGGTAGAGCTTGTTCTGCCGGGCTGCGCAGATGGCGCGAATAGAGACCTCGGCGAGACGCTAGACACCGCAGAGGAGGTCGGCGGCTTCGAGGGAAAAGCTTATGATCTGGCTCTCTTTTATGGGTTTTTATAAGAAACTGAAATACTTCAGTAATTAGGCTAAGCGCAGCGGCAGAGTTAATTGAACTGCTTCCGCTGCAGTTTCGACTGCGAGCGCTCCGGCATGCTCAACGAGGGATGTATCTTCTTCCTCGAGGTATTACTGCGCACTCGCACCTTATGGGTCAGGATCCTGCCCTTCAGCACGCACCCGCTAAGCTGCGGAGATTCCTAAGAAGTTGCTCTCCTATTCGTCGCACCGGGCACCGCCGCTTCGCTCCCTTGCTCGGGCTGCCCTCCATGCGAACCCTCGTGCCAAGGTAGCATGGCGAAAAGACTTTCAGAAAACAGCACTATGGAGTGCCGCGATTAACCCCCGTCAGAGCGAGTTCGATGGGGCATACTTCGCTGGCTGAGCTCGCAGGCTTCGAGAAGACAACCGTGCCATTTTGTATGATGAAGGTGCCGCCTAATTGGGTCGGATCGCCGGAGACCTCGCCGAGTCCGTGTTTAAAAAGATCGCCTTTAACGATGCCGCGCCACAGCTCTTTGGGCCCGAAGAGTTGAAGCAGCGAGCCTTGCGTAGCCCCGAGGGAACGATAGAGCCGCCGTTCGGGGTCGCTTACAAAGAGCGCTTCGGGGAGTGGGTAGTCTTTTCGGAGTGTGTCGATCTCTTCTGGGGGGCTCATTGAGGCGACCGCGATGCGATATCCCTTCTCGAGGATCTGGGCTTGCTCGGCGACGAGAGTCGCAAGATGGGAGCGGCAGAAGGTACATCCCGCGTGTCGAACGAGTATCAGAAGAAGTGGTTTTTCTGATGAGAGCTCGCCGAGGGTTTGGGGGGAGCCGATCGGCTTAAGCGCCAGTGCTGTCTCGAGGGATATCTCGCTCGAGGGGGCGGCCCGGCCCAGGCGGTAGAGCGTTAGGAGCACGGCGCTCAGAGCGACTATCCAACCAAAGTCGACCAGTGCAAACACCACCCCTGAAAAGATTCCGAGTCCACCCGCTGAGATCTCACTGACAACGATACAGAGATCAAAAAGATTGTGTGCTAAAAGAACCGCGACAAGGCCCCACTGGCTCCGTGCCAGGAAAAGCGCCATCAAAGCGGTGAGCGAGAACGCCAGGAGAGTCGCGCCGAGAGCTGCCATAACGACCTCGGCGTTGACCGGATAGAGCCCACTGACCACGTACCACGAGCGCGGCCAGAAGATGGCACTTAACCCGAGAATGAGGTAGTAGATCGCAGCGAGAGCTAGTACGTTTCGAGTCCAGCGTGGCATGGGTATTTCCCAACAAACGGGCGCCCCAAAACGGACGGTAGTTCGGCAGCCCTAATTTTTCGGTCGTAATCCTTTCGGGATCGCCGACCGCATACTATAGTCTTCTACCATGATATCACTCCAAGGACGAATAATTTGGATCGTTGGCGCGAGCACCGGTATCGGTGAGGGGCTTGCGCTCGAACTTGCTCGCAGGGGCGCCCGTGTAGCGGTGAGCTCCCGACGGGTCGAGCTTTTGACAACGCTCGTTGAGCGTATACGGGGGGCGGGGGGGCAAGCCGAGGCTTTTCCGCTCGATGTGATGAACCTTGCGGAGGTCAAATCGAGCCGGGCTCGGATCGAGGAGGCCCTTGGCCCGATCGATATAGTCATTTCGAATGCGGGGAATCATATCCCCAGTCGCCCTCTTAAGTTCGATGCGGCTGAGTATCGCTCGGTTATGGATCTTAATTATGGGGGGATGCTCCACGTTCTCGAGGCGACGTTACCGGCGATGATCGACCGGAAACGGGGACGCTTCGTTGGTGTGGCGAGTCTGACCGGTTACCGCGGGCTTCCGAGCGCGGAAGCTTACGGTGCAAGTAAGGCGGCGATGATAAATTTTCTGGAGGCGCTGCGGTTCCAGATGGTAGAAGTTGGGGTCGGTGTCACGATCGTGAATCCCGGATTCGTCAAAACGCCGCTCACCGATAAGAATAACTTCGCGATGCCGTTCCTTATCGATACGGCAAGAGCGGCCCGGATAATCTGTGATGGGCTCGAGCGAGAGAAGAAAGAGATCGCCTTCCCGTTTCCTTTCAATCTTTTCCTTAAGATCGGTCGGATCTCCCCGTACCCGATCTATGAATGGTGTGTGGGGCAGATATGGAAACGGATGCCACGCGAATGAAGATCGCGGTTGTTGGTGGTGGAATTGCGGGCATCACGGCTGCCCACGTGTTGGGCAAATCTCATGATGTCACCCTGTTCGAAAGGAACAGTTATGTGGGGGGGCATACCAACACCCAGATTGTTCGTGACGAGCGGGGAATAGATGTCCCGGTCGATACCGGTTTCATCGTTTGTAACCCCAAAAACTATCCGAATTTTTATCGATTGCTCGATGAACTTGGGGTAAAGCGCCAACCCTCGGATATGTCTTTCGGCTTTGTCTGTGAGCGTTCAGGGACCTGTTATGTCGGGCCATCTATCAAGGAGTTCCTGCGTACGTGGTGGAATATCGCGAGCCCCCGATTTTTAAAGTTTGTCGTGGAGCAGTCCCGATTCAATCGAGAACTTACCGCGATGCTCAAGCAGGGAGCGCTACCCGATATTTCGCTCGGGGAATATCTTCGCTCGATACATGCGTCGACGTTCCTGCGGGATAACTACCTTGCTCCCCTTATCGCGGCTATTTGGTCGGGGCCCGATGTGTCGGCCGAGTCTTTTCCACTCCGAACTTTTGCGCGCTTCTTCTCAAATCACGGGATGCTCGAATTTGGAAAGCGCCCCAATTGGTATACGGTAAGCGGTGGAAGTCAGACCTACGTCCGCGCCTTTCTCGGGGCGTTTCAGGGAACCGTCCATACCAATGCGCCGGTGGAGCGGGTGCGCCGCGACGGGCAGGGATGTTTCGTCAAAGTAAAAGGGAGTGAAGAGTTACGGTTTGATAAGGTGGTGCTCGCGTCCCACGCCGATGAATCGTTGGCACTTCTCGCCGACCCAACTCCCGAGGAGCTCCGGGGGCTCGGAGCGTGGCGCTACAATACGAATCATGTCGTACTTCACACCGATCGGCGGGTGATGCCTCCCTCGAAGAAGGTGTGGGCAGCGTGGAATTACTATCGTCCCCAAGACGGTGTGCTGACGACTCCTGTGGCGATTACCTATTACATGAATAAGCTTCAGCGCTTAGCGACCCCGACGGATTTCTTTGTCAGTCTTAATCAACGGGGGGCGATCGATCCCGCGAAGGTGCGCTTTGAGGTCGCGTATACCCATCCGATCTACGACGGCGCAGCGATTGCGTCTCAATCGTTCATCAAGGGATGGAACGGCGCGAATCACACCCACTATTGCGGAGCCTACATGGGGTATGGATTCCACGAAGACGGAGTTCTCGCGGCGCTCGACGCGGTGCGTCCGTTGGGGGCCCACCTGTGAGATCGCGGATCCTTATCGGCGAGACCGGGCACGCCCGGCTTGAGCCGGTGCGACACGATTTTCGGTACCCTTTATTTTATCTCGCGTTCGAGCTCCACGAGCTCTCCGCGTGTCAGCGGGGTAGGCTCCTGGCGGTGAATCGGAGAGGACTGTTTTCTTTACGGGAGAGCGATTACCTCGGCCCGCGGTCCGGTACGATCGTAGAAAAGCTCCGCGCTCTGCTGGAGGCGAACGGATTTGAGTGGAGAGATGAGGAAGCGTTCCTTATCACCATGCCGCGGGTGCTCGGGTATATCTTTAATCCGGTGAGTTTTTACCTCGTTTTTAACCAGCAACGCGAACTCACGGCGATGGTGTGTGAAGTTAACAATACCTTCGGTGAGAAGCATCTCTATACCCATATTCCCGCAACTCCGGTGGCGTTGCCTTATGCCTTTGAACTCACGAAGGAGTTCTACGTGTCACCCTTTTTCGATACGAACGGAACGTACGAAATTACGGTGCGTTCGTTCGATGAACGGCTCGACATCGGAATCGTGCTGAAGAGAGATACCCCGGTTTTTTGGGCGGGGCTCTCCGGTGAATGGCGGCCCTTTACAACAGCGGGGTTATGGAGCGTGGTCGTTCAGTTCCCCTTTACCGCATTTTTAACGATGAATCGGATTCACCTCCATGCGGTGAAGTTAAGACTTAAGTCCCTCATTCCGTGGATGAAACCGGCTCCGTTGAGTCCCCGAACGGTCCGTAGCGAGCAACGTTTGATTCACCGCGTGAGACTTGGAATAATCCGATTTTGGCGGTGGCGTTCGAGTCGAACCGCGAGAGCCAAATAATTAAGGGAGATTGTGCCGATGGAAGCGATAGTCCAAAAAGTGGTTGGTGGAACCACCCCAAAAGACAACAGTCCGGTGCTCTCCCAACTTCCGCCAGGAGTGGTGCGGCGCTTAAATCGCGACGGGATCTTCGGACTGGGGGAGGACTACATCGCGGGAAAATGGCAGGTCTCCGATCTGCCCGAGTTTCTCGCCAAATTGGTGAACCTCCCTGAGATTAAACGCCATAAATTCAGCGCACGCACCGCCTGGTATGTCCTGCGCGCCCTCTGCACCAATCCGCAAAGTGGACGGGGAGTCTTTGAAGTCGGCGAACGTCACTACGATCTCGGCAATACTCTCTTTAAGGCGATGCTTGACTCGTCGATGAGTTATACCAGCGGGATGTGGCGCGATGCGGCAACCCTTGATGAAGCCCAGACGCAGAAGCTCCGCTCTATTTGTGAGAAGCTCGATCTCAAGCCCGGGATGACGGTCCTCGATATCGGGTGTGGTTGGGGAAACTTCGCTCGATTTGCGGCGACCGAATACGGCGTCAAAGTTATCGGACTCACGATCTCCCGGGAGCAGCAGGAGCTTGGGATGGAGCGGTGTCGCGGGCTTCCGGTTGAGATTCGACTGCAGGATTATCGTGAGTTCAATGAGCAGGTCGACCGCGTGGTATCGATCGAGATGATCGAAGCGGTGGGGCACAAAAATCTCCGCGCTTTTTTTGAAGCGGCATATCGGGCCCTCGTTCCGGGAGGGCGTTTCGTACTGCAGGTTATCTCAGGGAATTCTTTTACCCTGCGCTCGCCGGCGTATCTCGACCAATACCTTTTGTGGCTCGTACGCCATATCTTTCCGAACGGCTATCTCCCGCGGCTTGATCACCTCACCGGTCGAGAAGTTGAGCCCTTCCTCCTTGAGAGTATGGAGGGATTTGGCGAGAGTTACGACCGCACGCTCCAGGCCTGGAAGGAGAATTTTGACCGGTCTTGGCCCGAACTCAAAGCTCACTACGGGGAAGACTTTCGGCGGATGTGGCACTTCTATCTGTGTGGCTGCATGGCGTGTTTTAGGACACGGCTCGTGAGCGTCTATCAGATCGTGTACCGCCGGGTTTCATAGCGGTTTCTTGAGCTGTCTGACCCATTGAGTTCGCGATACCTTTCATAGCGTGGCAGAGTTGTGCGGTGATGTTTTCCCCCGAGCCTGTGTCATCAGGGGTTTAGCAGCGCTGGTCCGAGAATTGCGTAGGTCTATTACTGATCGATTCGGGAGGATTTTGGGGCGACCAGGTTACCGAAATGTAACCAAAACCGGTCGGGTCTTGGGCCCTCCCGCGAAGGCAAAAGATTAAGAGCTTATGAAAGGGTCCGACGGAGAGGACCTCTTCACAGCGCTCTCGCGGTGGGGGAAGGGAGATGACAGGGTGGAACAGCGGTGGTGGCTAACGTTCGTTTTCGCGGCTTTCGCCGAGATCCCGTATTGCAGCGCTTGGGCTGAGAGTTTCGATGAGGATACCTGCGATCGGCGCTCGAGCGAGATCTATCCGATTCGGGCTGTCACGGGCACGCCGAGTCCGGGCGCTCGGGTGAGAGTTGAAATTCTTTTTGAGAGAAAGGATCCTTCCCGGGCGCGTCGATCGCTCGTGTTGTTAACAAGCGATGCGACTGTCTGTCGCTCGCCTCATCCGCTGTTGAAGCCTGAGGAGCGGGGTTGGCTGGAGCTCGGGGTCAGCCCCAAGCTGCAAGATTTGAAGCATGTAAAGCAGCTCGTGGGTTTTAATGGATTTAGCGTCACGGTGCTGCCTGCTCCGGAGAATCGCGGGGAACACTGAGGCCCTTATTCCGACACCGAGGACTGCTGGCCGTTTCGAGTGGCTCGAAGGGGGCGCGCGGCCCCCGACAAGCATGCGCCGGGCCGTGAAAAAGAACGCAGCGATAAGCGGCCCAAGAGGCCCGGAGATGCAACGTTACCGCAGCGCCGTCAGATGAGCCGCTACGCCTGCTCTGATATTCTCAAGGCGATATCCCCCTTCAAGAAGCGAAAGGATCGGTACCCCCATTTCCTTGAGTCTTTGAGTTACTCGAAAGATATCTGCGGGGGTTACTCCGAAGCCGCCAACGGGATCTCCCTCCATACAATCAAATCCCGCAGAGCAGATCACGACGTCGGGTCGAAAACCCCGCAGTGCTGGCAAGATGCCCTGCTCAAACCCGTCGACCCACGTTGCTCCTGAAGTCCCCGCGGGGAGCCCGACACGAACTGCGTTCGGTGCAGGGGTGCGTAATTCGGCTGGGTAGGGATACGAATTTTCGGGGTGTCCCTCGAGAAAGAGCTCGGCAAAGAGGGTATTCGGCTTCCCCGCGAGCGCTTGCTCGGTACCGTTTCCGTTATGAATATCGATATCGAGTACCGCAACTTTCAGGCCAGCGAGCTCGGCCACACGGGCGGCGAGTGCCGCATTTGAGAGGAGACAATATCCCCTCGCACGGTCGTGTTCCGCGTGATGCCCAGGAGCGCGTGCAGCGAGGAATGCGTAACGAGCTTCGCCTCGAATGAGTGCTTCAACTCCGCGTATCGCGCCTCCAGCGGCGCTTACCGCGGCGTTCCACGAGCCGGGATACACGACTACTTCGTCTTGGAAAGAACTGCCGGTGGGTCCGGACTCGTGTACCGCTGCGCGAATTGCGTCGAGGTAGGCGCGCGAATGCACGAGCTCGAGTTGGGCGGGTGGTGCGGCAGGCGCGGTGAGCTCGTGAAAAGAATGATCGCGCGCTTCGCCGACACCGTCGAGCGCGGCGAGCAATCTTCCGTGGTGCTCAAATCCTAAGGGTTGCGCACCGTGCTGCTCTGAATCTTTTCGATTGTCGAGAATGATAAATGTCATGTGAAAAATATAACAAATGTTTACTCGCTACTGAAGCAACCCCGGTTTAATCGGCTTTAAAAGCCAATAAAATAGGGCCTGAAACTCTCGATGCGTTAATGGCGATTTTATCGATTTTTGAGGTAGGGCAGGGCTATATCGCATTTCATTTTGTTTCGAGCGGATTCGCTCGGTTAGCACGTAAGTGAAAAACATCTGCACTTTTAGCCTGTATTAGGTCTGTACCGCCGGGCTACACTACGTTGCAGAATTCAAAAGCGACCCTGCAGTAGCGGTGCGTTGCAAAGAAAGGGACATATGATTCGCGGCATGAAGCTTCAATTGAGGGCGCTTGAAAAAGCAGACCTTCCGTTCCTCCACAGTTTGCACAACAACAGCAAGACCATGGGGTACTTCTTCGAAGAGCCGTTCGAGACGATCCGGGAGCTCGAGGACCTCTACGAGAAGCATATTCACAACCAGACGGAACGTCGCTTTGTTCTCCAGGTCGTGAACACCGGTGAGACGGTTGGTGTTTTGAGTCTTATCGAGATCGATGAGATCAATCGGAAGTGCGAGATAGACATCATCGTGGATGAGCGCTTCCAGGGAAAAGGGTACGGCCGCCACGGTTTTGTGCTGGGTATCAAATACGCCTTTGACGTGCTGAACCTTAAGAAAGTGTATCTCTTGCTCCTCCCGACGAACGACGCGGGGATGCGGATTTATAAATACGCCGGTTTCAAGAAAGAGTGTCGGTTAAAGAAGGAGTACTTCGTGAACGGTAGTTATTGGGATGTGCACCGGATGTGCATGTTCGATCATCACTGGCGGCGCGAGCGGGAACGTCTCCGTCGCGATGTCGGCTTCGATCGGGATATGTCGGAGTTTTTACCCGAAGATACGTATTCTCACGAAGAGCCCTCCCCTATGGCGGCGAACGGGTAGGGTCGCGTTTCTCAGCGGATTGGGCTGTTCCGGCGCCCCCGAGGGGGCGCTGCGGAACAGCATCGCAGCTATTTCTCTACGACAGCGATAACCTCAATCTCTACTTTGGATCCACGGGGCAATGCGGCGACCTGTACGGTTGAGCGTGCTGGTCGGGTGCCGTTCATCCATTTCTCGTAAAGAGAGTTCACCGTTTGAAAGTTTCCGAGATCGGTAAGGAAGATCGTCGTCTTTACGACATGGGAGAAGTCGAGGGAGAGGTGCTTGAGAACCCCCTCGATGTTTCGCATGACCTGGTTTGTCTGATCCTCGATCCCGTCCCCGATTATCTCACCGGTTGCTGGGTTGAGCGGGATCTGGCCCGCCAAGTATGCGGTGTTTCCAGTTATCGCGGCTTGAGAGTAGGGACCGATGGCCTGCGGGGCGTTGGGGGCGTCGCTAATATATCGAATCATATGCTCCTCGCTTCTAAACAAAAGGGTCAATTTCTCACAGTTTGCTAACGGAATCCTTACAATTCACCGATTGCTGAGTGAACTGAGGGGGCTACGCCTCGGTCGTAGCAGAATACGTGAAGGAATGCAATAAAACCAAGGATTTGAGAGCAGTCCTTTGCTTGATGGGGCGCTCTTCTTGGGGTATCGATCGGGGGCTTAAACGTTCATCGAGGAGGCTCTCCCCGTGGCCAAAGAACGCATCCTAGTCGTCGATGATGAGGAAGATATCCTCGAGCTCGTGCGCTACAACCTCTCCAAAGAAGGGTATCAGGTTCGTGGCGTCGGTTCAGGAGAGGAGGCGCTCGCGGTAGCCCGTGCAGAGCGGCCGGATCTTATTATCCTCGATCTCATGCTCCCTGGCATCGACGGGCTCGATGTCTGTAAATCCCTCAAGGGCGATTCAAAGACAAAATCGATCCCGATTATCATGGTCACGGCGAAGGGGGAGGACGCCGACGTTGTTTCGGGGCTTGAGCTCGGGGCGGAGGACTACGTTACAAAACCTTTTAGCCCCCGAATCCTCTCCGCGAGGGTGAAAGCTGCGCTCCGCCGTCAACGCGGGCCTCTCGACGACAAGTCAGCTAAAGCTCCGATTACGATCGAGGAGCTGCATATCAATCCGGGGCGTCATGAAGTGCTTATTAAAGATAAGCTTATTGAACTGACCAACACTGAGTTTAAACTCCTGCATCTCCTTGCAAGTCAGCCCGGGTGGGTCTTCACGCGCTATCAGATCGTCGATAACGTTCACGGCGAGGACTATCCGGTGACCGACCGTTCAGTGGATGTCCAGGTCGTCGGTTTACGCAAGAAACTTGGCCGGTATGGTAAGTGCATCGAGACCGTACGGGGCGTGGGGTATCGCTTTAAGGGTTAGGCATTGAAGGCACGGACATTTCCGGCGCGTTTTTATCAGTTGGTGGGCCTCATGGTGGTCCCGGCGGCGCTTGCGGTGATACTCCTGGTGGCCGCCGATCAGGGATGGCTCTACACCGAAAAACGGATCGAACTCCTTGCTTTGGCAGCGCTCTTTGCTGCGATTGTGGGGGGAGTTTCTCTTACTTTGGCGGTACGCCGACTCCACACCCGCCTGGATGACGTGGTAGGGGCGGTGCGACGATTCACTGCCGGAGAGCTCGACCATCGCTTGATGGTCCCTCGCAACGACTTTCTCTATGAGCTCTCGCTTGCGCTCAACCATATGGGCGCACGGCTCGGAACTCGCATCAGAAAAGCCCAGCAGCAGCGCATCGATGAAGCCGCGATACTCTCGACGATGGCTGAGGGGGTCATCGTTGTCGATGGTGACGAGCGTATCGTGCGGATGAACGATGCGGCGTGTGCGGTGCTCGCGCCCAAGATCGTCGAGGTAACGGGCCGGCTCGTTCAGGAGGTCGTGCGTAATGCCGAGATTCAGCGTTTAGTCCGCGATGTTTTAAGTGGTCAGGAATCGCGTGAAACCGAAGTCGTCATATTTGGTGAGCCGGATCGGCATCTACGGGTGTACGGTCGACCGCTGAAAACCGATTCAGGGCGTGGTCGGCGGGTGCTCGTCGTGTGGAGCGATATCTCGCGGATAAAGCACCTTGAGACCGTTCGGCGCGATTTCGTCTCCAACGTTTCCCACGAGCTCCGAACGCCGATTACCTCGATAAAAGGCTTCGTTGAGACCCTGCTGGATGGGGCGCTCGATAATCCGACTGAGGCGCGCCGATTCTTGGAGATTGTGGGGCGCCAGGCGGAGCGGCTGGAGTTCATCTTTGAGGATCTCTTGAGTCTCTCCCGACTGGAGCAAGGAGAGGAATCAGCCTCGATTGAGCTTGAGCCGGGCGATATTACAGCGATAGCGAGTCGTGCAATCGAGAACTGTGCCCGCAAAGCCCATGATCGCGGTGTCCGAGTGGTGCTGGATGGAGGGCGAGTCGTTTCCCCTCACGTCAATAGCTCGCTCATGGAGCAAGCGATTACCAACCTCATCGATAATGCGATTACCTACACTGAGCGAGAGGGGTGCGTCACGGTGGCGGTTCGCGAAGACTCGCACCACTATGTGGTGGCGGTGCAGGACACCGGGTGTGGTATCGATGCGAGCCATCTCGGCCGGCTCTTTGAGCGATTCTATCGAGTTGATAAAGCGCGCACCCGCAAAGTGGGGGGGACGGGCCTCGGCCTTGCTATCGTGAAGCATATCGCCCGGGTCCACCGGGGAGAGGTCGGTGTAGAGAGCGTGGTCGGCGCGGGGAGTGTTTTTACTATTCGACTCCCCAAGGTTGAAAGTGACTCGCAAGTGAGTAACCAGTAAGGAGAGACATGAGCGCTGCGGTAAG
>JBILDU010000144.1:0-5668 GCA_044352465.1 Bdellovibrionota bacterium
TATCCCCGGACCATCCTGAGCGCACGAGCGCACCAGCTCTAACAGGGGCTCCTCAACCTCGGGATAACGCTCGATAAGCCCGAGGACCCCCTGGACCAGAGGTATACCGCTCTCGCGCCTCTCGATCCCGCGTATGAGCTCAGGTAGGCGCGCGCGCTCGGTGCCCTTCGGATCATCGGCGATGTCATCTACCGCCCGACAAAATGTGTAGGCCACCGCCGCATCCTCACGGACGATCCGCGGAAGCCATAGCGAGGCAAAAAAGAAGGTCTTGCCCGCGCACGCCATATGGCGAAGCTCCCGATTCAAGCAGCCTCCTCGAATCCGGAGGTGATGGGCTTTGCGGCCCCTGCTTTGTACCGCCCCTGACGGAGATCGTCCCCGACCAGCTTCTCCACTAATTTCGCCGAAGTCACAACCCCGGGAAGCCCGCCTCCGGGATGAACACCGGCGCCACACAGATAGAGGTTCGGCACACGATCGGCTCGATTATGGAAACGGAACCACGCCGACTGCGTCAACACCGGCGCTATCGAGAAGCCCGCACCAAGCGGACTTTGGAGCGTCTCCCGAAAATATCTCGGATCGATCGCCTCAGCGAACTGGAGCTCCTGAGACAACCCCGGTAAAATCCGTTCCTCTAAAATAGAAAGCACTTGGGCCCGAAACCCAGGCTCCTTCGCTGGCCAATCGGTAAAATTCCCCAAGTGGGGCACCGGTGCCAGAACGTAAAAGAGATCGCCTGAGGCGCTCGCTCGCGGGTCGGTGGCGGCAGGTCGATGGAGATAGAGACTCGGATCGTTCGGCAATACCTGGCCCCGAAAAACATCCCGCAAAAGACCGTGCCACCGCTTCGAGAGAACGATGGTATGGTGGGCGACGTGGTGATAAGCCGCCGCGGTCTTAAAGTAGAGGACGTAGAGACCCATCGAGCTCTGCACCGTCTTCGCCCGTAAGCGCTCGACCAGCGAGGTGCGCGCCCCCCCAAGTATCCAGTAGAGAACCTCAGGATCTCCGCCCCAGACCAACAGATCGCCCGGCGCGTGGTAACGGTGCTCTTCGAGCATGGCACCGATCCCGGTCACCCCACCCCCCGGCGCCGTCACGATCTCATCGACCCGCGCGCCAAAAGTGAAGCGAACCCCGTGCCGCCGGGCCAAATCGACGAGCGCTTCAATCAAACGTCCCGTCCCCCCCTTGGCGAACCAAATCCCACCCCGTCGTTCCATCGCATGGATGAGGCCATATATCGCCGTGGTGGTGAGCGGGTTCCCGCCGACGAGCAAGGTCTGCAACGAAAAAGCCTGCCGCACCCGGTCATCTTCGAAGTAACGACCGGTGTGGCGCCAGAGGCTGCGGAACCCTCCGAGTTTAAAAAGCGCCGGGAATACCCGCGCCATCGAGAGCACACCGCTGAAATCGAACGCCCCCAGCTCTTCGTACCCGACCCGATAGAGCTCCTCGCTATGTTGAAGATAGGCCCGATAACGCTGGGCATCGCGGGGAGATATCTTGGCGATCTCCCGCTCCTGCCGGTCGACTCCAGCGACGAGATCCATCGAACTCCCATCAGCGAACTGCAGGCGATACCAAGGGTCGCACGGCACGAACTCAATGTGGTCTCGGCGTTGCTCGCCGAAAAGCTCGAACAACTCATCAAAGAGCCACGGCGCCGTGATCACCGTCGGACCAGCGTCAAACGATTCGCCGTGAAAGGTGAACGTGCGCGCCCGACCACCTGGGTCCGGGCAAGCCTCGAGAACCTCGACCTCGAAGCCCCGCGCACGAAGCCGCAACGCGCTCGCGAGCGACCCGGCACCGGAACCAACAACGAGAGCCTTCATAATTCGACGTTATCAACTTTATGTTTGTCGCGATACGAAAAACATCACCGTTGAACGACCGCGCGAAGCAAAAAAAAGCAGCGCCCGAGGGCGCTGCTTTGAGCGATGCCGCGAGGCATCGCTGCGAGAGAAGAATTATTAGTGATTCTCCTCCGACTTACGCACAGCGATGAGCCAGATGTACACCCCGAACGCAGCCTTGGCCAAGATGTCGGCGATGGTGTATCCCACCTGCACAAACATCTCCGCTTTCCCGCCGGTGACACCGAGCATCGGGAACATGTAGACGATGGGGTAAAAGGCCCAGGTAACGACGACGATAAGGCGAGCCATGCTAATAAGATCGCGCACACTCTCAGGTTGCGCCGCGATCGACTTCGACAGACCGGTGAAGAGGTTCCACACGATCATGAGGAACGGGATCATTGAAGCCGCCCACCACATCCAGCGGGTTTCGTTGTCGGTCGAAATCTCACCCGGATAGCCGAGGAGGATCATGAGAGCAGCGAGCTTCGCGAGATGCGAGGCGCGCGACACCGTCTCCTCACGCGAGAGGCGCATCACCAAGACGAGCTCGGTAAGAAGGAGCGGGACGGTGAGGAGCCAGTCAACGTAACGGTACGCATCGTTGAAACGATGCGCCGTCGCGGTAACCGCGCCGTTAGCGACGGTGTAGGCAGCTTCCCACGACTCAAATATCCGCCAGTAGTGGTAGAAGGCGATAAAAGTTACCAGTCCGCTGATGGTTACCGCGGTCTTGTAATGATGAGCGACCTGCGAACGGCCGAGAAACAAGAAAACCGTCGCCGCTCCCATCACCGCAACCGCGAATGAGAACGCGTTATAGACGATATCGTACTGCAACACTGTCATATCCATACCGAGAGCCTCTCCTTAAGTAACGTGCTCAGTTATTTATGACCGACGCTCAAAACCCGGCGAATACAAACAGTCCAGACGAGCTCGTCAGCCTCCTCAGGACCTATAGAGCTCAGACCTCGGTATAGGCAACGCCAATAATAGAGAACCTACCTATGGCCCTCTTCGATCCCGGCTCTAGGTACCGGCCAACTTTTTAGAGATTGGTGGCTCCAGCGGATTGAATATAGCTCTAAATTACCTGCACTTACGCAGCTTTTGGCGTGCATATCCGACGCATCTGGCCCGGCTTAGGTCTTGCCGCGACGACGAACGTCACTACGTTGATGAACACAAAATAAAGCGCTAACAACGTATCACCCAACCAAACGCCGGGGATTCGCTGCCTCCTCCTCCGTGTGCCGCTCAAACGGTATCTTTTTGGATAACTGCGCGAACTTCGGTATAGTGCTGGCGCTAATAACCGTGTCAGTTGCTATGACTACGACCACCGCTGCCCCAACCGAGCCTCGACCCGATTTCCGCCTCACCCCAGCGATCGACCTTGTGGGAGTTGAAGAGCGGGTCGAACGCCTCAGTCACCGCAGCATCAAAAAGGATTCCAAGGTGAGGGCGTTGAAGCTCGCCCTCAGTATGATCGACCTCACAACCCTCGATGGGAAAGACACCCCGGGTAAGGTTTCTCAACTCTGCTACAAGGCCCGCCACCTCTGTGATGCCCTGCCGGGGCTCCCCGCCGTCGCCGCGGTGTGCGTCTATCCCGACTTCGTGAGGATCGCCAAGGCCGCGCTCGCCGGTTCCGGCATTAAAGTAGCTTCGGTGGCGACTTTTTTCCCCAGTGGCCACGGAACGATGGAGGCGAAAGTTGAGGAAACGAAGCGCGCCGTCGGCGAAGGCGCAGACGAGATCGATATGGTCATTTCGCGGGGGCGTTTCCTCGCCGGAGATTACAATTTTACCTACGACGAGGTGGCAACGATAAAGGCAGCGTGTGGAGAGGCCCACCTGAAGGTGATCCTCGAGACGGGCGAGCTACATACCCTCGATAACGTTCGGCGGGCGAGCGACATCTCGATGTATGCCGGGGGCGATTTCATCAAAACATCCACCGGGAAGGTGACCCCTGCGGCAACCCTTCCAGTGACGCTTGTCATGCTCGAGGCTATTCGCGATTTTTACTACGCCACCGGCAAAAAGATCGGAATGAAGCCAGCCGGAGGAATCGCCACCGCGAAGCTCGCCCTGCAATATCTCGTCGTGGTTCGGGAAACGCTCGGAGAAGCCTGGCTCAATCCGGACATGTTCCGTTTTGGGGCGAGCAAACTGGCTAACGACATCGTGATGCAACTCGCGAAAGAATACACCGGCGTGTATCAATCGCTCGACTATTTTTCGAAGGATTAGGAACAAAAGTGACTGGTGGCTCAGAAGTGGCTTTAAAACCACCCTCGAGGCGACGCGCCACCGTCACCGCTCTCGATACGAAGATTTCGAATTTCTTCTCAGCATAAGGAAGGATCTGTGACTGAACCAATTGAACCAAGACTCGACTTCGCGACCGATTGGAGTTATGCGCCCGCCCCGGAGAGCGCCGATCATGTGAAGCTCCAAAAACGGTACGGCCTGTTTATTGATGGGAAATGGGTTTCACCGAGCAAAGGCAAACATTTTACGACGATCAATCCAGCCACCGAGACCCCGCTCGCCGAGATAGCCGCGGCCTCAGCAAGCGACGTGGACAAGGCGGTGAAAGCTGCCCGAAAGGCGTACGCATCGGTGTGGTCGAAACTCCCCGGAAAAGAGCGCGGCAAGTATATCTTTCGAATCGCCCGACTCATCCAGGAACGCTCCCGCGAACTCGCGGTGGTCGAATCGTTGAACGGAGGTAAACCGATTCGGGAGTCCCGAACGATCGACGTCCCCCTCGCTGCGGCGCATTTCTTCTATTACGCCGGATGGGCCGATAAACTTGAATTCGCTTTTCCAGGGCGCACGCCCCGAGCACTCGGAGTTGCCGCACAGATCATACCGTGGAATTTCCCCTTGCTCATGGCGGCCTGGAAAATCGCCCCAGCGCTCGCCTGTGGCAATACGGTTGTATTAAAACCAGCCGAAACCACCCCGCTCACCGCGCTTCTTCTTGCCGAGATCTTGCAGGAGGCGGAGCTCCCCCCTGGTGTTGTTAATATCGTCACGGGGGCGGGAGATACCGGAGCAGCGCTCGCGCACCACCCGAACATCGACAAGATCGCTTTTACCGGATCAACCGAGGTCGGGAAACTAATCCAAAAAGCGGTCGCGGGTACGAACAAACGCTACACCCTTGAGCTTGGTGGAAAAGCCGCGAACATCATCTTTGAGGATGCACCGCTCGACCAAGCGGTCGAGGGGATCATTAACGGTATATTTTTCAATCAAGGTCACGTCTGCTGCGCCGGTTCTCGGCTCTTCGTGCAAGAAGGGGTAGCCCCCATCGTCATTCGGAAGCTCAAAGACCGGATGGCTACCTTAATCGTTGGAGACCCGCTCGACAAAAACACCGACATCGGGGCGATCAACTCTAAAGCCCAACTGCAGAAGATTGCGAGCTTCATCGACAGCGGAATCGCCGAGGGAGCTGACATCTTCCAGTCGTCGTGCGCGCTTCCGCGCAAAGGTTTTTGGTGTAAACCCACCTTATTTTTGAACGTGGCGCAGTCCCACCGGGTCGTCCAGGAAGAGATCTTTGGTCCGGTCCTCGCGGTGCAAACGTTTCGCACGGTCGATGAGGTGATTGAGAAGGCAAACAACACGCCCTACGGTCTCTCAGGGGGGGTATGGACCGATAAAGGGTCAAAGATCTTTAAGGTCACCGCGGAGCTCAGAGCCGGAGTGGTGTGGGCAAATACCTACAACAAGTTCGATCCCACCTCACCGTTCGGGGGATACAAGGAGAGCGGGGTTGG